>JACQGN010000035.1 GCA_016199545.1 Betaproteobacteria bacterium | reverse complement strand
TTCCCTCCCCTTCAAGGGGAGGTGCGCCGGAGCGTGGAGCAGGGGCCCCATGATTTCTATGGGGATGTGACCGTGGAGGCGCACAATAGCACGCGGAGATCCGGCGCTTGCATCCCGCTGCGGGGTCGCATCCATTGGCTAAAGCCAACGGAATCCTGCTCCGTCCTCCGCGGGCGCAGGGTGGGGATGGGTTTGGTGGGCTTCGTGATGCCGCCCGGCGGCCTACACCACCGGCACCGCTTCCGCCTTGCCGGTAATACGGTCGATCTCCGCGAGTTCCTGCGGGGTGAGCTCCCAGTCGATCGCCTTCGCGTTCATTTCGACCTGTGAGGCCTGCGTCGCCCCGGCGATGACGCTGGCGACGACCGGCTGCGCCGCGAGCCAGCCGAACGCGAGTTCCAGGAGCGTGCGCCTCCGTTCCTCGCAGAAGCTCTCGAGGTTTTCGAGCACGTTCCAGTTGGCGTCGGTCATGAAACGGTCGGAGTAGCGCTTGCCCTTGGTGAGCCGCGCGCCTTCGGGCATCGGGGTGTCTCTTTTGTACTTGCCGGTGAGGAATCCGCTCGCGAGCGGATAAAACGGCACCAGTCCCGCGCCGTACGCCCGCATCGCCGGTATCAATTCGCGCTCCGCGTCACGCGCGAGAAGGCTGTATTCCGCTTCGCAGAATGTGTGCGGCGTGAGGCCATGGTGGCGCGCGAGCCACTGCCGTTCCACGAGTTGCCAGCCGGCAAGCTGCGAGCAGCCGATGTAGCGGATCTTCCCCTGCTTCACCAGGTCGTCGAGCGCGCGCAGCGTCTCCTCGACCGGTGTCGCGGGGTCCGGGCGATGCATCTGGTAGAGATCGATCCAGTCGGTCCTGAGGCGCCTCAGGCTCGCCTCGACCGCCGACATGAGGTAGCGGCGCGACCCGCCTTTCATGGTCCCGGAATCGTCCATGGGATTCCCGAACTTCGAGGCGAGGAAGATGCCCTTGCGCCGGCCGCCGAGATACATGCCGAGGGCGGTTTCCGAGCCGCCGCGCTTGCCGTAAACGTCAGCCGTATCGAAGAAGGTGATGCCGAGATCGAGCGCCTTGTGTATGACCGCGCGCGCGGCTTCGATCTCCATGCGCAGGCCGAAATTGTTGCATCCCAGACCGAGGAGCGAGACCGTGGGGCCGGAGGCGCCCAGCATGCGTTGCTTCAACGAGGAATCCCCTTGATGGAACTCATTTCAAAATTCTCCCTCACCCTCGATCCCTCTCCCGGGGGGAGAGGGAGGACAGGCGCCTGCTTTCCGGCGTAGGCTACACGCGCAGCGGGCGGTTATCAACTGAGGCGCCCCGCGGGAACCGGGCCGGTGATGCGGCCAGCGTGCGCGTGCCTGACGCTGTGCCATAATCCCGCCGGGATTTCCGCGTGCGCCGGGCGCGCCGGGAACGCAAGGGAGAATCAAGCGCCGGGATGCAGAATGTAGTCGTAGCAAAACCCTACCGCTTTTTCCCGCCGAGCCGCGGCACGTTCTGGCCGGCCCTGCTGCTGCGGTGCCTGCCTTTCTACCTTCGCAAGTACCACGGTGTGGCGCGCGTGACCTGCCGCGGCGTCGAACGGCTCCGGGCCTCGATCGCCGCCGGCCACGGGATCGTGATCGCGCCCAATCATTGCCGGCCGTGCGACCCGATGGTGATTGCCGTGCTGGCGGGGCAGGTGCGGCGTTACTTCTACACCATGGCGAGCTGGCACCTTTTCATGCAGAACCGCTTCCAGGCGTGGCTGCTGCAGCGCGCGGGCGTATTCAGCGTCCACCGCGAAGGCTCGGACCGAACTTCGCTCAACCACGCAACGGAGCTGCTGGCCGAGGCCGAGCGGATGATGCTCATCTTCCCCGAGGGCGTCATCTCCCGGAACAACGACCGCCTGAACTATCTGATGGAGGGCGCCGCCATCATGGCGCGCGGCGCCGCCCGCCAGCGCGCCGCCCAGTCGCCTCCCGGCCGCGTCGTGATCCACCCGATTGCGATCCGCTACTTCTTCGATGGCGACATCGAGGATGCCGTCACGCCGGTGCTCGAGGCCATCGAAGCGCGCATGGCGTGGCGGCCGCAGCGCGAGCTGCCGCTCGTCGAGCGCGTGCTCAGGGTCGGCAGCGCGATGCTCGCGTTGAAGGAGATCGAGTACTTCGGCGAAGCGCAGCGGGGAGCAGTGGGCGAGCGCGTGGGGCGTCTCGTCGACCGGTTGCTCTGCCCGCTGGAGGACGAGTGGGCCCAGGGACGGCACGCCGGCGGCGTCGTGCGGCGGGTGAAGGTGCTGCGCAAGGCGATCCTCGCCGAGATGGCCGGGGGCAATTTGTCCGAGGCGGAACAGGACCGCCGCGAGCAGCAGCTTGCCGACATGACCTTTGCGCAGCAGCTCGCGTTCTATCCGGCGGGCTATTTTGAACCGGAGCCGACGGCGGAGCGCATACTCGAAACCGTGGAACGCTTCGAGGAGGACACCACCGATATCGCACGCGTGCACGCGCCGATGCGCGCGGTGGTGGACGTGGGCGAGCCGATCGAGGTGTCTCCCGAGGAGCAGCGCGAGGCCGATGGCGACCCGGTCATGGTGAAAGTCCGCGAGCAGATGAAGGCGATGCTGGCGGCCTCTCTCGCCGAGGTCCATCCCAACGCAGCGATGAAGTGACCGCCATGGGCGAGATTCTGGTTCGCATTGCACTCATCGGCGTGGGCCTGGCGGGATGGTTCTGGACGCAGCATCTGCTCGCCCAGCGGTTCCTCGCTGCCGGTATCCGGGACCGGGTGCACGAGTGGAGCGCGCCCCTGCACGCGTGGTTCACCGTGCATCCACGGGCGACCAACGCCACGCTCATCGCCACGTCCGCCGTGATCGATTTGATCGGGCTCTATCTGCTCGCCGCGGCGATTTTCGGGCCGAGCTTCCGGCCGTTCATCGCGCTCTTCGTGCTGTTCCTGCTGCGCCAGGTATGCCAGGTCGTGTGCGCGCTGCCGACCCCGTCGGGCTCGATCTGGCGTTACCCCGGATTTCCGGCGTTGCTGGTCACCTACGGCACCGACAACGACTATTTCTTTTCGGGTCACACGGCGATCGCGGTGCTGGGCGCGATCGAACTCGCACACGCCGGCCCGCCGTGGCTTGCAGCCGTCATGTTCGTCATCGCCGCCCTCGAGGCCGCAACCGTGCTGGTGCTGCGCGCGCACTACACGATGGATGTCTTCGCCGCGGCGCTTGCCGCCTTCTTCGCCTACGCTCTGGGGGCGACCGTGGCGCCGGCAGTCGACGCCTGGATCGCGACACTGTTGACGTAGGTCAATATCCGCAGGCCGTGTCCGAAATAGCCTCCAAAAAGGTGAAGTGGACGCTCGGAGCTGCTACAGGTGCAGGGGCAGATGGTGAGCGCTCCATGGATTGATGTCCCCCAACCATCGACAGCAAGGGAGAATTCCATGCCCAGAATGACGGGTGCCCGCGCATTCGCGGAGATGATGAACGGCTATGGCGTGTCGCATATTTTCTTCGTGCCAGCCATCATGGCGAAGGCGCTGGCGGAGATGGAGGACATGCCGATCCGCCGCGTGATGGTGCACGGGGAGAAAGCCGCGGCCTACATGGCGGACGGTTTTGCGCGGGCGAGCGGCAGGCCCGGCGTGTGCATGGCGCAGTGCATCGGCGCGTCCAACCTGGCGGCCGGCCTGCGCGACGCCTACATGGCGTGCTCTCCCGTGATCGCCATCTCGGGCGGGACGCTGCCCAGCGCCCGTTACCGGCACGCGTATCAGGAAGTCGAGGACTTCTCCCAGTTCGCCCCGGTCACGAAATTCAGCGCGACCGTCGAGACGATCACGCGGATTCCGGACCTGCTGCGCCAGGCATTCCGCGACGCGACCTCGGGCACGCCGGGGCCGGTGCACCTGCAGATGCAGAACCGCGGCGGGCAGTTCAGCGAGCAGGAGGCGGATCTCGAGCCGCTGGTGGAAGAGCAATACTCCCGGGTGCCCCCTTTCCGCCCGGAGCCGGAGACGCAGCGCGTGCGCGAGGCGCTCGTGGTGCTGGCCAAAGCGCAGCGACCGGTGATTGTCGCGGGTGGAGGTGTGGTTCGATCCGGCGCGCAGCGCGAGCTGGTGGCGCTGGCGGAGAAGCTGCAGATCCCGGTCGTCACCTCGCTCAATGCCAAGGCCGCGATCCTCGACGCCCATCCATTATCGGCCGGGATCTCGGGCAGCTACTCGCGCGAGTGCGCGAACAATACGCTGCTCGAAGCGGATCTCGTGTTTTTCGTCGGCAGCCGCGCCGGCGGGATGGTCACGCACTTCTGGCGTTTCCCGAAGCCGGGCACGGCGGTGATTCAGTTGGATATCAACGCCTCGGAACTGGGCCGCAACTATCCGAACGCGGTTTCGATCCTGGGCGACGCCAAGGTCACGCTCCGCCAGATGCTGGATCTGGCGCAGCCCGGATCGCCCGGGGCGGCGAAGGCATGGACGGCGCGCGTGCAGCAACTGGTCGCGAAGTGGCGCGCCGAGGAGGAACCCCACCGCAATTCCGATGCGGTGCCGGTCCGGCCCGAGCGCATTTGCAGGGAGATTTCGGAGGCGCTGCCGGCAGACGGCGTTGTGGTATCGGACACCGGACATGCCGGAATGTGGACCGGCACGATGTTCTATATCAAGCATCCCGCGCAGCAGTATTTCCGCTGCGCGGGCTCGCTGGGCTGGGGATTTCCGGGCGCGCTTGGCGTGAAGTGTGCGCTGCCGGACAAGCCGGTGGTGTGCTTCACCGGCGACGGCGGTTTCTACTATCACATCGCCGAACTCGAAACCGCGCGGCGCCACAACATCAATCTGGTGATTGTCGTCAACAACAACAGCGGGCTCAACCAGGAGATCACGCTCAACAAGGTTGCCTACAACAACAACCCGCGCGGGGGCTGGACCGACATGTGGACCTTTACCGAAGTCAACTTCGCGAAGATCGCCGAGGGCTTCGGCTGCGCCGGCATTCGCGTGGAGAAGCCGGGTGACGTGGGCGACGCCCTCAGGCGCGCTCTCGCCATGAACAAACCCGTGGTGATCGACGTGGTGAGCGACGTGAACGCGCTCGCGCGGAGAGTGCCGCACTGACGCGGGGAGCAGTGTAAGCCTGGAGACCGGGTCAGCGCTGCGCCTGGAGCACCTCGGCGACCCAGTCCCACATGTAGGCGGCGCCGATGTTGACATTGTCCACCTGGCAGTGGTGGTAGCCGCCTTCGGCGCGGGTGAAGATCTTGAGTTCCTTGCGCGCTGAGCCCGCGGCCTCGATCATCTTCTGCGCGTGCCACAGCAGCGCCTGCTGGTCGCCCTCGCCGTTGCCCGGCCCGCCGAGTATGAGGCACGAGACGCCGCGCGCCGCGAGATCGGGCACGCCGTCATGGGTAGCGGGGGCGTAGCCCCTCGTCACTTTTCACCAATCGCGAGTAGAATCGTTCCGTAACGCCGCGCCGGGGGGCAAGCCTTGTCCAGTGAAAAAGAAGCGAGGGCGACGATCGATGCCCTGCTAACGCAGGAGAAGGGGCAGGTTGTACGCGTGCAACATGCCAGGCCTAACTGCTCCTGCCGCATTGTCGTCCGAGAGCTTGCATTCCCTTACCATTTTTTTATCGCTCCGTCCCGACTCGACAGCAAGGTTGGCGTACTCATTTCGTGTCTCAGCCTCGCATCAGCGCCTCGCCTATGAACGTTTTTCAGACTCATTCGCGAATTGTCGATGACTACGCGACCTATATTCGCAGCTTCCTCAACATCGCCGACCCGGCTATCCGAGTCGTCGTTGAGGGTGAGTTGGAAAAAGGAAAGCTCTGGCCCGAGCCACTCCTCCAGTTCAATCCGGCGTTCGAGATGGCAGGCAGCGTGGCGGACCTCGCGCACGCCGGCATTTTGCACCGTGACATCGCTGACATCTTCAAGGGTTATTCACTTTATCGGCACCAGGTAGAAGCGATCAAGCTGGGTACCGCCGACAGGGATTTCATTGTCACGTCCGGAACGGGATCGGGCAAATCGCTCACCTACATCGGCTCGATTTTCCACCACCTGCTCTCCAGGCCCGGCTCACCAGGGGTGACGGCTGTGGTGGTCTATCCGATGAACGCGCTGATCAACTCACAGTCGGAGGAATTCAATCGCTATAAGGACAACTACGAAGCAGGCACGAGAGAGTTTCCCATTACCTTCGGTCAATACACCGGCCAGGAGAAAGAGGACGCGCGCCAAGGCATGCGCGAAAAGCCGCCCCAGGTCCTCCTGACCAACTACATGATGCTTGAGTTGCTCCTGACCCGTATTCGGGAGCGGTCCATTCGCGATGCCATATTCGAGAACCTGCGCTTCCTCGTGTTCGACGAACTGCATACCTATTGTGGTCGCCAAGGCGCGGATGTGGCGATGCTGATCCGTCGCATTCGGTCGCACTGCACCCATGACGTGACCTGCATCGGTACGTCCGCGACCATGGTTTCTGTCGGCAGCGCGTCCTCCCGACGGGAAGAAGTTGCGGGGGTTGCGACGAGGCTCTTCGGAAAGGCATTTTCCCCGGATCAGGTCATCAATGAGACGCTGGCGCGGTCACTCTCGTTTTCTGGCGCGATGCCAACCAAGCCAGCACTTGCGGCTGCCATTCAGACGGGGATCGATCCGGAGACACCAACCGAACAATTGAAGACCCATCCGGTCGCCGTGTGGCTGGAGAACCGCGTTGCTTTGGAATTGCGCGATGGCCACCTCGCTCGCCGCAATCCCCAAAAGATCAGCGACATCGTCGCGGCGCTATCCGAGCATTCCGGATTGGCGGATGTGGTTTGCCGTCAGTTTCTCGCGGCACTGCTGCAGTGGATCAGTACCGTCAACAAAGGGCTGCAGGATGAGGGGCAGCGCTACACGATACTGCCCTTCAAATTACACCAGTTCATCTCTCAAACGGGTTCGGTCTACACCACGCTCGACCAGGACGAGAACCGGTTCATCACACTGGAGCCGGGTATTTTCAAACACGACGAAGACGATAAGAAACTCATATTTCCCAATGCGTTCAGCCGCGCAACGGGTCATGCGTTCATCTGCGTGTCCCGTAATGGCGATCGCCTGGAACCGCGCGAATTCCGGGAGGGCTCGGACGAAGACGATGAGGCGACAGACGGCTACCTCATCGTAGGCGAGGACGTCTGGGATCCCGCCGAGGACATGGAATTTCTGCCGCCTTCGTGGTTCCGCATGACCAAAGGCGGACCGGTTCCACAATCAAAGCAAAAGGCCTTTTTCCCCATCAAGCTTTACTTCGACGAATTCGGCAAAAGCTCGGAAACAGAGCCGTTGAAATGGTGGGGATGGTTCATGAAGGCGCCGCTGCTCTTCGACCCGACCGGCGGTATCTTCTTCGATACGAAAACAAACGAAGGGACAAAGCTGACCAAGCTGGGAAGCGAGGGACGCAGCACCTCGACCACTATCACCGCGTTCTCGATCCTCAACCGGTTGAACGACGCTGGCTACCACGCCAGAGATCAGAAGCTTCTAAGCTTCACCGATAACCGGCAGGATGCCGCGCTTCAGGCCGGGCACTTCAATGATTTCGTTCAGGTCGTCCGGCTGCGCGCCGGCATCCACAAGGCACTCAGGGAAGCGCCGGGGAACACGCTCACCTATGCCACCCTCGGCGAAGCTGTCTTTCACGCGCTCGCCCTGCCATTCCTGGAATTCGCCAATCGTAATGAAGAGCCCCCGCTTGCCAATGTGCGGCGCCTCTACGAGCAGCAGTTCCAGACCTATCTCTTCTACCGGGCGGTAGCCGATCTGCGGCGTAGCTGGCGGATCATCCTGCCCAACCTCGAGCAGTGCGCCCTGCTTGCCATTGAGTATCTCGAGCTAAGGGAAGTGGCTGCCGAGGAAGGATTCTGGCAGGACACAATGCTATTGAACCAGCTAAGTCACGACGACAGAAATGATTTTCTCTGTACGATCCTTGACTTCTTCCGGCTCGAATACGCCATTCACAGCGAAAACTACCTCACTCAGTCCAGGATCAAGGAGAACGAAAAACAGTTTCGCGAGATGTTGCGCGCGCCGTGGACGCTTGACCGAAACGAAGAACTGCGCGAACCGTTCTTCATTCGCTACGACCCTCTGCACCGCTCCGCGAAACTGTTCTCCAAGAGCATGGGGCCGGCCAGCGCGTTAGGGAAGTTCATCAAGCTGTACATCCGGCAACGGGATTTGAAAGTGGATCTCAGGGGAGACCGCTATCGCGACTTCATCCTCCTGTTGATGAAAAAACTGGAGAAGGCGGATTACCTCAAAGCCCAGACAGCTCGCAGCGAGCAGAACGATGAGGTACCCGTTTATCGCCTCAAGATCGAGAAGATCATCTGGCGCCTGGGCGACGGTGACACCGTGAAAGCGGATCTGATCAAGCGGCGCTCGTACAAGGATCAGGCGCCGCGGCCAAACGAGTTTTTTCGGGAAATGTACCGCTGTGATTTCTCCAAGACCAAGCGGCAGCGCGGGGAGGATCACACCGGGCAGCTGGACACCGACAGCCGCATCGAGCGCGAGGATCAATTTCGGGATGGCCAGATCAGTGCGCTGTTCTGTTCGCCCACCATGGAACTGGGGATCGATATCGGCGGACTGAGCGTCGTTCATCTGCGCAACGCGCCGCCCAATGCCTCGAACTACGCTCAGCGCTCCGGCCGTGCCGGACGCAGCGGCCAGGGCGCGCTGGTGTTCACTTATTGCTCCAGCTACTCGCCCCACGATCGGCATTACTTCCAGCAGCAGGCTGAACTCGTCGCCGGTGCGGTTCAGGCGTCACGTCTCGACCTCTGCAATCGCGAACTGCTGCTCACGCACCTGAACGCGCTCGCCGTGTCGGAGGTCGGCATGCCGGGCCTGGAGGAGCAGGGTGGAGCACGGCCGTCCATCATGCGGCTGGTCGTGGATGACAACGATCAGATGCCGCTGGCAAGCGAGGTCCGCGCCGGATTAGCGATACTGCCCGTCAAGTTCAACGAACTGAAGTTCGGCTTCAAGAAAGTGATCGCGGACTTTGCGCCTGAACTCCAGAAGCAGGCGACCACTTGGTACTCCGATCAATGGGTGGAGCAGAACCTCAGTGAACTCGCCGACCACCTCGATTCGGCGCTGGATCGCTGGCGGCGCCTGTATCGTTCGGCAAGGACGATCCTCACCACTGCTACCCAACGGATCGAAAGCGGTACTCTGGGACTGGGTAGCGATGAGTATAAGAGACACAAGCGCAACCAGGATCAGGCCACTCGCCAACTCGACCTGCTGCGCAACGATCTTGGCGGCAGGTCGTCGGAGCTGTCGGAGTTCTATCCCTACCGCTACCTGGCGTCGGAGGGTTTTCTTCCAGGTTATAACTTTACGCGCTTGCCTCTGCGGATTTTTCTGCCAACCAGCGATTCATCGGGCGATTTTATCTCCCGCCCGCGTGCTATTGCCCTGCGCGAGTTCGGCCCACTCAACCGCATCTACCACAACGGGCGCAAGTATCGTGTCACGCAGCTCGTCGTGCAGGACACCGAGTCCGCGCTGACCGAGGCAAAGATCAGCAGGAAAACCGGCTACTTCCTGACCGCAGAGCAGAAGGATCTGGAAATCTGCCCCCTCAGCGGCCTGAATCTCGGCGACAACGCAAACAAGGAGCATCTGCATCACCTGCTGGAGATGACCGAATCGCGCGCCGAGGAAATCGACCGCATCTCCTGCGAGGAGGAGGAACGGGTATCTCGCGGCTATGAGATCAACACGTATTTCACGGTGGATGGCGGCCATCTGGAGCGCATCCGCAAGGCTGTGGTGCGCTCCAGCGAAAGTGCGTTGCTTAACCTGCGCTACGTGCCGGCGGCGCGGCTGGTGCATGTGAACAGACAGTGGCGATCGCAGAAATCGGAAGGCTTCCCCATAGGGGTCGTGTCCGGCGATTGGCGCAATTCCATGCCCGAGCCGGGTAGCAACTTCAAGGAAGAATTCCGGCTGGTCAAACTGTGGACCTCGAACCTGGCCGACGCGCTTTACATTGAACCGATTCCGCCGCTCGGGCTGAAACCCGATGGCGTCATCACCCTGCAACATGCGCTCAAGCGTGCCATCGAGGGCGTGTTCCAGGTAGAGCCGAACGAGATCAGCGTGGTCACAATGGGCGACGTTGAAGCGCCCAACATTCTCCTCTACGAAGCTTCAGAGGGCAGCCTTGGGATCCTGTCGCAATTCGTCGACGACATCACGGTATTCCACAAGGTGGTGGAGCAGGCGATCGCGCTCTGTCGTTACGATGATGCGGGCTACAAGGGTCCGGCCAGTTACGACGATCTGCTGAGCTATTACAACCAGCGCAACCATAAGATTATCGACCGTCATCTGATCAAGGATGCGCTGGAGAAGCTGCGCATCTGCAGCATTGAGATCCAGACGAACACCGGCTTCGGAAGCTATGAGGACCAATACCAGGCTCTGCTGCGCGCGGTTGACCCCAATTCCTCGACCGAGCGGAAATTCCTTGATTTCCTCTATCAGAACGGTCTGCGCCTGCCCGACTCGGCCCAAAAGCGGGTCGAAGGCCTGTACGTGCAGCCCGACTTCTACTACGAGCCCCGCGTCTGGATCTTTTGCGACGGTACGCCGCACGACGAAAAATCTATACAGTCCGACGACGCGCTCAAACGCCAAGCCATCATCGCCAAAGGCGATGACGTATGGGTGTACTACTACAAGGATAACCTGGCCGAAAAAGTGGCTGCCCGACCTGACATCTTCAGGAAAGTGCGATGACGACCCTGCTCCAGCCCGGCAAGCTGATCTCGCTGCGCGGGCGCGAATGGATCGTGCTTCCCTCGGAGGACAACGACCTCCTGATCGTCAAGCCGCTGGGCGGTTCGGATGACGAGATCACCGGCATCTACCTGCCCCTGGGGGTCGAAAGTGACCAGCCGGCGGATGCCAGATTCGCGGAGCCGACTGCTGCGGACCTCGGCGACATCAGCACCGCGCGTGTACTGTATGACTCCGCCCGGCTCGCCTTCCGTAACGGCGCCGGCCCGTTCCGTGCGCTGGCCAAGCTTTCGTTCCGCCCGCGTTCCTACCAAATGGTGCCGCTCATCATGGCGCTGCGGCAGGAATCAGTGCGGCTGTTTATCGCCGACGACGTGGGCGTGGGCAAGACCGTGGAGGCACTGCTCATCGTCAGGGAACTCCTGGAGCGGCGCAAGATCAGTCGCTTCGCCGTCATCTGCCTCCCGCACCTGTGCGAGCAGTGGCAGACGGAAATCCGGGCCAAACTCGATCTGGAAGCGGTCATCATCCGCTCGAACACCCAGGCTCGTCTCGACCGGCAGATCCAGGGCGATACGAGCGTCTACGACCACTATCCCTATCAAGTCATCAGCGTCGACTTCATCAAGTCCGACGTTCGGCGGGACGTGTTCGTCGAGCAGTGCCCTGAACTCGTGATCGTCGATGAAACCCACACCTGCGCGCGACCGACGGGCGCTTCGCCCAGTCAGCAGCAGCGCTACCACCTGGTCAGCCGCATTGCCGCCAAGCCCGGACAGCAACTGATCCTGCTCACCGCCACCCCGCACAGCGGCAAGCCTGAGGAATTCCACTCGCTGCTTGGCCTGCTCCGGCCCGAGTTCGAAACCCTCGACTTGCCCAATTCCACTCAGGCGGAGCGACGGGAACTTGCTCGCCTTTTCGTGCAGCGCAAACGTGCCGACGTCGAGAAGTGGATGGGCGAGGACACGCCCTTTCCGGTGCGTGAGGCTTTTGAATGGCCGTATGACCTTTCGAGCGGTTATTCCCGTTTCTTCGAAGCGATCCTCGACTTCGCCCGCAAGCTGATCGCGCCGGACCCCGCTCGCGGCCATCGGAAGCGGGTTCAGTATTGGACCGCGCTCGCTCTGTTGCGCGGGGTCATGTCCAGCCCCGCGGCAGGCATCGAAATGCTGAATACCCGCCTGTCAAACCTGGCGTCCGCGGCAGGCGACGATGCAGAGACATCCGAGAGCGCACGCGAGACCGAAGAAAACCCGGTCGGCGATACCGAGTTCGGTTTCGAGGGCGACAATGCACCGACGCAAGTCATCGAGCGCAATGACTGGACCGAGCACCAGCGCCGGCGGCTTCGGGATTTCGCGCAGGAGCTCGCCGGGCTGAGCAATATCAAGGATGACAGCAAGCTCGCCTCCGCTGAGTTGATCCTCGACGACTGGCTGAGCACCGGCTTCAATCCCGTCGTCTTCTGCCGCTACATCGCTACGGCCAACTACGTCGGCGAGCGACTGGTGCCGGCGCTGAAGAAAAACTTCCCCAAGCTCGACCTCCAGGTCATTACCAGCGAGCTGCCAGATGAACTCCGCAAGCAGCGCATCGAGGAAATGGGCCGCTCGCCTCAGCGCGTTCTCGTCGCCACCGACTGCCTGAGCGAAGGCGTCAACCTGCAGGAGCACTTTACCGGCGTGTTGCATTACGACCTGCCCTGGAACCCGAACCGCCTGGAACAGCGCGAGGGCCGCGTCGACCGCTTCGGACAACTAGCGCCGAAGGTGAAGGCCTGCCTCCTCTACGGGGCCGACAACCCGATCGATGGCATCGTGCTCGATGTGCTCTTGCGCAAGGTGCGCGAGATCAAGCGTGCCACCGGCATTAACGTTCCGTTCCCCGAGGATTCCCAGAGCATCATCGACACCATCACGCAGGCATTGCTGCTCAATCCCGGGCGGCAGATCGAAAAGAAGCGCGACAAGCACCAGATCGAGTTCGACTTCGGCGATTTTGATGAGGCCGCCACCGCCAAGGCCAATGTCACCCGCAAGGTGGACGAGGCCGCCGAACGGGAAAAGGCGTCCCGCAGCATTTTTGCGCAAAACGCCATCAAAGCCCAGGAGATCGAGGCGGACCTGCGCGAGGTGGACGAAGCCATCGGCGATCCCAAGGCCGTGGAAGAGTTCGTATCCGTGACGCTCAATAATGTGCTCGGCGTTCAGGTAACGCGCGATCGCAAGGGCTACCGCATCGTCACGGGTAATCTTCCCCCTTCCCTGCGGGACCTGTTGCCGGCCGGAGACCCGGTCAAGGTAAGCTTTCAGTCGCCCACGCCCGAGGGCTATCACTACATTGGGCGTAACCACCGCTTTGTCGAGCAGCTATGCCAACTGGTCATGGCCAACACCCTCGCGCGTGTGGACAAGCGTGCCGCGCGCGCCGCCATTGTCCGCACCCGGCAGGTGGCCACCAAAACCACGCTGCTCCTGTTCCGTTGCCGCAACGTCATCGAGCAGAGCAAAGCGGGGCACAAGATCGTAGCCGAGGAGATGCTGCTCTGGGGCTGGGGCGGGACACCGCAGCAAAAGGAGTTCCTGGACCATGCGGAGGCCAAGAAGCTGCTCACCGAAGCGCGGGCCTCGTCCGACCTTTCGCCGCAGGCGCGCGCGGGCTTCCTCGAAAACGAACTCAAACTTCTCGCGAGCTTGCGGGCGGAGTTCGATGCCGTCGCGGAGCAGCAATCGAAACGGCTGGTCGATGCACACGAGCGCTTCAGCGCGCTGATGGACCGCCAGCGCTACCAGGTTGTGTACCCCGTTCTGCCGATGGATCTTCTCGGCGTGTACGTTCTCTTGCCCGAGTAACTTGTGGCCCTGCCGATCAACATCGAGTCGCTGCTCCACGGCAAGGCCGTGGAATGGGAACGACTGGAATTCAAGGCGGGCTGGGATCCGCTCGCCGTGCTGCACACGATCTGCGCGTTCGCGAACGATTTCCACAACCTCGGCGGCGGGTACATCATCGTGGGTGTGGCCGAAAGACAAGGGCAGCCCCGGCTGCCGCCCATCGGGCTAAAGCGGGGCCAGATCGACGCCATCCAGAAGGAAATCCTGAACCTTGGGCATAACGCCATTCAGCCGTACTACCACCCCGTGGTTGTGCCTGCGACGATCAACGGGCGGCACATTCTGGTGATCTGGGTGCTGGGCGGCCAGACGCGCCCGTACAAGGCGAGGCTCAGCTTTGCCAAGGGCGGCAAGGAATACGCTTATTTCATCCGCAAGGGATCGAGCACCGTGCGCGCCAGAGGCGCTGACGAGACCGAATTGCTGTCGCTCGCCGCAACCGTGCCATTCGACGACCGCATCAACCAGCGCGCCAAAGTGAAGGATCTGTCGCGCGAGCTGATGACGGACTATCTCCAACGGGTGGGTAGCGACCTGGCCAAACAGGCACGCAAGCTCCCGCTCCTGAAATTGGGCCGGCAAATGGGTGTGATCGGCGGCGCCGCGGAAGCGCCGTTTCCGCTCAACGTCGGCCTGATGATGTTCAACCCCGAACCCTGGCGTTTCTTCCCCGCCATGCAGATCGATGTCGTCTGGTTTCCCAAGGAGGGGCCGGGCGGCAACAAGTTCTCGGAAAAGATATTCAAGGGCCCGATACCCCGCATGACCCGCGACGCGCTCGATTACATCAAGCGCAACCTGATTACCGAAACCGTCATCAAGCATCGTGACCGTGCCGAGGCGACGCGGGTAGAAAATTTTCCTTACGCTGCCATTGAGGAAGCCGTGGTCAATGCGGTCTATCACCGTGGCTACGATGTACGCGAGCCCGTCGAAATCCGCCTTGAACACAGCGAACTGACGGTGATCAGCTACCCTGGGCCCGATCGCTCGGTGCGGCTGGAACTATTGCGCATCGGTCGCGCCCAGCCTCGGCGCTACCGAAACCGCCGCATCGGTGAGTTCCTGAAGGAACTGGAATTCACCGAAGGGCGATGCACTGGTATCCCCAAAATCATCGAGGCGATGAGGAAGAACAGCTCCCCGCCCGCCGAATTCGAGTTCGATGAAGATTACAGCTACTTCATGGTGCGGTTGCCGGTGCATCCGACGGCGTTGGAGGTGGCGGAATCACAGGCAGGGGTAGAGTCGACCCAGTCACCGACCCAGTCACCGACCCAATCAAGCGACCCAGTCGAGCGGCTTCTGATCTTACTAAAACAAGGTGAGCAATCGTCCGGTGATCTACGGATGGCATTGGGAATCCGCCATCGCCCCAACTTCCGCGAAAATTACCTGCATCCCGCTTTGGCGCAGGGACTTATCGAATATACCCTTCCCGACAAACCCAGCAGCCGCCTTCAGCAATATCGGCTCACCGACAAGGGCAGAGCACGCCTCGCTAACCTGGAATCTGCCAAGCCGTGAATTACCCCAGCATCCGCATCGAGGGGGCCATTCTCTCCCCGGACATCCTCGAACGACTCGAGGATGCCGCGGGCCAGCAAGCGGCGGACTTTGGCTTCGACCGCAACGCCAGGGTCAAGGACGAGATCGCGCGCGCCTGGGCCGATGCCCAGGACTACTGGCGCATCTTCCAGCGCAAACTGGAAACACTGAGGCCGGATTCCCCTGCCACCACCGAAACCCGCCAGCAATGGGTTGTGCCGCTGCTCGGCCTGCTTGGCTACCAGCTCGAATACCAGTCGCGCGGCGTCGAGTTGAATGGCAAGACCTACGCCATTTCACACCGCGTGGCCAATCGCGGGCAAACCCCGGTGCATATCACCGGCTGCCGCGAGCCGTCGGGGCTGGACCGCAAGCCGGAAAAGGCGGTCCTGCGCATGTCGGCGCACGCGATGGTGCAGGAATACCTCACGCTTGACGAGGATCTGTACGGCCTGGTGACCAATGGCCGGCTGCTGCGGCTGCTGCGCGACAGTTCGCGCCTGGTCAAGCTCACCTATCTGGAGTTTGACCTCGACCGCATTTTCACGGACGGGCTGTTTGCGGATTTCGCGGTCCTTTATCGCCTGCTGCACGCGACACGCTTGCCCGCGTCGCAGGACGCCGCGGCGGAAAGCCTCATCGAGCGCTACCACCAGGACTCGCTCGATTCCGGTTCGCGCATCCGCGATGG
>JACQGN010000349.1 GCA_016199545.1 Betaproteobacteria bacterium | reverse complement strand
CGCATAACCGGTAGACCCCGCAGTCGCGGCAAGCCACCGGGACGCACCCCGTATCCGGGTGCAAATGAATGACTGAAGCGCCTCGTCGCACCATCGCCTTGTGCCCCCCTAATCCCGGTTGTAGTTGCAACTGGCCCGGTCGTTCATTAACTGATACTTCCTCGGCTGGCGTGCGCGCATGGTAAGTCGTCACGTCCCGGCCGCATTTGATCTACATCATACGATAGAAGGAAAATCAATCCGGCAGCGCTGTCGCCGCGCCCAGCCCGTGCGCCGGGAGCAGGTGTGGAGGCGGTCCCGGACTGCGCAAATGGGCCTTATGTTCATGCTTGCTGCCGCCTCCCCAGGAGAAAACCGCGATCCAAACTGGCGTTAAAGCGGCATTAGCGGTGAATTACTGGGCAATCTATTCCAAGCACCAGAGCGAAGCAAGCGCTTTCCCGCGCCCCGGCTGTTTCGAGGCGTTGCTTCGGTACGGCAGCTCGGGCGATCTCGGGAACCGGGTGATAGGTCAGCGGCAAGTTGGCATGCCGGGGCCAACTCGCGGCACCGGGCGGCCGACTGCGCCCGGTGTTCAGCGCCGCCGCAGCTCGATCGGCTTGCCGTGAGGGGTGGCGCGGGCAGCGGCGTCCCACTCGTCGGTCCGCTGCGCCAACTCGGGACCCGTCACGAGCTTTTTCGCGGCGACGAGCTTTTCGAGCGCGGCAAGCCAGTGCTCGTAGTAACGCGTGCCGTCGTCCGGCTCCCCCCGCGCCGCCGCGCCCGCCAGCTCGGCGGCGAGCGCGTCGGCCCACTCGCGCCACGTGAATACGCCGCGCGCATGGAGCGCGAGCGTCATTGCAAAGGCCTGCGCCTCCCACGGCGCCTTGAACACCGGCCCGCCCTCGTCGCGCGGCAGCGCGGGCAAGGCGGCAAGATCGACTTCACGCGGGATCGAGGTGGTCATCCCAGAGATTCACGTAGACGCTGTCGCACGCAGCGGCCTCGGGCCCCCACAGTTCGCGCGCGGCGAAGCGCACGCTGTAGCAGTGCTGCGGTTTCTTGTCGCGGCTCATTGCGTTCGTGTCGGGAAAGATGAAGACCCCGTGATCGCGGTCGATCACGCCGTGCCGGCCGCGCGCATAGCGCGGCAGCCGCGTGTGTCCGACCGGATGGATATTGCGCGCGACGACGCGGTCGCCGGCCTTGAACCTGGGCGGCACATCGTCATCGAGCCGCGCGTTCCGGCGGTTGCGCAGAAACACCGCGACCTCGGACGCCCTGAGGATGCCCTCCGCGCCCGCCCGCGCCTCGGCGTGCCCGGTTGCGAGCTCGTTCGCAGTCACGAGTTTCTCATCGACGAGCAGCTTCTCCAGCCCGAAAAGCCAGTGCTCGTAATAGGTCGTGGCGAGGTACTCGGCGGGCGGCATCTGCTCGCGCGAGTAACGGCCCATGTCGATGTTCCACCTGCCGCGGAAGCCGGAGGCAAGCGTGAGCGCGAACGCGTGCCGCTCCCACTCGGCGTGGAAGACGGGCTCGTTCTTCTCGATTTCGACCGGCCCCATGCCGTGCATGCCACCCATGTCGTGCACGCCGTTCATCGCCTGCTCTCCGCCGGCACGGTCACCTGGGCCACGCCGATCATCGCATCACGCGTGACGATCCCGGCCAGCTCGTCCTCGCTCCATCCCTCCGTTCCCGCCGGACGCTCGGGCAGCACCAGATAACGCAGCTCGGCCGTCGAGTCCCACACGCGCACCTCTACGTCGTCCGGAACCTCGTTGCCCAGCTCCTTGAGCACGCCGCGCGGATCGATGACGGCGCGTGAGCGGTACGGCGCCGATTTGTACCAGACGGGCGGCAGTCCGAGCACAGGCCACGGGTAACACGAGCACAGCGTGCACACCACCATGTTGCGAACCTTGGGCGTGTTTTCGAGCACCACCATGTCCTCGCCCTGGCGTCCGATGAAGCCGAACTCCGCAATCGCCGCGGTAGCGTCCGCCAGAAGCCACTGCCTGTAGGCGGGATCGACCCATGCGCGGGCAACGATCCGGGCGCCGTTGCGCGGGCCCACCTTCGTCTCGTAGGTGTCGATCAGTTCGTCGAGCGCCTTGGGATCGACGAGGCCCTTCTCGGTCAGCAGCGATTCCAGCGCCTTCACGCGCAGGGCCGGACCCGAGAGAGGCTGGTCGTGCTCGTGCACTGAGTCGCTCATCAAGACCCTCCTCAGATGATGCCATTCGCCCGCATGCGGTCGATGTCCGCTGCGGCATATCCCACGCTGCGCAGGATCTCGTCGGTATGCGTGCCGGGTTCGAGCGTCGGGCTGCGGATGCCCTTCGGCACACCGGCGACGTTGAGCGGCGAGGCGACCAGCTTGTACTCGCCCATGCGCGGGCAGGTCACCGGCGCCGCCATCCCGAGGTGCTGCACCTGCGGATCGGCGAACACCTGGTCGATGGTATTGATCGGGCCGCACGGCACGCCGACTTCTTCGAATAGTTCCACCCAGTGCGCGGACGGCTTTTCACGTGTGACTTCGCTGATCGCGGCGTTGATCTCCGCGCGCTGGCCGCTGCGCCGCACCGGCGTGCTCCACTCGGGCTTCGTCTTCCACTCCGGCTTGCCGATGGCATCGCAGAAGCGGCCCCACACGCGCGGCGACGGGGCCGAGATGTTGATCTGCCCGTCGCACGCCGGAAACACGCCCGAGGGGATGCCGGTGGGATGATTGTTGCCGGCCTGCCCCGCCACTTCCTGTTTGATGAGGTAGCGGGAGGCCTGGAAGTCGAGCATGAAGATCTGCGCCTCCAGCAGACTCGTGTGCACCCAGCGCCCGACGCCGGTGCGGGTGCGGTCGAAGAGCGCCATCATGATGCCGAATGCGAGCAGGTTCCCGGCAGTGAGATCGTTGATCGCCACGCCGACGCGCACCGGGCCCTGCCCGGGCAGGCCGGTGACCGACATCAGCCCGCCCAGGCCCTGCACGATCTGGTCCACCCCGGCGCGCTTGCCGTAGGGGCCATCCTGGCCAAAGCCGCTGATGCTGCCATAGACGATACGGGGATTCACCTTGCGCACGTCGTCCCATGAAACCCCCAGCCGGTGCTTCACCGCCGCCCGCATGTTTTCCACGATCACGTCGGCGCGCTCCACCAGGCGCATGAACGCCGCGCGCCCCTCGGGAGACTTGAGATTGAGCTGCATCATGCGCTTGTTGCGGTGCAGGTTCTGGAAATCGGGCCCGTCGCGCTTGCCGGTGAGGTCTTCTCCCGGTGGTTCCGGCGGCTCGATGCGGATGACGTCCGCGCCCCAGTCGGCGAGATGCCGCACGCAGGTCGGGCCCGCGCGCGCCAGCGTGAGGTCCAGCACCGTGATGCCGGACAAGGGAAGGCGGACCGCGCCGGCGTTGTCACCAGCCGTGGTCCCGGGAGATGTCATGTTCATGAATCCGGGTATGGCGGTCGTTGTCATGCGCGAGTCCCCTGTTAAGACACCTTGCGTGATCTGAATCATAGCATTGGGCGCCCGCCCGGCGACCGGGAACCTTCTTGACACTTCTGCGGCCCTTATCCGACACTGCGCCCTTGTTTCTGCTCTGGCCCCGCTCCGATGGGAATGACCGCAGTTGAGAAAGTCCTCGCGCTGAAGAGCGGCCAGGCGCACGTGCGCCCGGGCGATGTCGTCTACCCCGACCCCGACTTCATCATGTTCTCCCCGGTATTCGCCGACGCGGACGCGCAATACGAGGCCGAAGCGACGCTCGACGTGAGCCGCCTCGAACCGCAGATCGCCCTGCCCGGCGGTGTCCAGAACGCCGTCGACCTGTCCGACGTCGCAGGCACGCCCGTCGATCACGCGTTTCTCGGCTCGTGCGGCTTGTCGATGTACGAGGACCTGGCGGAGGCGGCGCGCATTCTTCGCGGCCGCCGGATCGCCGCCGGCGTTCGGCTCTTCATCGCGCCGGGTTCCGAGCGCTCCACCCGGCGGCTTGCCGCAGAGGGGCTGATGCAGGTGTTTCTCGATGCGGGGGCAGTGCTGTTGCCGGCGGGATGCGGGCCGTGCAACGATGCAGTGGTCGGCCCGGTGCACTCGGGAGAGGTGTCGATTTCGACCGCCGCCAATAACAACGCCGGCCGCTTCGGCGCGCGCGACGCCAGGCTCTATCTCGGCAGCCCGGCGACCGTCGCGACCTCCGCCATCACTGGTAAAATTACCGATCCCCGCACCTTTGAGACAGCGTGAACGGTGAACGGTAAACGGTAAGATCCAACTCCCGCCGATGTAACTTGGTTTACCGGTCACCGCTCACCGGTCACGAATCACGAATTTTGATATGACTTCTGAATTCCAGTGGCGGCTCAAGGGCCGCTGTTACCGGCTCGGGCATGACGTGCCCCACGCGGGCGGCGTCATCCCGAACTGGTTGATCGTCGGCCGGCACTTCGACGCCAAGGACCTCGTCCCGCATCTTTTCGAGGAGACCGACCCCGGCTTCCACGAGCGCTGCCGGGCGGGCGACATCGTCGTCGCGGGCCGCAACTTCGGCATGGGACCGAAGATGAACGGCTACATCGCGATGCAGGCACTGGGTCTGGGACTGGTGTGCGAGTCGATGCCGTTTCTCGCCTACCGCGCGGCGATCGGCTGCGGGCTGCCGGTGATGGCGGATTGCGCGAGCGTCACCGACATCTGCGGCACCGGGGACGAGCTGGAGGTGGATTTTCAGAACGGCTTCTTCGTAAATCACACCCGCGGGATACGCCGCGAGTATCCGCCGGTTCCCGATACGCTCCAGGAGATCGTTGCGCTGGGCGGCAACGCCGGCTGGTTGAAGCGCTGGTGGGAACACCAGCAGGAAAAGAGGGCTTTCTGACCGCACGGCAGCAAATGCCCTTTCGCCTTGGCCGCATGCACCGACGGAAAGAACTACGCGTGCCGGCCGTGCGGGCCAGACATGATATCGCGGCACCGTGCTCCAGTGGCTATCACAGCAGTTGATTACATCATTCTTGGCAAGCTGAAGGAAGCCGGACTGATACCTGCCACGCCAAGCGTTATCGAGCTCGGCGAGGCGGAGTGGTTTGGCGACATTGGACTTGACGTACTCTCCGATAGCATTGAGAACCACGTCGTCGACCCCGAATTGCGCGAGCGGTTACATCAGCAGATGGTAGATGTCGAACTCAGCAACTCACCTTACAAGAGCTGGGAACTCGCCAAGATCTTCTACAAGGTCTTTCTCGGCTACGGGAGCATTACGGCGATTGACTTCCACGGTACGCCGAGTGCACTCAAGCTCGATCTGAACTATCCGGTGTCACTCGGCCGGCAGTTTGACATCATGGTGAACGGTGGCACGGCGGAACACGTGTTTAACGTGTTCCAGTTTTTCAAATCATCCCACGAGATGACGAGACCGGGAGGGCTG
>JACQGN010000342.1 GCA_016199545.1 Betaproteobacteria bacterium | reverse complement strand
GTCGAAAGTCCCTACGGCCGCATCGGTTCCGTCATCTGCTGGGAAAACTACATGCCGCTTCTGCGCATGGCGATGTACTCGAAAAACGTCGTGCTCTACTGCGCGCCCACCGCGGACGACCGCGACAGCTGGATCGCGTCGATGCGGCACATCGCGCTGGAGGGCCGGTGTTTCGTCCTGACGGCGTGCCAGTTCCTGCGCCGCAAGGATCTTCCCGCTTCCGTGCGCGTTTCGCTCGGAGAGGCGCCCGATGCCGTGCTGATGCGCGGCGGCAGCGCGATCATCGGCCCTCTCGGCCAGATCCTGGCCGGCCCGCATTACGAGGGCGAGACGATCCTCGGCACCGAGCTCGACCTCGACGAGATCGGCCGCAGCCGGTTCGACTTTGACGTGACGGGCCACTATGCCCGGCCTGACGTTTTCCAGCTCACCGTGAATGAGCAGGAGATGAAACCCGTAAACCGCAAACCATAACCGTGTCATGCCCGCGCAGGCGGGCGTCTGGATTCCCGACGCCTCGGGAATGACAACCAAGAAAGGAGTCCATCATGTCCAGGCCATCCAGCATCCGCGTCGGCATCGTGCTGCCGCATTCGCACTACGGCGAGGAGGAGTGGCGGAACGCCGAGCGCGCCATCGCCTACGCTGATGAGGCCGCGAACCGGGGCGCGCAACTCGTGCTTTATCCGGAAGGTTATCCCGGACCGATGACCGGTCCGCTCGACAACCCGAAATTTCCATTCGACCCTGTCGAAGAACTGAAGAAAAAGGCGAGGCAGCACGCGATGTATGTCATCGCGGGCAACGTGGTCCCGAGCGAGGTTCCCGGCGCGCATCTGCTGACGCTTCGGCTATTCGGCCCCGAGGGCACCGAGCTCGCCTGCTATCTCCGCCAGCAGCCCGACACCCCGCCGCTCAATGCCTATCTCTACGGAGGCAAAGGACATTTGCTGCCGGGGCGCGAGCGCATGGTCGTCGACACCGATCTCGGCAAGATCGGTCTTCTCATCTGCAGCGAGCTGTGGTGCCCTGAGCTGCCGCGCATGCTCATGCTGCGCGGGGCCGAGATCATCGTCTCGCCGGTGCATGGCCGCCACAGCCGCACCGGACTCGCGCTGCAGGACACGTGGTATTGCATCGCCCGCGCCCGTGCTGCCGAGAACCTCTGCTACGTGTTGTCCACCCAGAATCTCTATGTCTCGGAGCACTTCGATTTCCGCACGCAGATGTCGGCCGGGGCGATTGTCGCCGGCCCGGAGCGTATGGAAGGCAAACGGTCCGAGCCCGGCGTGTTGATGACAGACCTCGACATGGAGCGGCTGCGCTACCTGCGCACGCGCAACTTCGACGAGGAGAACCTCTCGGTGCCCGAGGACCCCAACTGGCGCCCCATCGGCTGCCGGCCGGGGCAGATCTACGAGCGCGATCCGACGCTATACAAGGAGCTCGCGGAACCGAGCCCGTATTCATACAACTACCGCTACTGGGAAGAGGGCAATCTCGACGGCTGGCTGCGCGATTACGATCGCATCTACCAGGGCGATTATCAGCGCATTCTCACAAAGTACGGCGCGCCGTTCCGCTTCAGGGAACGCTGATCCACCCGGAAAAGCCCGGGGCTGCAATATCGGAGGACTTCCCGATGACAGGCGAATTGAAGGCATGGTACGAGCCATTGACGCCACTCAGTTTCCTTGAGCGGACCGCGTACGTGATGCCGGACAGGACGGCGGTGATCGACAAGGACAAGCGCTGGACCTGGAAGGAATTCTTTGGCCGGGTGAACCGGCTGAGCAATGCCCTCAAGGGCCTCGGTGTCAAGAAAGGCGACAATGTCGCGTTTCTCTCCCGCAATTTTCCGCCCCTGCTCGAGGCCCACTATGGCATCCCGTTGACCGGCGGCGCGATTGTCGCCATCAACTATCGCCTCAGCGCCCCGGAGATTGCCACTATCGTCAACCTCTCCGAGGCACGGGTCATGCTCGTCGATTCCGGCGTCGCTGATCGCGTCGATCCCGATGCTCTGCCAAACGTTGGAACCTATATCAATGTCTTCGACGGTCGCGACACCCATGGGGAAACGCCAGCCGCGAAACTCCCGGGTGTCGGCTACGAGGAATTCATTGCCGGGGCGAGTGACGAATACGTGAGGCTCGCGCTCAAGGACGAAAACGACGTCATCGCCATCGACTACACCAGCGGCACCACGGGCAATCCCAAGGGTTGCGTCTACTCCCACCGCAGCGCCTATCTTCACGCCATCGCCAAGATCATCGAGCATTCGGTCAACGCCTATTCGGTGTATCTGTGGACCCTGCCCATGTTCCATTGCAACGGCTGGTGCTGGACCTGGGTTACGTCGGGCATGGGGGCGACCAATGTCTGCCTGCCGGCCCCCGATCCGGATCGCATATGGAGGCTGATCAAGAAACACGGCGTAACACACATGGCCGGCGCCCCGATCGTCTTCCACCGGCTTGGCCAGTACATGGACGAAAACGGGATCGACAAATTCCCCAACAAGGTGATCATGAACGTCGCCGCCGCCCCTCCGCCAGCGACCATGCTACGCAGCATGGAAGACAAGGGTGGTGAAATCCGCCACGCCTACGGCCTTACTG
>JACQGN010000341.1 GCA_016199545.1 Betaproteobacteria bacterium | reverse complement strand
TGCTGTTCTCGACTCTGACGTTGCTTGAACATTATGATCTGGATCAACTCAAAGAATATGCGAAAGTCATCTTCCCCAACCAATATGGCCCCTAAAAGATGTGTAGATACCTATGCCCGCGGCGGGGGGGAATCTCACTCTAGCAGCCTGCCGGACTAACAGTCCCGACAGGCTGCTAAGAGCAAAACCGGCTGGCAATTCACGCTCAACGCAACCGTGGCGGTCGAATTTGACGAAAACCGGGAATGAATTCACATATTTCGCATCGTTTTTCTGTGGTTTTTCCGCACCGGTTTTGCATAAGGAGTTTGTCGGCACTAAGGCCGACAAACTCCTAGGGACACTTGATCTCGTGTGCCGCGCCCTGCGCGTCCGCGGTGTTGAGCGCCACCGGCCGGCGCCAGACGCGCTGAAGATACGCGAGCACTCTCGCCGCACGCTCAAGGTCGAGCCCTCTGCCGTCGCCGGCATGGTCGTGCCCCAGCACCAGAGTGCCGTCGTGGCGCAGTTCTGAAACGTGGATGCGCGGCACGCCGTAGTTGAACCGGGGCGCGAGGATCGCTTCCCGCACCTCGTCGATGTCGCGGCCGGTTATCTTGATTTCCCCGTCCTGCCGCGCCTCGTAGGTGAACAATCCCAGCTTCTCCGCCAGCCCGCGGTCGAGATAATTGCGGATGAAGCCGAAGTCGTCCTCCTCGCGGCAGACCTGCCGCGCCGCCTCGATGCCCTGTTTTTCCACGATGTGTTCCCACATTGAAAAACCGAGGTGATACGGGTTCACCGCGAGCGCGGTTTGCTGTTTCGCCGCGAACGGGCGCACCACGTCGGAATGCGCCTTGATGGCGTCGACATACAGGTTCTCGGGCAGGAAATCCGCCTCGCGCAGGAGCCGCGCGTGCCAGTAGCTCGCCCAGCCCTCGTTCATGATGTGGCAGGCGAACAGCGGGTGAAAATAGAAAGACTCCTCCCGCACCGCAAGGAAGATGTCGCGCTCCCAGTCTTCGAGTTCGGGGCCGTAATGCGCGATGAACCACAGCAGGTCGTATTCCGGATTGGGCGGCAGCGGCGCGCGGCTTGGTTCCTTCGGGGCCGCCGGCGTTTCCTTTTCCCCCGGCAGCCGCTGGAAGCGCTTGCGGAACGGATCCGCCGCGGCGCGTTCCGTGGTGTCCGGATGCGCCGGATAAAGCGGCCGGTGCAGTTCCGCGTTGACGTCGACGTGGGCCTCGAGCGCGAGCGCGGCATCGAGCACCGCCTCCACGCGCTGCTGGCCGTGTTCGGCGACCGCTGCTTCGATGCGGTGGGCCTGCGCCGCAGCGTGCTCGACGATGTGAGTGCCGGCCATCTGCTCGAAGCGCGTGAACAACTGGTTGTTCCTTGCGAAATCGGCATGGCCAAGCACGTGCGCGATCACCAACGTGTTCTCCGCGAGCGTGTTGTTGCTCACCAGGTAGGCGTGGCACGGGTCGCCGGGAAACATCACTTCGAAGATCCGCGAATGCCCCATGCTGCGGCGGATCAGCTCGTGCATGTAGCGCACGCCGAACGACCAGTGCGGCATCCGCACTGGCAGCCCGTAGACTGCGACTTCCATCATGAACGTCATCGGGACGATCTCGAAGTCCACCGGGTGGTAATCGAGACCGAGCCTGCGCGCAAGCGCCTCGACGCGCGGCACGAAGTCGGAAACAGTGCTCATCCGGCTGCTTGCGCCTGCTCCGCCTGCTGCTGGAAGAACGCCCGCAGCGCCGTCCAGATGTCTTCCTGACGCGCGCCCTGTTGAATGCCGATGGCGGGGTGGTCGTGCTGGAGTTCGCCCAGGATGCGGCGCATCTCGGTCTCCGAGAAACGGCCCGACGCAGACCGGATCTCGACATAGCCCAGGTAGTTGAGTTCGGGAAGGAGCTCGCGCAATGCAGCGGCCGCCGCCTCGCGGTCTTCCGATGCGTTCTCGCCGTCCGACACGTAGAAGAGGTAAAGGTTGTAGCGTGCCGGGTCGAAGCGTTCACGCGTCAGGTCGAGGCACAGCTTGAACACCGACGATGCCGTTGTGCCGCCGGTGCCGCTGGTGCGGAAGAAGTCCTCTTCGGAGAATTCCCAGGCTTCCACAGTGTGTGCGAGAAACGCCGTTTCCACCTTCGGGTACTGGCGGCGCACGCCGTGCAGTGCGAGAAAGAAGAACGTCTTGGCGAGCACGCGCTCGGCTTCGCCCATGCTTCCCGATACGTCGAGCGCGAACATTACCGCCGCGTTGGTCGCGGGTTTGCGTCGGCGCACGAGTTGCCTGAAGCGCAGATCATCGTCGGTGAAGGGTACCGGGTGCTCCTGGACCGCGCGGCGCTTGACTGCTTCCTTGACAGTGCGGCGCCGGTCGAGCCGCGAGCGGGCGCCGCGCCGGTCCCAGCCCTCGCGCACCAGCTCGGCATCCTCCACCGCGGTACTCTGCTTGGGCTTGAGATCGGGGAGCTTCATCTCGTCCCACAGCCAGTCGAGGACATCGTCGATCTTGAACTCCAGAACGAACGTCACTTCACCTTCGCCGGTGCCCCCGCGGCCGTTTTCCCCGTCGTCGCCCGGTTGCGGCTGCGCCGGGCGTAATACCTGACCGGCCTTGCCTTCTCCCTGGCCGGCCCCGGCTTGGGCCTCGGGGTCGCGCAAGCGGAAACGGGCGTGCTCGAGCAGGCGCACCGGCACCAGCACGGTGCGGCCCTCGCCGCGGGTGACCACATCGGGCGAGCTGATGAATTCCCGCACGCGTTGCCTGACGGCATCGCGCACTTTTTCGTTATGCCGCAGCCAGTCGCGCGCGCCGCGGGAGAACAGATCGTACCAGGAGGTTTCCGCGGAAATCCGCGAGGGCTGGCCTCCGGGAAACGGGACGTCTTGCGACATGGCAGGCGGGGATGCCGCGCGTCACTCCTGCGCGAGGAGCGTCGTCACGTAGTTGAGCGCCTCGCGCGCGCTGTGGGCGTCGTAGCCGTACTCGTCGACCAGGCGTTTTTCGACCACCGAGATCTTCTGTTTCGCCTCGTCGTCAGGGCGCGTCGCGGAACTCACCAGCCTGAGCACGTCGCGGCGCTGCTCGAACAGGTACTGCTTCACCGCTTCCTGCAGCCGTGCATGGCTGCCCAGCGCGAACTTCTCGCCGCGCTTGTAGGCGCTCATCGCCTTGCGCACGACCTCCTGCCGGAAGGACTGCTTGCCGGAGTCGGAAATCTCGATCTTCTCCTCCACCGAGCGCAGGAAACGCTCATCGGGCTTGCGTTCCTCGCTGGTGATGGGATCCTTGACCAGCCGATTGTCGAGGGTGGCCTCGACTTCGTCCAGGTACTTGCTGAGCAGCTCCTGCGCTTCCTGCTCGAACGATACGAAGAGAGCCTTGTGCACGTCCTCCTTGACCCAGCGGTTGTAGAAGTCCTTGCGCGCGATGACCAGGAAATCGACCCACTTGCGTTTCTTCTTCGCGTCGATGCGGGCGTCCGACTCGATGGCGTCCTTCAGCGCGAGCAGCATGTCCATCGTGGTGAGGCTCTTCAAATCGCTCTGAATGATGGCGTTCGACAGCGCGTTGATGACAAAGCGCGGACTCACGCCGCCCAGACCCTCTTCCGGTTTCCTTGCCTTGATGCGCTCCGCGTCGGCGCTGCTCACGCCCTCCACGTCTTCCCCGGCGTGCACGCGCACTTTCTTGGAGAACTCGGTTTCCTTCTCCTCGCCCTCGTGCAGCCGCGTCAGGATCGCGAACACCGCCGCGGCGTGCATGACGTGTGGGTCGAGGTGCGCCTGCTTCAATGCGCTCGCCGACGTGATGAGCTTGCGGTAGATGCGCGCTTCTTCCTTGTAGTTCAGGGTGTACGGCACCTGGATGATGACCATGCGGTCGAGCAGCGCCTCGTTCTCGCTCTCCTGAAGGAACTTGCGGAATTCCGCCAGGTTGGTGTGCGCGATGATGGCTTCATCGAGGTAGATCAGCGGGAAGCGCGACACCTTGACGTTCTTCTCCTGGGTGAGCGTCAACAGCAGGTACAGAAACTCGCGCTTGACCTTGAGGATCTCTATCATCTCCAGCAATCCGCGGCTCGCGGCGTAGAC
>JACQGN010000347.1 GCA_016199545.1 Betaproteobacteria bacterium | reverse complement strand
GTCTCGTCAGCCGGAATCTCGGTCGGCGTGCCGGTCGGCCCCATCAGCACGATGGGCTCGCCCGGCTTCAGTTCCACGCACAGGTCGCTTGAGCCGCCCATCTCCAGCACGATGGTCGAGATCAGGCCTTCCTTCGGGTCCACCCAGGCACCTGTGAGCGCAAGCCCCTCCATCGCCAGCCGCGTGCCTGCCGTCTTGGGCGCGCGCGACTCGAAGTTCTGCAGCCGGTAGAATTGCCCCGGCTGAAAACGCCGCGCGGCAAGCGGCGCGCGTACCACGACCTCGACGATCATCGGCGTGAGCCGCTTCACCTCGTGCACCGTCGCGCGCAGCTCGTCATTCAGGCGCGCGAGGAACGCCGCATCGTCCATCTCTGCGGCCGGCGCCACCCGTTCGAGCGCCCGGCTTACTACCGGGTAGCCCTGCTTCGCACCGCCGATCGCCTTGACCACGTTGCCGAAGTACGATGGATGAACGTCTCCGAAATAGCTCATGGTGCGACCGTCGGGGCGCTTCGCGAGCAACACGCGCACCGCTTCCGGCTTGGCGATGGCTCGCTCGACAGCAATCGGGTGGCCGTTGTCGTCGCATGCCTGGAAATAGCGGCCGTCGAGCCTGAAGTTTGCCGCATCCTCGCGTGCAAGCACGGTGTTGGGCTGCGTGCCTGCGGCGACCAGGATGGTGCGTGCGCGCAGTTCCGTCTGCCCGGCTTCGTTCCAGTTGCCATCCTCGCCACACTTCCGCACCGATACCTTGAGCGCCTGCGCGTGACCGTACGAGTCGAGCTCGACCTTGAGTGGCGTGAGCCCTTCGGCGAACGTGATGCCCTCCTCCAGGGCCTTGTGCACCTCTTCATGATTGAGGATATACGACGGGCTGTCGACCAGCCGCTTGCGATAGGCGATGGTGACGCCGCCCCATGACTGCATCAGATTGAGAATGCGCGGCTCGCGCTCCTCCGCGACTGCGCGCATATGCTCCGAGCGTATGGCGCGTGCGTGGGACAGGAACTCATCGGCGATTGCGCGCTCCTCCTCGTTCCATGCGATACGTGCCGCCATCTCGCCGTGCTCGCGGGCGAGCTGCTCGTAGCGCTTGAGGAATTTCTCGACCTGAAGTGGGTAATAGGCGAGCGACTCGGTCGCGGTATCGATGGCGGTGAGACCGCCGCCCACCACCACCACCGGCAGCCGCAATTGCATGTTGGCGATGGAGTCGGTCCTGGCCGCGCCGGTGAGCTGCAGCGCCATCAGGAAATCGGACGCGGTGCGCACGCCGCGGGCGAGGCCATTCGGCATGTCGAGGACGGTCGGCCGGCCCGCGCCGATCGCGAGCGCGACGTGGTCGAAACCCATCGCGAATGCGTCGTCGGCCGACAGTGTTCCGCCAAAGCGTACGCCGCCGAACATGGCGAACTCGCGCCGGCGCTCCAGCAGCAGGCGGATGATCTTGAGAAAGTTCTTGTCCCACCGCACGGTGATGCCGTACTCCGCGACGCCGCCAAATCCGGCCATGACGCGCTCATCGAGCGCCTCAAAGAGCGTGCGCACGTCGCGAACCGGCTGGAACGGCACGCGGTTACCCAGGGCATCCACACCAGACAGCTCGGCCGGGAGGGGCTCGATTTTCAGTCCATCGATGCCGGCCACGACGTGGCCGTCGTTCATCAGATAGTGCGAGAGAGAGAAGCCGGCCGGTCCCATGCCGGCGACGAGCACGCGCCTGCCGCTGGATGGCCTGGGAAAAGGCGCGCGCAGGTTCAGCGGATTCCAGCGCGTGAGCAGGCTGTAGATCTCGAAGCCCCACGGCAGCTCCAGCACGTCCTTCAGCGTGCGCGTCTCCGCCTGCGGAATATTGACGGGGTCCTGTTTCTGGTAGATGCACGCCTTCATGCAATCGTTGCAGATGCGGTGTCCGGTCGCCGCCACCATCGGGTTGTCGACCACGATGATCGCGAGCGCGCCGATGGCATGGCCTTCGGTCTTGGCCTTGTGGAATTCGGAAATCTTCTCCTCCAGCGGGCAGCCGGCGAGCGTCACCCCATGGGCGCTCTTCCTGAACGACGCGGTGCCGCGCCCCGACGCGCCTTTTTCCAGCAGTCCCTTCGAGCACGAATCCTTGCCCTGCTCGTGGCACCAGATGCAGTAATTGGCCTCGTCGAGCGCACCGATGAGATCGGTGCCGGCGTCGGTCAGCTTGAAGCCTTCCCGGCGGCGCAACTGTCCGGCTTCAAAGCGATGCTGCGGATAACCGTGCGGGGTCCCGGTCCGCGCGGGCACAAGGCGCTGCGGGTCCAGCTTGCGCGGCGCCTTGAACAGCACGCCACGGTGATGTTTGCGTCTGCCCGCGGGCGTGTGAGCGGCCCACGCGGCGTATTGCAGCGCGGTATCGAGTATCGAGGCGTGCGCCAATTCGTCTTTCTGCCACGCAGCGACATGGTGCGCGAATGCGAGTTCGGTGAGCGGCTCACCCATTGCGGCTTCCAGCCTTGCCTCCAGAGCGGCGCCGTCGAGCTTCTCCGCCTCCTCCGGCTTCAGCTTGTGCATCGCCCTGCGCTGAACGAACAGGCGTTTCACCTGGTACAGCGGTGCAAGCTCGTGGTGGCGTGCGGATAGCGCGCGCACCTCCGATTCGATGCCAAAGAGCCTCGCTACGAAACCATCGAAGTGAGGTACAAGGGCAAGCAGCAGGTCGGACTCGGCTTTGACCGCAAGCGCCGACGGCTCCTGCCGGGCTGCCCGCAGCCGCTCGCACAGCGCAGCGTCGGCTTGCCGCAGGGATTCGAGGAACACCGCGTCGACGCGAGCGAGCGCCGCTCCGTCGTATAGGTCATCAAAGCTCAGACCGAATTCGAGCGCGAGTGCCTCGCCGGAATGAAAGTTGGCGCGCAAGTTGGGACGTTTTTCTTTCAAAAGCAGATGATTATCGCCGACGACCGCATCTATCTCAAGCTGCGATGCCTCGCCGTAAGCACGGTTCCGCGCTACACTTGCAGTTTCATGCGCGCTTTTCAAACATGATCGCCCGATCGCAACTGGCGAGAGCGGTATTGTGGTTGGTCACCGCAGTGCTTGCGATCGTTCTCGCCTATGCGGTGTTTAGAGGTTACCTTGGGGCCGAGCTGCTGATCGGGTTCGCGAACGGCGTCCTATGTTGACATGACGGCGGGGGCTTGTTGTATGCGGGCACTCCCCGCCGTGTCGTACCTCTCGCGCAAATTCTGCCCCTGGATTAACGCCGCGACCGCTCTGCGGCGGTGACGGTATTGGCTATCAACATCGCCACCGTCATCGGGCCCACACCGCCGGGAACCGGGGTGATCCAACCCGCGTTCTCCTTCACGCGCGCGAAATCGACGTCGCCTGCAAGCTTTCCGTCGGCAAGCCGGTTGATGCCCACGTCGATGACCGTCGCGCCCGGCCTCACCATGCCATCACGGATGAGCCCCGGCTTGCCCGCGGCCACCACCAGAATGTCGGCCTGTGCGGTCACCTGGCCAAGATCCCGGGTTCGGGAATGGCACACCGTCACCGTTGCACCGCGGGCGATCAGGAGCAGTGCAGTGGGCTTGCCCACGATCGTGCTGCGACCCACCACCACGGCAGTCGCACCCTCCACTGCGACTCCGGCGTGATCCAGCAGGGCCATGATCCCCAGTGGTGTGCCGGGCACGAACAGCGGATGGTTGTCCACGAGCGCTCCAAGGTTACGCCAGCCGAAGCCATCCACGTCCTTTTCCGGGGCAATGGACTGGAGAATCGATACCGCGTCGAGATGGCGCGGCAAAGGCAGCTGCACGATGATGCCGTGAACGCGGGGATTGTTGTTGAGCGCGGCAATCCGGTCCGCCAGCGCCTCCTGCGTGCAGCCGGCATCGAGCAAATGAACCTCCGAATGCAGCCCCGCCTCGCCGCAGGCACGGGCCTTGCGCCTCACATAAACCTTCGAGGCTGGGTCATTTCCCACCAGAACGGCGGCGAGACCAGGCCGCACGCCGGCGTCCTGCAGTTCAGCGACGCGCGCTCCCAGGCGGGCGTAGACGCCCCGCGCGATGGCCGCCCCGTCTAGTATCCGGGCGGTCATGCTTCAGGCAACATTGTACCGGGGCACCTACCGGCTCTCCGCCGCGCTGCCGCGTGCCGGCGCGGGATGATGCTGATCGAGCAGCTGAAAGAAGATTTCATCCTGCTTGATCATGCCCAACTCGCTGCGCGCGCGTTCTTCGATCGCGTCGAGTCCCTGCTTGAGGTCGCGGACCTCGGCATCAAGCGCCGCGTTGCGCGCCTGGAGCCGTTGATTGATGTCGCGTTGCGCGCGTATCTGCCGGTCGACTTCGAGCACTCGTAACCAGCTGCCCTTGCCCAGCCAAAGGGGATATTGAATGAGTGCGATGAGCGCGACCAGCGCGAGGGCCAGCAGCTTCATCGTGTAACGGGTGATGGGTTATGAGTAATGAGTGCCACCTCGCTGAGGATCGCGTTCGCGCATTACCCATTGCCCATTACCGTTTACCGCAGCTGGTAGAACGCGGCGCGCCCCGGATAGTTCGCCGTCTCGCCGAGGTCTTCTTCGATTCGCAGCAGCTGGTTGTACTTTGCGGTGCGGTCCGAGCGCGACAGCGACCCGGTCTTGATCTGCAGCGCATTGCTGCCGACCGCGATGTCGGCGATGGTCGTGTCCTCGGTCTCGCCCGAGCGGTTCGAGATCACCGTGCCGTAGGCCGAGCGCTTGGCCAGCTCGATCGCCGCGAAGGTCTCCGACAGCGTGCCGATCTGGTTCAGCTTCACCAGAATCGCGTTCGCCACGCCCTTGCGCACCCCTTCGCGCAGCAGCCGCGTGCTGGTCACGAAGACGTCGTCGCCGATGAGCTGCAGCTTGCCGCCGAGCCGCGTGGTGAGCAGCTTCCAGCCCTCCCAGTCGTTCTCCGC
>JACQGN010000346.1 GCA_016199545.1 Betaproteobacteria bacterium | reverse complement strand
GCCCGATTGCGGACTCCGCCGCCGCGACCGTCAGCACGAAAAACACGAATACCTGCCCCGCCGGATCGTCGAGGAAATGCGAAAACGCGACAAAGTTGGTGTTCACCGCAAGCAGCATCAACTCGATCGCCATCAACAGCACGATCAGGTTCTTGCGGTTGAGAAAGATGCCGATGACGCTGATCGCGAACAGGACCGCGCCCAGGACCAGGTAGTGAGACAGCGATATCACTCGGTTCCCCTTGTTAAGGATCGAGGAGCGAGGACTGAGGATTGAGCAACCCTCGGACGCAAACCAGCATCTTCCTCAATCCTCAATCCTGAATCCTCAATCCTGCTTTTCCGCGGGCATCTTCACGATGCGCACGCGGTCCTTGCGGCGCACCGCGATCTGCCGTGCCGGATCCTGGTACTTCGTTTCCTTGCGGCGCCGCAGGGTCAGCGAGATCGCCGCCACGATGGCAACGAGCAGGATCACCGCGGCAATTTCGAACGGATAGACGTAATCGGTGTAGACCAGCCGCCCCAGTTCCCGGGTATTGCTGTAATCGGCCGGCAAGGGCGGCGGCGGCGGCGAACCGGCCAGTCCGAAGTACTGCCCGCCAAGGACGATCACCATTTCCACCACCAGCACCAGCGCGACGAGCGCACCCAGCGACAGGTAGGCGGCGAACCCCTCGCGCAGGCGCGTCATGTTGATGTCGAGCATCATGACCACGAACAGGAACAGCACCATCACCGCCCCGACGTAGACCAGCACCAGCGCGATCGCCAGGAACTCGGCCTGGAGCTGGATCCAGATGCCGGCCGAGGTCGCGAACGCGAGCACGAGAAACAGCGCGGCATGCACCGGGTTCCGGGCCGTGATCACGCGCAGCGCCGCGAACACCAGGATCGCGGCAAACAGGTAGAAAACGAATTCGCTGAAGGTCATTGTTATTTTCAACTGCGTGAGCGGCGACCGGTGACCGGTGACCGGCTCCAGCGGCGCGGTAATTCGGGGTTACGGTTCACTGTTCACCGCTCACGGGTCACGGTTCATCGATAGGCGGCGTCGGCTTCGCGGTCCCTGGCGATCTCATCCTCGTACGCGTCGCCGATCGCGAGCAGCATGGGTTTGGTGTAGATCAGGTCGCCGCGCTTTTCCCCGTGATATTCGAGGATGCGGGTCTCCACGATCGAGTCGACCGGGCACGACTCCTCGCAGAAACCGCAGAAAATGCACTTGGTGAGATCGATATCGTAGCGCGTCGTGCGGCGCGTGCCGTCGGCGCGTTCCTCGGATTCGATGGTGATCGCGAGCGCCGGGCACACCGCTTCGCACAGTTTGCACGCGATGCAGCGCTCCTCGCCGTTGGGATAACGGCGCAGCGCGTGCAGGCCGCGAAAGCGCGGACTCTGCGGCGTCTTCTCCTCCGGAAACTGCACCGTGATCTTGCGGGCGAACAAATACCGCCCCGTCAACATCATCCCTTTCAGCAGTTCGAACAGGAGAAAGGTGCGGAAGAACTCGCGAATGCGCTCGATCATCGCCGCCTCACTTCCACCACACCCAGAGCGGGGTCTGCATCCACGCGCCCAGCACCACGATCCACGTGAGCGCCACTGGAATGAACACTTTCCAGCCCAGCCGCATGATCTGGTCGTAGCGGTAGCGCGGGAAAGTCGCCCGGAACCACAGGAAAGTCGACACGACGAGGAATACCTTGACCAGGAGCCACAGGAAGTTCGGCGCTCCAAGAACGGGCCACGATGCCGGAAACGGCGACAGCCATCCCCCCAGGAACATGACCGAGCACAGGGTGGACACGAGGATCATGTTCGCGTACTCGGCGAGGAAGAAGACCGCGAACGTCATTCCCGAGTACTCGACGTGGAAGCCCGCCACGATCTCGGATTCTCCTTCGGCGACGTCGAAGGGGGCCCGGTTGGTCTCGGCGATGCCGGCGATGAGATAGGTGAGAAACAGCGGAAAAAGCGGAATCCAGAACCAGTTGAGAAACCCGTAACTTCCCTGCTGGCCCCTCACGACCTCGACCAGATTCAGACTCTGCGCCGCCATCAGCACGCCGACCAGCGCGAATCCCATCGCCAATTCGTAGGAGACGATCTGCGCGGCCGACCGCATCGCGCCCAGGAAAGCATATTTCGAGTTCGATGCCCACCCGGCGATGATGATGCCGTAGACCCCCATCGAGGTCACCGCCATGATGTAGAGCAGGCTGGCGTCGATGTTGGCGAGCACGAGTTCGGGATCGAACGGCACGACCGCCCACGCCGCCAGCGCCGGCATGATCGCCATCACCGGCGCCAGCACGAACAGGAACTTGTTGGCCCCGGCGGGAACGATGATCTCCTTCACGAGCAGCTTCAACCCGTCGGCGACCGGCTGCGCGAGTCCCCCGAGCCAGCGGATGCCGAAGAAGGTGACGCGGTTCGGTCCGATCCGCACCTGCATCCACCCGATAAGCTTGCGCTCCCATAGCGTGAGGTAGGCGACTGCCACCATCAGCGGCGCGACGATGCAGATGATGAGGAGCAGAACCTTGATCGCGTACAGCACCGACGGCGCGAGGTCATGCCCGACGATCCACACCACGATGGTCACCAGCAGGCCCCACACCCAGTGGCCGAGGCTGACGAAGGGCTGCAGCACGCCGCTCACACCGCCACCTTGAGCGCCGCAGGAACCCGGCTGGCCGCGATCGGCCCGGACATGGCGCCCAGTCCGGAGGTTTCCGGCCGTGCAGCGGCGAGGCGGATGCAACCCTCGGGGAGTTTGTCGTCGATCGAATAGGGCACCACCGCCTCGCCCGCACCCTGCACGAGGCGCACGCTGTCGCCTTCGCGCAACCCGAGCTTCTCGGCGGTAGCGCGATGCATGGTCGCGACCGAAGGCATGGCATCGCATGTCTGCCGCAGTGACGGCGCGCGGCGCACGACGGCGTCCGCCGCGTAACTCGGGACTTCGCCGATGCGTTGCAGACCCTCGGCCGCCCCGGGCTCGAGCGCGTCGAGCGCGTGCGGCGCCAACCGGTTGTTCAGCCGCGCAGCGATATCGCCGCTTCCGATCGCCTCAAGGCGCACGTCCTCGCTGCTGTTGTGCTCGAATCCGGGCAGTTGCAGGAGATTGCCGAGCACGCGCAGCACCTTCCAGGCCGGCCGTGTCTCGCCGAGCGGCTTCACCACCGCGCTGAAGCTTTGCACGCGCCCTTCGGTGTTGACAAACGTACCCGAGGTCTCGGTAAAAGGCGCGATCGGCAGCAGAACGTGCGCATATTCCAACGCGCGGTGTTGGTACGGGCTCATCGCCACCACCAGGTCCGCGTCGCGCAGCGTCGCGACCGACTGCTGCGGATCGGAGGTATCGAGTTCGGCCTCGACACCCAACAGCAGGTAGGCTCTGAGGGGAACGCGCACCATCTGCGCGGCGTTCTTCCCGGGCTGCACGCCAAACGGCACGGCTCCCGCGAGATACCCGCCGACACTGTTCGCCGCCTCTCCGAGAAAGCCGAAGCGGCCGCCCGTTACATCGCTCAGCGACTGGGCGAGCGCGTGCAGTCGCGCGGCCTGCGGATGATGCTGCGCCATGTTCCCCAGGAATACGGCAATGTTCCTGCCCGATGTCAGGCTGTCTGCGATACGCCGGGCCGGTTCCGACGGCGTCACCGCCCCGAGCGCGGCGCGCACGCCATCCGGCAAGGCAGCATTTCGCGCTTCCGCGGCAGCACGCAACACCTGCGCCATCATGTCCGGGAGCGCGCCCGGAGCTACGATGGCCTTGTGCGCGACCCGCATCAGCAGATCGTCATCGACCGGATTGATGACCGAGACCTGCAGCGCCCGTTTTGCCGCCTGGCGCAGACGGTGGGCGAGCAAGGGGTGGTCCTTGCGCAGGGTCGAGGCCACGACCAGCACCCGGTCGAGCTGCGCCATGTCGCCAATGCCCATTCCGAGCCAGGGCGCGCCGCCGAGGCTGGCATCGGCACCGAAATCGGACTGCCGCAAACGGAAGTCAACGTTGCCGGAACCCAGGGCCCGCGTGAGCTTCTGCAGGAGATACAGTTCTTCGAGCGTCTGGTGCGGCGTTGCGAGGGCGCCGATTGCCTGGGCGCCATAGGCATCGCGTATCCGCCTGAGTTCGGCGGCGACGAATTCGAGCGCGACCTGCCATTCGACTTCCTTCCATGTCCCGCCCTGCCGCAACATCGGCTGCGCCAGCCGCTGCTCGGAATTGAGGCCCTCGTACGAGAAACGATCCTTGTCGGAGAGCCAGCACTCGTTGATTGCCTCGTTCTCACGCGGCAGCACCCGCATGACGCGGTTCTGCTTCACCTGCACCGTGAGGTTCGAGCCCAGCCCGCAGTGCGGACTCACCGAGGGGCGCCGGGTCAGTTCCCAGGTGCGGGCGCTATATCGGAACGGCTTCGACGTCAGCGCGCCGACCGGGCACAGGTCGATGACGTTACCCGAGAGTTCCGAATCGACCGTGCGGCCCATGAACGTGATGATTTCGGCGTGCTCGCCGCGCCCGATCATGCCCAGCTCCATGACTCCCGCGATCTCCTGCCCGAATCTTACGCAGCGCGTGCAGTGGATGCAGCGCGTCATGTCGGTCG
>JACQGN010000345.1 GCA_016199545.1 Betaproteobacteria bacterium | reverse complement strand
GATCCGGGCTTTCGGGCTTGGGCGTGGGAGCTTCCTGGTCCGGGCTCTCAGGCTTGGGGGCTTCCTGCGCGATCAGATCGGGGCTCTCCGGCTTCGGGCTCGGAGCTTCCTGGTCGGGACTCTCGGGTTTCGGCGCTTCCTGCGCGTAGATCGTGGCGCCCGCGCCTGCCAAAGTCACGCCCAACAGCAATGTCATAAGCGATTTGCGAATCATGCGGATCTCCTTCATTCAAGATTGATCGGACATTGGCAACATTACCAACGAACGGGAGTGTAAGTGGGGTTTACAGGCAATCCGCATTCTTACAAAAATGTAATCCGGTGCAGCGCCGATGCATGTTCTGCACCCGTCTACACCTTACATGAAGCTTACGATTCTGCCGTGAGCCGAGAATTAATTACGGCTGTCAGGCGCCTGCGCGATCGTCCGGCGCCTCGTCTTCTCCGTGGCCGGTGACGGGTTCTCCGGACGTGGAAACTTTCTTCGCGCCAATTTCACTATCGGCGAGAAACCGTATGCGGACGCGAAGCCCGGGGCGGTTATCCGACAACTCCACCGCCGCCCCGTGTAGATCGGCCACCGCCTTCACGAGCGCGAGGCCGAGACCGCTGCCGGGCGTGGTGCGGCTGGTCTCCAGCCGGTAGAAGCGGCGGAAGACCTTGTCACGCTCCGGTGCGGGAATGCCCGGCCCGGTATCGGTGACGGACAGCACCGGCGCGCCCGTGTCCTGTTCCAGGCTGACGCTGATTCGCGCACCGGCCGGGCAATGGCGAATGGCGTTCTCTACGAGATTGGCAACCATCTGTGTCAGAAGCTCGCGGTCACCGCGAATCGAGAAATCGCGCTCGACACCAACTTCCAGTTTCTGGCCCTGATCCTCGGCGACAGCCGCATAGGCTTCGAAAACCGTGGACAGTATCCGGCCAAGGCTCACATTCGAAAAAGCCGCCTGGCGGGCGCCGGATTCGATCTGCGCGATGCGCAACAGCGCCGAAAACGTTTCGAGTATGGCGTCCAGCTCCGAAATGGATTGCTCGACGTCCCGTTCGCCGCCTGGACCCAGTTTCGCCCGCGTTGCTTCCAGCCGATGACGCAGGCGGCTCAGCGGAGTACGCAGGTCGTGGGCAATGTCGTCGGAGACCCGCTTCACGCTCTCCATCAATGCCTGGATCCGATCGAGCATGGCGTTCAGGTTGATCGCCAACTGGTCCATCTCGTCTTCGCCGCCGCGCGTCGGCACGCGCTTCGAAAGATCCCCGTCCATGATTGAGCGGGTAGTTCGGTTGATCGCCTCGATGCGGCGCAGGAATCCGACGCCGAGCGCGGCGCCACCACCCGCCGCCAGCAGCACCGTGATGACGATGCCCCAGCCGAACGCCTGTAATATTGCTTCACGCGCCTTCACGGCGCGGTAACGGTTCTCGCCGACCAGCAGAAATTCGCCGTTTTCGAGCCGCCGTCCCATGGCAACGACGGGATGTGCGTCGGCCATCGCGCCGCTGGACTTGAGGCTCCGGTCCCGGAGCAGAGAGGACACGGGAAGCACCATTTCACCCTCAATGGGTTTCATGGGCGGCAGATTTCCAGCGAGCCGCTCTCCTGCTGCGTTCTGCAGCAGGTAGTACCGGCGCGGCGCCCGCAGATCCGCGATCCTCAACTGGATCGCGCGCACGGTGCTTTCGGGGCCCCGGCTCTTGTACAGCTCGGCCAGCACATCTGTTTCGCGCTCCACCGACTCGCTCAGTTGCTGGTCCAGCTCAGCCAGCGTGATCCAGTAAACGATGAGCAGCAGAATGGCGACCGATGCCACGAAGACGGCGGCATACCACGCGAGAAGGCGGAAACTCGTGCTCTTGAGAAAATTACCTGGAGAGACCAAGGGAGTATCCCGAGCCGCGCACCGTATGGATCAGTTCCTCGTCGAAGTCCCGGTCGATCTTGGCGCGCAGCCGGCTGATGTGGGTTTCCACCACGGTGGTGTGCGGGTCAAAGTGAAACTCCCACACGTTCTGGAGCAGCATGGTCCGGGTTACCACTTGCTCTGCATTACGCATCAGATACTCGAGCAGCCTGAACTCCTGAGGCTGCAATTCTATGCTCTTGCCGCCGCGGGTCACAGTTCGCTCGAGCCGGTTCAGCTCCAGGTCCGCCACGCGCAGCAACGTCTCCTCTTCCGCCGGGGGCAGGCGGCGCGCCAGCGCGTTGACGCGGGCGAGCAGCTCGGCGAAGGCGAACGGTTTGGTCAGGTAGTCATCGGCGCCGGCTTCGAGCCCCTCGACGCGGTCATTGATCCCGCCGAGCGTGGTGAGCAGCAGCACGGGCGCCCTGATTCCTGCAGCGCGGATCTTCTTCACGATAGTAAGCCCGTCGACGCCAGGCAGCATGCGGTCTATCACCATGACGTGATAGGCGCCGCCGGAAGCGCGCGACAAGCCATCCAGGCCGGTCGCGGCGTGGTCCACCACGTGCCCCTGCTGGCGCAGTCCGTCTTCCACGTAGGCGGCGGTGTCGGAATCGTCTTCGATCAACAGTATCTTCATTGAAGGCCGGTCGTGGGGACACCAAGCCGGGATCATCAGGGCACGGAAGATGTCGAGCGGGCACCATCGCCGAAGCAATTGCCCTGCGCTGCGATCAAGGCTTGATGGCCCTGGCGATGGCTGAAAAGTCGCCGTCTGTCGGCATGGCGAAGAGGCAGCGCGCGCCGCTGCGCGATGCCCACACGGCGCCGACGGCGCGCTTTTCTTCCGCATCTTCCGCCGTGTAGCGATCCTTGCCCTTGTATTCCACCGCGAGCACGCGGCCGTCGGCAAGCTGGCACAGAAAGTCGGGATAGAACCAGTCGGTGGAAGTCTGAAGACGGAACGACGACGCCTTGCGTACCAGGTTTCGCACCCAGAACTTCACCTCCGGCATCGCGTCGAGAAACTGCGCGCACTTGAATTCCTCCGTCTGCTCGCCGCTCGGCGTGCGCTCGCGGAGTTCACCCGGCTTCGGCCCGAAGTAGTGTTTTCTGAACTGGAAGCCGCCCTCGTAAACCCAACTCGGTTCGTAGTTCATGGCCTTCAGGTTGAGTGCGCGCTCGGCCCTGACGGCCAGCATCGAATCCGGCAACAGGAACTGCCGGAATGCCGCCTTGCGCTCGTTCTCGCGGTGCTGCTGGATCCGCGCCTCGATCTCGTCGCGCAGGCGGAATCGATCCAGCGCCAGCACACCCAAACCGGTGATGCCGTGCTTCGCCATCAGCCCACGGATGACTTTGCGCAGAAACTCCGCCGATTCGCCCGCCGGGATGTCGTAGTGATCGATGTGCCGGTCGAGCCATGCGACCAGGCTCTCCAGGGTCCAGTCGCCAGTGCCGCCAAGCGCAAGGACTTGCTGGTGCAGAACGCCAATAAAATCGGCCTCCTCCGGCTCGCGCGCAACCCCGGTTTGCACTTCGCCTTTTTCCCCCACGTCGACATATCCGGCCTTCGCGCCGGGTCTCGACAGCGGGTCATAGAATTTGGAGAGCGCGGCGTCCTTCTCACTCAGCTTCCACGGGTGTTCGAGCAGGTAAGTGTCCTCGAACTCGAACAACTCCCCGTTCTCGTGCACGCAGAGCAGCGGGACGATGAAATCGAGTCCCAGTTCGAAAGGTGACGGTGCCCGCGTTTTGCCGGTGCCGCCGAACGCCCTGTCCGCCTCGCGCACAAGCTCGACGATCTCTTCCACCCTGGCCTTCGCCTCGGGCGTTTTGACGCAACTCGTGAGCTTTTCGGTTTCGTCCTTATCGAGCGGGACCAGCACCGTGATCTCACCCGTCGCCGTATTCACGCGCGCCTTGCCGGCGAGCGCCTCGACCTGCGCTTGCGCCACCCTCGCATCGATGTCGTCCGGCGAAACCTGTGCAGTCTTCGGCTGCGCGCCGAGTGGCAACGTACCCTGCCCCAAGGGGATGATGATCCGCTCGGCCTCGGCCGTGGTGAAGCCGTTGCTCTCCAGAGCCTCGCGCAGTTCGTTCAGCACTTCCGGCAGCGAATCCGACACCGAAAACGCATAGGCGCAGTTGAGATCGGGATGCTGCTTCGCTTGCGCGGACGGCAACCGCAGGATGCGCCCGACGATCTGCTCGATCGCCGTGGCAGAGCGCGTCTCACGGAGGCTGCACAGCACATAGGCGAACGGACAATCCCAACCCTCGCGCAACTTCTGCACGGTGAGTATGACCCGCACCGGGCACTTCGGCGAGGCGATGTCCGTGACGCTTTTCAATTCGTCGAGCACGCCGACCGAAATCTTCACCTCGTCCTTCGCAATGCCGAACTCGCTCACGAGCCGGTCGCGCAGCGGCTCGCAGGCGTCCACTCGCTCAGCCTGGAGCAGCACGATCGGCCGCAGATACTCGCCGGTCCTCTGCGCCTCCACTGCGGCGAGTTTCTCGAGGTCCGCACGCAGTGCAATCGCCTCTGCCAGCAGTTGATCGCGCTGGCTCGGATGGCGCGTGATCACGCGCAGCGGCAACTTCACCATATTCGCCGCTTTCAACTCCGCCGCCGACACATGATGCAGCACATTGGACGGGGTACCCCTGCGGGCCGGCGTAGCGGTGAATTCGATGATGCACGACGGCAGCACGGCGCCGAGCGTGGAGAAGGAAAGATCGGTGCGCGCGTTGTGCGCCTCGTCCACGATGACGATGGGCCGGCGCAGGCGCAGCATGTTCACGAGCGACGGCTTCGGCTTGCGGTCAGCACCCGGCAGGAGGTCGGCGAGCCGGTCCGCGGGCAGGTTCAACAGGTGTTCGGCGAACGCGCCGTTCTGGTCATACACCTTGCGGCCGGTGGTGTCCTCGACGCGGAACGCCTGTATCGTCGCGACGATGACGACCGTCTGCCCTTCCACCGTTGCGCGGGAGAGCCGCAGCGCCTCCTCGATGGTCACGACCTCGACCGCGCCGCACGCAAGTTCCAGCGCGCGGCGATAAGGATGGCGCGGATCGCGTAGGGCGTCCGCCGTCTGGTCGAGAATGGTGTTGCTCGGCACCAGCCACAGCACCACGGCGCGCTCGGCGCGCATGAATTCGTCCATCGCCAGCCCGGCGGTGTAGCACGCCAGCAGCGTCTTGCCGCCGCCCGTCGGCACGCGCAGACACACATAAGGCATGCCCGGTGCGAGGCCCGCTGCACTGACCGGGATGTAGGGCACGGGGGAGGAACTGCCGTTTTTGAATTGGACTGCCTGAAACGCAGCCTCGGGGTGGCCATCCTGCGCACACTGGCGGAAGAAATCGCGCAGCGAATCGAGCACCCGTGTCTGATAAGGCTTGAGGGTGATCATTCTCAGTCCGAAATGAAGCCGATGCGCCGTTTCGGCGGCTCGGGAGGTGGTTCGGGGCGCGGCTGGAGCAGCGGCAGGAGCTTGCGGTAGATGTCGCGCAGGGCGGCATCGTGCTGCAGCAGTGATTTGTCGATTTCCGCCAGCCGCTTGAGTATTGCCGAGTTGGCCGCTATCTGCTCGCGCAAGCGAACGAAGGCGCGGATGACGAAGACGCTCATATGCACCGCGCGGGCGCTGCGCAGGATGTTCGCAGCCATCAGCGCGCCGTGTTCGGTGAATGCCCATGGGTGAAATCGAGGATCACGGTGCCTCTGGGAACTGGTCACAATTTGTGACCGGTTCAGAATATCCAATTCAGAATCAACAGCTTGAGAAGATAAGGTCGCAGACTGCGACCAGTTCACGACCTCTACCCTGGTCAATCGAAACGCAAAGTCCTCGGGAAACCGGCTGGAATTCCTTTTCACTGCCTGGTTGAGCACCTTGGTCGTCACGCCGTAAAGCCGCGCAAGATCCGCATCGAGGATGACCCGGTGACCGCGAATCGTGAAAATCAGCGGTTCCAAACCCTCATGGGAAGGCGGCAGCTTCCGGGCGGACATGGGATTCAACTTACCTTAATCTCATACGGCGTCTGCCGCACGATGATGCGCTCCGCCTGCAGGCGGTCGCGCCCCAGCAGGCAACCGGCGCAATAGACGATCCTCTGCCCATCGAACGGCGGCAAGGCGCCAAGCACCGCGCGGGTCAACACGTTGCCGCCGTTGGCTCTTTTGTCGTGGAGGATGCCGTTGTAGAGCAGGTAGACGCCGACGCCGCGGCACGCGCCGATGAACGGCGACGTCGTCACGCGTTCGCGCGGCAGCGGCTCGCCGGTCTCGGTGAAATACACGTGGCGCGCGAGGTCGCCGAAACTGACCGTCCCGCGTATCTTGCCGTTCTCGTCGAACAGCGGCTCGCCGAGTTCGCAGAAACGGAAGCTGCCACCAATGCTCTCCACGCTCCCACCCCTTGCATTCGCATAGCCTTCCGCCGCGCGCCGCACGCGCTCGGCGGTAACTTCGCGAGCGATCTTCGGCTCGATTTCCACGAGAATGAACCGCCGCAGTTTCTGGTCTGGCGCTGCTTGATTGAGCTTCAGGACAGCGTGCCCCGTCGTTCCCGAACCGGCGAATGAATCGAGGATGAGGTCGCCGGGCTTGGTGGCGATCTGAAGCACGCGCTCAAGTAAACGCGTGGGCTTTGGCGTGATGAACACCTCCTCGGACGACTTAAACTCAACAACGGCGAGAAGCTCCTTCTTCGCTTCTTGCGTATGACCCACTTCGGTATGCAACCAAAGCGTTTGCGGCGTCACCCCCTCTTTTACATCACTAAGAAATCGTTTCAAACGGGGCATGTTATCGCCCTTCGATCCCCAATAGACACGGCCGTCCCTGTCCAATTCGAGGAATCGATCCTTGGATACGCGCCAATACATTCCAGAACCAGGCCCCGGAATCACCCTGCCCGACGGACACGTAATCGGATAGGTGCCCTCGGAGTAGTAGTTCCGCGCTTGCAGATCACCCGATGTCCACGGTCCACGCGGATCTTTGTCAGGATTCTTGTAACGATTCTTGGCCTCGTCACTTCGCGGCACAAGATTCGGTTGCCATACATTCGCGTTCCGCGCAAAGACAACAACGTAATCGTGATCCTCGGAGAAATGTCGAGCAGTATTCTTCGGCGCAAAAACCTTTTGCCAAAGGATCGTCGCGATAAAGTTTGCTGCGCCGAAAATTTCATCCATTACATAGCGTAGCGCTTGAAGCTCGTTATCATCGATACTGATGAAAATCGCACCGTCGTCCCGCAGGAACTGCCGGAGCAATGCGAGCCGCGGATACATCATGCACAGCCAGCGGTCGTGCCGGTCGAGCGTCTCGCCTTCCTTGCCGACGGCCTTGCCAAGCCATTCGCAGATGACCGGGCTGTTGACGTTGTCGTTGTAAGCCCAGCCTTCGTTGCCCGTGTTGTACGGCGGGTCGATGTAGATGCACTTCACCTGCCCTGCGTAGTAGGGCAGCAGCGCCTTCAACGCGACGAGGTTGTCGCCCTGCACGATCAGATTGCCGTCGCCGGGCTTGCCGCAGGCGAGTTCGGGCAAGTCCTTGAGGAGATGGAAAGGAACCTGAAGGTGGTGATTCACCACCGCCTCCTTCCCGATCCAGTTCAGCGTCGGCATAGTCTCTTGAGTTGGCAGGGTAGGTTAGCAGCGAGAAGGCGCGTATCCTGCCGTCGCGCACGACAATCGGTGGGTTACGCCGCGGGCGCGGCTAACGCACCCGACGCAACTATGCTGCGATGGTGCGCTCGCGAACGTGCGGGATATCGCGGTCGCGGGCAGCGCGAATCTGCTTCGCAGTCAAAGTTTCGACCGTGAGCGTGTTTCCGTCCAGAGTCATGAACTCGACTTCAAAGGCTTCCCCATTGCGATGCACATGAACGACGACGCCGACGTCGCCGGCTTCCAGGCCTGCTTTCGGCAGTGGTTCGGTCAATACGACTGACGCGTGCTCTTCGATCATGAATGCTCCTATACGGGATGCGCAGTGATCAGCCGCGGCGCTTCAGCCCCGGTTTCGAGAATCCAGACCGTTCGCACTCTCGGACGCGGCTGCCGGTCGTCTGGAGTCTCGATGCTGCCATCCACACTGTAACGCTTGCCATGAACGGAATCAACTATCGATACCACTGGGTTATTGCGTGCCTGGGCCTTGAGTGCAACAGCGAGCGTTTCCCAGTTTTCAGGGCGAAATCCGAGACGCAGAAAGAATATCGCTTTTCCACGGCCCGCTGATTCGCTAAGCAGATAACCAGTGATCTTCGACTGGTCGACGCGCAAAGAATCTATGAAGGGCAGTTCCATTTACGGATACCCGTGTTGCACGGCGGATCGATGTGGATGCACTTCACCTGCCCCGCGTAATAGGGCAGCAGCGCCTTCAACGCCACGAGGTTGTCGCCCTGCGCGATCAGATTGCCGTCGCCCGGCTTGCCGCACGCCAGTTCCGGCACGTCCTTGAGAAGGTGGAAGGGAACCTGCAGGGGGTGATTCACCACCGCCTTCTTCCTGATCCAGTTCAGCGTCGGCACGGCGCGTTCACGCGCGGGACGCGGGCGGTTGTAGGTCGAGCTTTCTGGCCCGCTTGACGAGATCTTCGTCGAACGTGGCGAACCGTTCCACTTTTCCGCTCAGGGCAAGATGCAGCGCATCAGCGATGTCCATGCCCTGTTCCGCCCAGCGCAGCGCGTGAAACACGGCATCCGGCATCTGGGGGCGCACGCCACGCAGTGCGAGAAGCTCCCGCAGGCGCGCCGCGATCTCTTCGCCCGGAACTTTCTTTGCGCGCAAAACCCAGGCGAGTTCAAGCACCACGGTAACTGGAATCCAGAACTCAGCCTTCGCGCCTTCGATCAGCGCGCGCGCCGCCCTGGCTTGATTCGTCTCGTCCGCCAGCAGGTAACGGGCGAGCACGTTGGTATCGAGGGCAATCACTGGCGCTTGCGGCGGGCGCGTTTGGCGTAGCCCCGAATCCGTTGGTCGTCTTCCGCCACAGCCTGAAGGACGGCCTCGTCATCGCTGCGCGCGGAGCCGCGGCCCCTGGCGTAGCGCGCAAGGCAGCCCGCGAGCCGCCGCGCCTGTTCGACGTAGTTGGCCGGTTTGACGGTGACCTTGAAGGCCTTCCCAGGCAGCAATTCGACACCCAGTTCGGTGCCGCTCCGAATATCGAGCGCTTCGCGCACCGATTTCGGAATGATCATCTGGCCCTTGCTCGACGCCTTGATCGACTCCATGACAGGTTCCGGTAAGACAAATATGTAAGACGATACTCCGGCATGCCGATCCGGTCAACGACTCGGTCCGCGAGCAGCCGACCGGCTTGCGCTCACTGCTTCGCCAGGCCGAGCACGGAGTAAAGCGCCTTCATCTGCGCATACTCGGTCTGCCAGTGCTTGAGGGTCGCGGCGCTGTCCTGATGGCTCTGTTCCGCGAGGCTGCGCTCGAGCTCTTTCTGCCACTCTGCATCCTTCACGACGCGCGCCACGACGCCGTCCCAGAACGCGATCTGCGCCGGGCTCATGTCCTTCGGGCCCACCAGCGCGCGCCAGACGGCGATCTCGCTCTTCACGCCCAATTCGGTCCACGTCGGCACTTCCGCCAGTTCGCCCGGGAGCCGCCGCGGCCCACCCACGGCGAGCACCCGTACCCGCCCCGCGCGCAGTTGCCCGATCACCGAGAACGACACGGCTTCGACGGCAAGCAATGCCAGCGCCGTGAAATCCGTGTAGTGGAGCTTGCTGCGTCCCATGATGTGATTGGTGAGCAGCGCCTGCCCGCTCACCATGACGTGGTGGCCGTCGCCCGGGTGCTGCGCCAGGTACGCGAGTGCCACCGCGCCGGCGCCACCGGGCTTGTTCAGGACCACCGTCTGCTGGTCGATGAGCCGGCGCTCCTGTACGACGCGTTGCATGAGACGCGCGGTGCGGTCCAGGCCGCCGCCAGGCGTGGAGCCGACCACGATCTCGACCGGCCGTTCGGGTTTCCATCCCTGCGCGTAGGTCGAGGATGCGAGCGACATCATCGCCTGAATCAGAACTGCTGCCGCACACGCAGCAGCAATGTTCCGCGGCCTACACCCCCATCCCCACCTTCCCCCGTCAAGGGGGAAGGAGTCTCCCTGGAGTTTTCTGACACAGCGCAACTATGCATCTTCGCCGTAATGCAGGCGCCGGTAAGTAATGGCGATGACGTTGCGCGAGATCCTGACATCCAGTGCCATCGGACCGTCGCCCGCCATGAATTCGTCGATACCCGCCGCGACTTCCTCGATGGTGCGAGCCACGCGGCCGCGGCAGCCGAACCCGCGCGCGACGGCACCGAAGTCGGGAGAGCGAACGACCGCCAGATTGGGATCGAAGCCTTTGGCCCGCGCCTTCTGGTACTCGGCGCCCAGCCCTTCGTCGTTCAGGATGATGAAGAGCAACTTTATCCCGAGCCGCGACGCCGTATCGAGTTCCTGGATGTTCTGCATCGCGCCGCCGTCGCCTTCGATCAGCGCGAGGGGCTTGCCGCCCTGCGCGACGCCCATGCCGATGGCGACCGGCAGCGTCTCGCCGATGCAGCCGAAGCCATTGACGAACTCGTGCAGCGCGCGCGGCCGCTTCATCGTCATGACCGGAAACGCGAAGGAGTGTCCCACGCCGATCACCACGCCGACCTCCGCCGGGAGATGCTCGTCGATGACGCGGGACGCCTCGCGCGGATCGACGGTGCCGGGCTCGATCTCGTACTCGGCGGAATCGCGGTCGGCGTTCAGCAGCGCCCTGCGCACTGCCGGCGTGCGGAAGCCTTCCCCGGACACTCGCTGGTCAGCCAGCATCTCCTCGAGCGCCCGCGTCGTGATCTCCGCGTCGCCCTGGACGTAGCAGTCCGCGAGCTTGTCGTTGCCCATGAGGATGGTCCGCGCGACGTCGATGTGAACGATGCGGGCGTTGGGGAAAAGCAGCCCGCCTTCCAGCGTATGGGGATTGAGACTCGCTCCGATCGCGATCACGCAGTCCGCTTCGTCGAACAACTGCATCACCGTGCGCGTCGAGAAGAGCCCGGCGATCCCGGCGTGATACTCGGCCCCGGCGAGCGTGCCCTTGGCGACGAGCGTGGTGGCGATGAGGGCGCCGATGCGTTTCGCCAATCGCTCCGAGGCCGCCACCGCGCCCGAGCGCACCGCGCCACGTCCCACCAGCACCACCGGTTTCCTGCTCCCGGCGATGATCCTGGCCGCCTCATCCAACCGATCCTGCGCCGGCCGGATGCGCTGCTGGCCCGGGAAGAGCGTGGAGGAAGGCTGATAGTCGTCGTCTGCGTCGCAGTCCCGGTCCTGAATGTCCAACGGGTAACACAGGACAACCGGCCGCGACTTGATCCGGGCCTGGTAGAACGCCTGGCGCACCGCGTCCTCGGCGAATCCCGGCGCCAGTACCTCAATGTAGCCTGCGCCCGTCGCGCTCACGAGGCGTTCCTGGTTGATGGCCTGGTTCACGCGTTCGTCGTTGAAATGCGTCTTGCTGGTATAGACGACCACGGGGCTGCGCGAGCGGGTCGCGGTGACGAGCGAGGTCGTCATGCGCGTGAGACCCGGCCCCTGCGTCACGTTGCACACGCCCACTTCGCCCGTCGCCCGCGCCCACCCTTCGGCCATCAGCAGCGCCGCGCCCTCGTCCCGCGCGTCGATGAGCCTGACTGCCGGATGCCGGGACATCGCCGCAACCCACGACAGGTTGCCGTCGCCCAGGAGTCCGAATACGGTCGTCGCCCCCTCCTTCACGAAGGCGTTCGCCACGGCTTCGCACACCTTCATCAACCCGCTCCCCTTGTTTCATTCTTCGAAGCGTGTAGATTATCATCATGCACTGACACGTTCCCGCGGTCTATTCGAAGCTGCGTTACGACATCCTCAAGGACTTTGTACCAATCGGGCGGTTGTCCGAGGTGCCGTTCGTGATCGTGGTCCACCCTAGCGTGCCGGCGAAGCTCCGCGCCATCGCCGTGACCACGGCGCGGCGCGTCGCCCTCCTGCCCGCCCTTCCGACGCTCTCGGAGTCCGGCGTGCCGGGTTTCGAGGGCAGCGTCGTGACCGGCATGCTCGCCCCGGCAGGCACACCACCGGAGATCGTGCGGCGCCTCAATGCAGCCCTGGTCAAGGTCCTGACCGATCCCGTGCTGGTCGAACGCTTCGCGGCGCTCGGCGCCGAGGTCCGCCCAAGCAGCAGCGAGGAACTCGGAAAATTCATCCGCGAGGACCTCGCCAGGTGGCGCAAGGTCGTGCGCGAGGCGGGAATCAAGGCGGAATAGCACACAGCTGGCAAAGGATTGCCAACGACTTTCCTGTCATTGCGAGGGAACCGAAGCAATCCCGTGGCAGGCCACGCCAACGCGGCCCGCCGCGAGATCGCCGCGTCGGCTCGCCTCCTCGCGATGACGATAACGCGGCATTCCCTTGCCGCGAACGATGCTGCACCGCTTGGGCACATCCTGGATCGAGTAAAATCCGATACTGCGTTGCAGCCGTTTCCGCAAGCGCCACCCGTGCGCAGCAATCGAGGAGTCCCACGCATGAGCATTGCCCCCGTCAAAGTCGGCATCGTCGGCCTCGGCCGCTGGGCCAAGGTTCTGACGCGCGCCAGCGAACAGTCCGGCAAGATCCGGATCGTCGCCGGCTACAGCCGCTCGGAGGAAAAACGTACCGCCTTCCACAGGGAACTGGGCGTGCCGCCGGTCGGCGACCTCAAGGAAATGCTGTCCAACCCCGAGTTGAAGGGCATCATCCTCACGGTACCCAACGAACAGCACTTTCCGCTCGCCGAGCAGGTGGCGCGCGCGAAAAAGCACGTCTATACCGAGAAGCCGATCGCGCAGACCCTGGACGACGGACTCCGGATTGCGGCGCTGGAGAAGCAGCACGGCGTCACGGTGACGGTCGGCCACAGCGCGCGACTGATGGCGGGCATCCGCATCATCAAGGAAAGAATCGACGCCGGCGAACTCGGCCGCGTCGCTTTCATGGAAGCGAACTTCTCCAACGAACGAGCGCTCGAACTCACGCCGCAGACCTGGCGCTGGTACAAGGATCGCGCGCCCGGCGGCCCGCTCTCGCAACTCGCGATCCACCAGTTCGACGTGCTGCATCTGCTCGGCGGCGAGATCGCCGAGGTGTCGTCGATCGCTTCCAAGCTCTCGCCGGTCGGCGCCGAAGTGGACGACCAGTCGATGACGCTGCTCAGGTTCAGCGACGGCAAGGTCGGCTACGTCGGGTCGTGCTGGACGTCGCCCGGCATCTTCTGCGTGCGCGTGTTCGGCACGAAAGGGCTCATGCACTACGAGATCGACTTCGGCACGTGGGATACGCCGCATCGGCTGCACGAACATTCGGTCCTTTACATCCAGCGCGGCAAGGACGGCTGGGCCAGGCGCGAGGAAATCAGGCTGCCCGAGAGCGACATGTTCCGCGCCGAGCTCGACATGTTCGCCGACAGTTGCGCGAGCGGCAGGCCGAATGAACTCACGGCCCATAACGGCAACGTCGCGGTGGCGGTGGTCTATGCCGCGCTGAAGTCGATCGACCGCAAAGGCCAGTGCGTGAGGATCGCCGACGTCATGGAAGAGACCCGCGCCAGAATCGGCGCGCAGGCCCGCGCCGCCTGAATGCAAGGAGCGTGACCAATGAAACGTGACATGATGAGGCGTGACATGATCAGGCGTGACGCGATAATGCGTGACTGGATCTTGTGCTCGTTGAGCTTTGGCCTATCCGGTCACTGGTCACCAATCACCGTTCACTGACTTTATGATTCCGACCCGATACTTCATCGATCTCACGCAGCCCGAGATCGCTGCGCAACTGAGAAGGAACCCGCTGGTGATCCTGCCGGCGGGCAGCGTCGAGCAGCACGGCCCGCATCTTCCAACGGGCACCGATATCTACGCAGCGAACGTCATCGGACACGCGGTGGCCGAACGCATGGACGGTCTGGTGCTGCCGGGTGGGCCGCTCGGCGTGACGCCCATGCACATGCCGTTCGAGGGCACCATCACGCTGACGCCCGAGACCTACCAGCGCGTCGTGCTGGAAACCTGCGAATCGACGGCGAAGCACGGCGCAAAGCGGCTGCTGATCCTCAACTGGCACGAAGGCAACATCCCTTCGCTCGCGCTCGCCTCGGAAAAGTTGCATCGCGAGGTCGGCATGAGCGTGATCGTGGTGCAGGCGTGCTACGTCGCCGCCGAACTCTACGGTCACGACTGTGGCGGCCTCACCCACGGCGGGGAGATCGAGGCGCTGGCGGTGCTCGCTTACCACCCCGATCTGGTGCACCTGGACCGCATCGACTATTCTTCCGATCACTCTCATGGGCGCAAGTGGGACAAGCTGCGCCGCACGCGCAGCTACCAGCCGGTACTGCGCGACATCAGGACCATCGCTCCCACCGGCTGGTACGGCGCACCCGAACACGCCACCGTGGACAAGGGCCTGAAGATGTTGAAGGACGTTGCGGAGGCCATCGCGAAGGAGGCGGGCGAGATTTTCCGCCTCCTAGACGAAGCGCAGGGCGGCACCGCCGAAATCAAGCACCTCAAAGTGGCAGGTTGATGTCGCGCGTTTGTGCCTGCACGCGAACTGCGAGCAGAAAAGCGTGAGGCCGTAAGCACGGTCTTCTGCTGTTCACTGTTCACTGTTCACTACGCTGTGGCGCGTGTCCTGCGGTCGGCGAATACGTCGTTCCAGTCGGTGCGCCCGGTGGCCTGCATCAGGACGAACAATGTCACGACGGCCCCGAGGGTGATCGCGAGTCCGGTCATGCCCTTGAAGAAGAAGGCGTAGGAAAAGAGCACGAGGTAGACGAGCTGCGCGGCGCCCGCCGCGAGAAACGCAAAGCGGGCGCCGAAGGCGATGCGAAGGTAGCTCACGGTGAGCGCGAGCGATGTCGCGGCGGCGAGCGCGAAAGCCGCGTGGATCGCGATCTGGTCGGCCAGATAGGCAAACAGCAGGTGAAACGAGAAAAACGCCGCCGCCAGGAAGAAGAAGTGCATCGGGTGCAGGTCGACGCGCTTCACGACGCCGATCGTCAGCATCACCACGATAAAGAAGAAAAGCGAGATCGGCGCGAAGCCCGCGATCTGGCTTGCCAGCGGCCCGGGCTGCAGTTTCTCCGGCATCAGCATGCTGATGTTGACGCCGGCCACCAGCCGCCGGAACTCCCAGGTGAGTTGCCACCCGTCGCCCGCGCGCTCCTTGCGCGCCGGTGAGATGCCGTCCTCCGGAAAATCGATCGCGTCGAAATTGGCGCGCAACGCAAGCCGGAAGTTGCGCACCTCCGAAATGCCGTTGCCGAAGCTGTAGCTCCAACGCTCCATGCCCTGGCTGCGGTAACCGACCTTCAGCGTCACCGCCTCGCCGGGCGCAAGTTGCGCGCGGCCCGTGATGCGCCCTTCACCCGGCGCGGGAGCCGCCTGCCACGGCCTGCCTTCCAGCTCGAAGCGCAGATCGTCGAACACCGTGTTTTTCGCGGCAAACGGCAACGTGATTTCGAACTCGCGGGGAATGTCGCTGGCATTGGTGATGACGTAATCGCCGCGGAAATCGACATGGTAGGTCGCGTACCACAGCAAGCCTTTCTGCCGATGTTCAAGGACCAGCGCGACCGAAAGCGCGCTGCCGTCCAGGGTGATCCTCTCGCTTGCCGTTTCTTCCACCTCGCGCACGATCTTCTTGCCGTCTTCCAGGCTCTCCACGCGTTTCACCAACTTGTGCGAAGCCTTGACGGCCGGGGGCAACTGGGTCTGCGGCGCGCCCCACAGGCGCTCCACTCGCGCGCGCAGGCCGCTGTCGCTCACGTGCGTGCGCCCGGCGGTGACCCCCGCGAGGATCAGCCAGGCGATGGAAGTGCAGCCGAAGATGAAGCCGATGGCGATGAGGCGCTTGATCACTCTCGATGTTCCTTACGATCCCCAATCTGCGAACTCTGTGGCCAATGCCTCTTTTTCGAAGGGACGCACTAGGAGTTTGTCGGACTTAGCCCCGACATACTCCTTATGCAAAACTGGTACCGGAGCAGTGCGAGACAATGGAAGAGAATATGTGACGCCACATACGCTTTCCCTCAAGTTCGACCGCTTCGAGTGGTTTCATGATGAACGGCCAGCCAGTTTTGCGTATAGCAGCCTGTGCGGGCTGTTAAGACCGACAGGCTGCTAGCCTGCGCTAATCAAGCGGCCAGGGCAGCTCGACGACATACTGCAGCAGACCGCTGGGGTAGTAGAGCACGAGCAAGTGCCCGATTATCGTCAGCAGTGCGATGGCACCGAGCGCACCCACCATCGCCCAATGCCAGCGCACACCGGCTTTTACCCTCAGAAATGCAGTGATGTAGACGAAGATCCCGAGGATGAAACCGAACGCGGCGACCGCAGCGAGCAGCCCCAGTATCCAGCCCTGGTAGTGGAGATCGCTGCGCACCGGCCGCTCTTCCCCGCGCCATTCACGCTCGCTGTCGAACAGCACATAATTGGGCCGTTTGCTGCTCATCAGCACCATGGCGGCCGCGAGCAGGGCCAGCGTGATCAGCGCGACCGATATGGGAAAGACCTTTCCCAGAAACGCGATGTGCCATACATCGTAAATCACGTACAAGACGGCAGCGGTAATCACGCCCAGGAAGATCGCCTGCGGCATTTTGTTCACCGGCGCGAACGGTCCGTCCGCTGAGAGAGGCTCCCGGTGCGGTTTCATGCGCGCCGCGAGGAAAACGGACACTGCGATCAGCGCGAGCATGAACTGCACGCCGCCGCGCTCGAGGAAGGTCATGCCGTAGACCTGGATCGACTGGTAGACCGAGGCGTCGAGACGCATCGAAAGGACGAAACCGATCAGCAGCGCCGGCCTCGACCAGCCGAAGCGCTTCATGTACATGCCGACAATCCCGAGGACGAACAGCGTGATCAGGTCCTCCCACGCGCGCGTCGCCTGGAAGGCCGCGAAATAGATGATGACGATCATGAACGGCGCCAGCATCGTGAAGGGCACGAGTGTCAGGCGCGCAATCGGCTTCGCGAGGAAAAGGCAAATTGCAGTGCCGATCACGTTGGCGAGCGCGAGCGACCAGATGATGATGAAGGTGAGATCGAGATGGCGCTCCATCATGCCGATCCCGGGCTCGACGCCGATCAGGATAAGGCCGCCGAGGAACACCGCCATGCTGCCCGACCCGGGAATGCCAAACATGAGGGTGGGCATCAACGCGCCGCCATTATCCGCGTTGTTGGCCGATTCCGGCCCGATGACGCCCCGGATGTCGCCTTTGCCGAACAACGAGCGGTCTTTCGCCGTCTGGACGGCGTGCCCGTAGGCGACCCAGTTGGTGACCGAGCCGCCCAGGCCGGGCAGCGCCCCGACCAGCACGCCGAGCGACGAGCAGCGCACGACGAGCCATTTGTGCCTGAGCGTTTCGGCGAAGCCGCGCAGGGTGCCGGACCCCAGCTCGGGGAGCGATGAAATCGTGGTGCGCCTGCGCAGTATCTCCACCATCTCCGGCACCGCGAACATGGCGAGGCCCACGATCACCAGCGGAATGCCATCGCTCAGGTAGACAGTGTTGAAGGCCAGGCGGTACTCGGCCGTGGCCGGCGCCGCGCCCATGCTGCCAAGCAGGAGCCCGACACCGCACATGATGAGTCCCTTCAACGCGCTCGCGCCGGTCAGCATGCCGACCATCGTGAGCGCCAGCACGACGAGCATCAGTTGCTCGCCGAAGCCCACGGCGAGTATGAGCGGCCGCGCGAACTGGATCGCCAACGTCAGTAGCAACGCGCCGAAGAGTCCTCCGAGCAGCGAAGCCGAGAAAGCGGCTCCCAGCGCGCGCGCGGCCTCGCTGCGCTGGGCCAGAGGGAACCCGTCCATGATGGTCGCCTGCGCGCTGGAGGTGCCCGGTATGCCCAGGAGCACCGCCGGAAACGTGTCCGAGGTGTTGGTGACGGCGAGCAAGCCGATCATCATCGGCAGCACGAGCGTCGGGTCCCCGCCGTAGACGAACGGCAGCAGCAAGGACAGGCCCGCGATGCCGCCCAGCCCCGGCAGTATGCCGACGACGAGCCCGAGCAGCGTCCCCAGCAAAAGGAACAGCAGGTGCTGCACGCTCAAGAGCGTGAGCAGCCCCTGCAGGAGTTCGCCTGACACTTACTGAATCGTTACGTTATGCGTGGTCTTGAGGTAGGTCTTGATCCAGTCCCATGAAGCGGCCGAAAAGGTGGTGGCGTCCTTGATGATCGGCCGCGCCGCCTCACCGATGAACTGCGGGTAGCCTTCGATGACCTTCCCTGCGACCTTGTCGAACTCCGGATCATCGAGCACTTTGCGTATCGCCACGCGCCACGCTTCGACCACCGGTTTGGGCGTGCCGGCTGGCAGCATCAGCGCCTTGTTCGCCATGACGCCCATCTTCAGCAGCGCCTTCCACGCGTCATAGCCATCCCCCGAAGGTTTCTTGCCGTGCATCAGCTCGTAGGCCTCGAGAAAGTTGGGCAGGTCGGAGAAATTCGGGTCGCGCACGACCGCGCCTGTATCGTTAATGATTCCGAGCGAGTAGAGCGGCACCGCCTTGCCCGCCTTCACGAGCTGCGACGCGTTCTTGAGATAGCCGGGCGCCGTATCGTAGTTGATGTTCATTTCGCCGCGCTCGAAAGCGAGACGCACCGGTCCGCGATTCAGACCCCATACGTAATTGGCCTTGAGGCCGAGCAGCTCGAGGGTCACGATCGTTCGCAGTTCCGCGCAGTTCGCGCACTGGCCGCCGAAGACGAGCGCCTTGTCCTTCAGCCTGGGCAGGTCCTTCGGCCCGCTCACGCCCAGTGAGGGCGAGGCATAGACGACGGTGCCCTGCGGCGAGAGCAGCACCGGCTCCCACTTGTTCAGATCGTACTGGACCTTGGATTTCTGGAACACGAAATTGGAGACGGTCGAGGACGAAACGACGATGACTTCGGTGCCGTCCGCCTTCGCGCGCGCCTGGAACTGGTTCGCGCCCGGAATCCCGCCGGCGCCGGGGATGTTGCGCACGATGATCGTGGGGTTGCCGGGAAGGTGTTTTTCGAGAAACGGTGCGAGCGCGCGGATGTAGACGTCGCTGCCGCCGCCGGGGGCAAACGGCACTACGACTTCGATGCGCTTGCCCCCGAAATCGACGTTTTGTGCCGCAGCGCGGGTTGCCGGAATTAATGCGAGACTGACGGCCAGCCCGAAACATGCGGCTGCCTTGAACGAGACGAGCTTGTCCATCGTAACCTCCTCGATGTTATGGTCAGGCATCTGATTTCATGTGCCCTGAATCCACTATAGCGCCGTTTGCGCCGTACATCAACGTCCGGCTGCAATGCGCGGCCTGCGCCCGCCGCGAGCGATCGATGATCGCGGCGAGGCGTATCGGGGATAATCATGCCGCGTATTCAGGGAGATCACGCGATGGGCACAGTGGTTGAGCGCATCGGACAGTACGCGGCCGAACTCGGTCTTGACGAGGCGGACGCGGGTGTCATCGATTACGCCAAGCGGATACTGCTCGACAGCCTGGCCTGCGCCTACGGCGGGCTCGACAGCGAACCGGCGCGCATCGTGCGCACCTGTGCCGAGGACGACTTGGGCGGCGGCGGGCAGGCGACCGTGTTTGGCCGGTGCAACAAGCTGAGCGCACCGCTCGCCGCGCTCGCCAATGGCGTCGCCCTGCGCTACCAGGACTACAACGACGTCTATTTCGGTCCCGCGTGGACCGCTCATCCGAGCGACAACCTCGCGACCTTGCTGGCCGCCGCCGAGTGGCGTGACCGAACCGGCGGCGATTTCCTGCGCGCCATGGTCGCCGCATACGAAGTGCAGCTTCGCTTCGCCGATCTACCTGTGGCACGCAATCTGTGGCACGCGGGCTGGCATCACACGGGGGCGTGCGCCTATTCCGCCGCGGCGGGCGCGGGCGTGCTATTGGGGCTCGATGACGCGCAGCTCGGCCACGCCATCGCGCTGGCAGGCGCCCGCTCGAACACCCTGTCCGAAATCCGTCATGGCGACATTTCGATGGACAAGGCGCTGTCGGCGCCGCTCGTGGCGAGCCAGAGCATCCTGTGCTGCTTGCTGGCGCGACGTGGCTTTACCGGGTGCAGCACGCTGCTCGAAGGGCCATACGGTTTTCGCCATGCCGTCGCCGGCGGCGTCGATGTCGAGCCGCTGGTGCCGCAGCACGGTGATTTCCGTATTCTCAAGGTCGGGCTCAAGCCCTATCCGGTGGAGGGCATGACCCCCGCCATGGTGCAGGCCGCGCTCGAGTTGCGAGCGGAATTCGGCATCGAGCCGGGCGAAATCGAGTCGATCCGCATCCTCGCCCACAACGAAGCCTTGACCAAGCCGAGCTGGGACGCGCGCAAGCTCGCGCCGACCACCAAGGAAACGGCGGATCACAGCTTCCACTATTGCGTCGCGGTCGCGCTCGTCGCCGGCGAGGTCACCTCGCGCCAGTTCAGTGACGAGTGGCTGCGCAATCCAGCCGTTGCCGCGCTCATGGCGAGGACGAGGCTTGACGAAAAACCGGAACTGACCGCCTGGTACCGAAAGGGGCTGCGGCCGGCGGCAGTCGAGGTGACCACGCCGCGCGGCGCATTCCATCGTGAGGTGCTGCACCCGCTCGGCGATCCCCGCAATCCCATGACGTGGGACGACGTGACGAAGAAATTCGTCACCCAGGCCGAGCCCGTCCTCGGCGCGAAGCGCACGCGGGACATCGTCGACCGCACCTCCGCCATCGAGAAGGAAGGGAGCATGCGCTTCTTCGTGGAGTTGCTTGGAGGAACGCGCGAGTGAATGGCGCGGCGAGGAATCGACGTCTCGACCCGTATCCTCCTCGGACGCAGGTTCTTCGATGTCAGCCCGGATACTTGCCGAACCAGGCAAATACTCTCTTCCACCCGTCGATTGCGGCGTGCACGCGCTACTGCTCGCGGTCCACTGCGAAGAACGCGTGGCCCGCGTTTTCATACATGGGGGGTTGCGTGAGTTACGTGGTGACTGATCTCGCGCTCTAGTTGAGCGGCCAGGGCAGCTCGGCGACTGTCTGCAGCAGACCTCTCGGGTAGTCCAGCGCGAGGAAGTACCCGAATATGCTCAACACCGTGACGGCCCCGAGCGCGCAGACCATCGCCCAGTGCCATCGCGAGCCGGCTTTCACCCTCAGAAAGGCCGTGATGTAGACGAATATTCCCAGCATGTATCCGAATACCCCGATCGCCGCGAGCAGCGCCAGTATCCAGCCCTGGAAATGAAAATCGCCATGGACAGGCTTGTCCTTGTCGCCCCATTCACGCTCGCTGTCGAAGTACACGTAGTCGGGCCGATTGCGACTGAACAGCACTGCAGCCGCCACGAGCAGCGCCAGCGTGACCAGTGCCACCGAGATCGGAAAGACCTTGCCCAGAAACTCGAGATGCCACGCATCGTAGATCGTGTACAAGCAGGCAGCGGCGAGCAGACCCAGGAAGATCGCTTGCGGCGTCTTGTTTACCGGCGCGTGCGGTCCTTCCGCGGTGAGCGGATCACGGTGCGGCTTCATGCGCGCCGCCACGATGACCGACACGACGATCAGCGCCAGGATGACCTGCACGCCGCCGCGCTGGAGAAAGGACATGCCGTAAACCTGGATCGACTGGTAGACGGAGGAGTCCAGCTGCATCGAGAGGACGAACCCGATCAGAAATGCGGGTCGCGACCAGCCGAAGCGCTTCATGTACATGCCGACAATGCCGAGGGCAAAAAGCGCGATCAGATCCTCCCAGGCGCGCGTTGCCTGATAGGCCGCAAAGAACACGATGACGAACATGAAGGGCGCAACGAGCGCAAAAGGCACGACCGTCAGGCGCGCAATCGGCTTCGCCAGAAAGAGGCAGATTCCGGCCCCGATGACGTTGGCGATCGCGAGCGACCAGATGATGATGTAGGTGAGATCGAGATGGCGCTCCATCATGCCGATGCCCGGCTCGATGCCGATCAAAACGAGGGCGCCGAGAAACAGGGCCATGCTGGCCGATCCCGGAATGCCGAACATGAGGGTGGGAATCAGCGCACCGCCGTTGTCCGCGTTGTTGGACGACTCCGGCCCGATGACCCCACGAATATCGCCTTTGCCGAACGACGAACGATCTTTCGCCGACTGAACCGCATGCCCGTAGGCGACCCAGTTGGTGACCGACCCGCCCAATCCCGGCAGGGCGCCGATGATCACCCCCAGCGAAGAGCAGCGCACGAGCAGCCACTTGTGGCTGAGCGTTTCGCGGAATCCCCGCAATGTGCCTGAACCGAGCTCGGGTACGGACGAGATAGTCGTCCGCTTGCGCAGTACGTCCACCATCTCGGGTATGGCAAACATCGCGAGGCCGACGATCACGAGCGGAACGCCGTCGCTGAGGTAGATCGTATTGAAGGTCAAGCGCTCCTCGGCTGTGGCGGGCGCCGCGCCCATGCTGCCGAAAAGGAGACCCATGCCGCACATGACCAGTCCCTTGAGAGCGCTAGCGCCCGTCAGCATGCCGACCATCGTGAGCGCCAGCACGACCAGCATCAATTGCTCGCCGAAGCCCACGCCGAGTATGAGCGGCCGCGCGAATTGAATCGCCAGCGTCAGCATGAAGGCGCCAAACAGGCCGCCGAGCAATGAAGCCGAGAACGCCGCCCCCAACGCGCGTGCCGCCTCGCCCTGCCGGGCCAGGGCATGACCGTCCAGGATGGTCGCCTGCGCGCTGGAGGTGCCGGGTATGCCCACGAGCACGGCCGGAAAAGTATCCGACGTGTTGGTGACGGCAAGCAAGCCGATCATCATCGGCAGCACCAGCGTCGGATCCCCGCCGTAGACGAACGGCAGCAGCAAAGACAGGGCCGCGATGCCGCCCAGCCCCGGCAGAAAGCCAACGACCAGACCGAGGAGTGTGCCCCCCACCAGGAAGAGCAGGTGCTGCACGCCGAAGAGCGTGAACAGCGCCTGCAACAGATCTGCCTGCACTTACCGGATCGAGCTGTTATTCGATCGTGACGTTATGCTCTGTCTTGAAGTAGTTCTTGAGCCAGGCCCACGCCTCGGGTGAAAACGTCGTTGCGTCCTTGATGATGGGCTTTGCCGACTCGCCGATGAACTGCGGGTAGCCTTCGATGACCTTGCCGGCGGTTTTGTCGAACTCGGGATCTTTAAGAATGTTGCTGATCGCCGTGCGCCACGCGTCCAGCACCGGCTTGGGTGTGCCTGCCGGCAGGAAGATTCCCTTGTTCATCATGGTGTTCATTTTCGACACCGAGAGCCACGCGTCGAAACCGGCGCCGGTAGGCTTCTTGCCGTGCATCAACTCGTAGGCTTCCCCAAAGTGAGGCAGATCGGAAACGTTCGGATCGCGCACGAGCTCGCCTTTCTCATTGAGGACGCCCGCTGAATAGATGGGTACGGCCTTTCCGGCTTTCACCAGCTGCATCGCGCCCCCGAGATAGCCGGGAGTCGAATCAGAGTTGACGTTGAACTCGCCGCGCTCGAAAGCGAGGCGCACCGGCCCCCGGTTCAGGCCCCAGACGTGGTTGACCTTGAGTCCCAGCAAATAAAACGTCATGATGTATCGCAGCTCTCCGGAATTCGCGCTTTGTCCGCCGAAGACCAGCTGCTGGCCCTTCAGTTTGGGCAGGTCCTTCGCTCCGCTGATGCCGAGCGAGGGAGAAGCATAGACGATCCCGCCCTGCGGCGAGAGCAAGACCGGCTCCCACTTGTCCAGCTCGAACCTGACCTTGGCCCTGCTGAACACGAAACTCGCGACCGTGGTGGCCGACACGACCATGACGTGGGCGCCGTCCGGTTTCGCTCGCTCCTGGAACTGGTTCGCGCCGGGAATCGAGCGGGAGCCCGGGACGTTGCGTACGATGATCGTCGGCTTTCCCGGCAGGTGTTTCTCGAGGAAGGGCTGGAGCGCGCGCATGTAAACGTCCGAGCCGCCGCCCGGGGCGAATGGCACGATGACGTCGATGCGCTTGCCCGCGAAATCGACCTTCTGCGCCGCGGCTTGTGTTGCCGGCAACACGGCGAGACCGGCGGCCAGCCCGAAAAATGCTACGGTCCTGAACGAGACGAGCTTGTGCATTCCGTTCTCCTTGGTGTGTTGGGCCGGCACCTTGATCGTGCCCTGAACCCACTATAGCGCCGTTTCCGCCCGACTTCAATGACTCGGCGCGCGGCCACGCGGGAATCAACCCCAGCGGCCGCTGTCCCGATTGCCGATGTCGGCGCAGGTACTTTTCGAACCAGGCGAAGACCCGCTTCCAGCCATCCTTCTTCTTCGATGTGTCTTTCTCAGTGTTCTCAGTGTGCTCAGTGCGAAACAGGAGATTGCGATACAGGCGTCACCGCGGCGTTGCGAAGATCTGCGCCCAGTACACGCCAAACTTGCTGTTCCGCTCGACGGCATATGCGACGCCCATTTCGGCGTACGCAGGATTCATCAGGTTCGCGCAGTGTCCCGGGCTCTTGATCCATCCCGCAACCACGGCTTCCGGCGTCAATGGTCCGGCGGCGATATTCTCACCGGTTGCGCGGAACTTGTAGCCGACGCGCCGTACCCGTTGAGCCGGCGTCGAGCCGTCGCGCCCGGTATGGCTGAAGTAGTTGTGACGCGCCATGTCCTCGGCGTGCAGCAGCGCCGCCTTCCCGAGCACGGCACTCCGGTGCAGAGGGCGTGTCGCGTTGAACGGCCTGCCGCCGCAGCGGCGCGGTTCGGTGCGCGCGTTGTTCACCAGTTCGAGCACGCGCTGAGCCGCCGCTTCCAATGACAGCGCGACCCGCGGCGCGAACGGCGCCGCCATGATGATCCATAACTGGCGCGCATCCTGGTAGATGCCGATATCGACCAGCGCGGCGTCCAGCAGCTGCCCGCAGTACTTTCTTTCCAGCACCGCGACTGCCCTCCCGCCCGCGCCGGTAATGCTGATGAAACGCGACGCCGTAGCCCGGTATCCGGATTCCCTGACACTGTCCCGCAGCGACTGTCCCCGCGCAAGCCCGGAGGCGGCGCGTTCAAGCGCGGGTTGCCGCGTCAACGAAGGCAGTTTTTGCGCGACCATGCACGCGCCCTCGCCGGCGCGCAGGCGGTTGACTGCATCATAGAGATCAGCCGCAGCGAACGCATCGCACGACAGCGCGGCGAGAGCGGCAGCGATAAGGTAGATGCACATTCTGGCTGCACAGGCTCCCTCCCTTGCGCGTAGCGCAGGGGAGACCACACGAACTCCCTCCCTTGCGCGTAGCGCGGGGGAGGGGTGGGGAGGGGGTAAAGGTGCCTTTACGATCAGAGCCCCAATATTCTTCCGATTTCCGCGACATACTGGCTGCCCTTGATACCCTCGGCAACGGCCGCGTCCACCGCGTCCTCGAAAACTTCGCGAATGTCGTGCAACCCGTCCCTTACCCAATGGTGCCTGCGCACCGGCGAGTTGAGCACGTTCTTGAGCGTTTCCACCTCGTCGCGCAGGCGCTGAATGTCGCGAGATCCGCTGCGGACTCCCGCCAGATCCTGCTCAAGCGACTCGATCAGCTTTGCCACTTCCGCGAGATCGACCTCCCCGGAAGGTTTCCTTTCTCCATCACTCGCCATCGCAAGATCTCCTTCAAGACATTTCCGCACGGACATCTTAACGGATGCCAGGGCGGCATGGGTGCGGGGCATGCCGTCATGCCGCTGCCAGGGCGCACGAGCGTTGCGGCATCGAAGCCTCGGGAATAGACTGGCGCATCATACAGATCGTGAGGTGTATGGTGAGAGCGAATATCGCAGTCGACGACAAGCTGGTAAGAGAGGCGATGAAGCTCGCCAACGTCCGCACCATGCGGGAAGCGGTTGAGCTTGCGCTGGAGCGTTTCGTCCAGATCGGCAGGCAGCGCAAGCTTCTGGATCTCTATGGCAGCGGCGGAGTCCGCGAGGGCTGCGACCACAAGCCCGGAAGACGTTGAGATTGTGGACTACCACTGACGGAGAATTGCGATGTTCAAGAACGGCATGCGGCCGGTGCATCCCGGCGAAGTACTGCGCGAAGATTACCTGGTCCCGCTCGGGATGAGCGCCAATGCGCTGGCAAAGGCCCTGAACGTCCCGACGCCCCGTATCAACGATATCGTGCGGCAGCGGCGCGGCATTACCGCTGACACCGCCATGCGCCTGGCACGCTACTTCGGCGGCGACGCGCGTTCGTGGCTGAACCTGCAGGCGGCGTACGATCTGCGGGTGGCGGAGATCGAGAATGCCAGGCGCATCGAGCGGGAGATCACTACGGCAGCCGCCTGAAGTTCGATCCGTTTTGCAGCTGTCGCGCCGGGTCCGGTGGTCAGTGCGAAATGGGGTAGAGTGAGAGCGCGTAACAAAATAACGTTCCCTCCCCTGGCCACGGGGGAGGGGTAGGGTGGGGGCAAAGGGATTCTGTTACGGGCTCCAAGCAGCACGAGTCCCAACGAATCTCGCAAAGGAGAATGCCATGAGCAGGGGAATGACAGCGGGTCTGATTCTGTCGGCATGTATGGCTGTTATCGCGGCGGGGATCGCTCCGGCGGCATCCGCGGCGGACACGAACAAGCTGCGGGTGATCTCCGATCAGGCGGTCACGGGTTTTGCGTTTCCCGAATCGGTTGGCTGTGACCCCGCCGGAAAGGCGTTGTACGTGAGCCAGTTCGGCGGCGCCGAGCTGAAACCGGCGGAGAAAGACGGCAAAGGCAGGATCAGCAAGCTCTCGCTCGACGGAAAGGTCGTGGAGGAGCAGTTCCTTCCCACACCGGGGGAGATACTCAACAAGCCCAAGGGCATCTGGATCCGGGGCAATCGCCTCTGGGTCACCGACATCGACGTGGTGTGGATCTTCGACCTGAAGACCCGCAAGGGCCGCAAGCTGGAACTCCCCGGCATCAAGTTCGCCAATGATCCCGCGGTCAGGGGCAATGTCCTGTACGTCAGCGACAACCGGGCCGATCAGCTCTACCGCATCGAGCCGGCCGATTTTCTGAACGCGAAGGGCGAGCCGAAGGTCAGCGTCGTCCTGTCCGGCAAGTCGGTTCAGCCCAACGGGCTCTATCCCGCGAAGGACGGATCGCTGCTATTGGTCGGCTTCATGCCGAAGGAAACCCGCGGCATCTATTCGCTCAGCGCCAGGGGAGAACTCAAGGAGCTGTCCAAGGCCATCGGGCGGCTGGACGGCCTGTACCAGATGAACGACGGAACGCTGCTCGTCACGGACTGGAACTCGGGATCGCTTTTCCGCTGGAGCGCCAGGCAGGGTGTGGAAACTCTGGCCTCGGGCTTCAAGGGGCCGGCGGATTTCTGCGTGGTCCCCGAAGCCAAGGGATTGCTGGTGGTTGTCCCCGACCTGCCCAAGAGCGAGTTGCGGATGATACGGCTCGGCAGGTAGCGGAGGCTCGCCGCAAGATCGCTTCTCAAGCGGGGCACGTGGCGCGAGATCATCACCAGGCCGAATGCGGAGGTCGTCAAGGCGCTCTCTCGATCCCAGAACTAGGTGAGCGTTGCGTCTTCCGACAAGGCGGACATGTCCGTTTAGCTGCTACCCAATCGAAAAACGCCCGGCAGAATCGAATATTGACCGCAAAAATGGCTTTCTTAGGAAAATAGGCCGCGCGCACTGATGGTAGTACCCATAATTGATCTGTTCGCTGGTCCAGGAGGACTGTCAGACGCGCAGGTCCAACAAAACGGGTTGCTGGGCGTCAGGCTACGTGCTCAATCTTCGATGCGAGTGCTTCGCGTCGAATACTGATTAGTCGCGCACGTTCAAAGTTGATTACGAACTCTTCCCCGGCGAGGCCAAGAGCGCGATTTCGAGCCTCGCGCTCAAGGTAGTTGACAGGGCGCGGGAGAAACTTAGTACCTGTTTTCTTAAATATGGCTACGTATTGTTGTTGCCAATTGTGGCGTTCTCGACTATCGTGCAGCCGAAGGAGGGTCGCCGAGTATGCCGAGAAACAGCCCCTTCACGATCCGTCTCT
>JACQGN010000040.1 GCA_016199545.1 Betaproteobacteria bacterium | reverse complement strand
CCGAGTAGCCGCAATGCCCGATGATTTCGGTGGTGACGCCCTGGCGCACCTTGCTCTCGGCCTTGGGATTGATCGGCAGCGTGAAATCCGAGTGCGTCTTGATGTCGATGAAGCCGGGGCTGACGGCGAGACCGTTCGCGTCGATCGTCTTGAAGCCGGTCCCCACCAGCTCGGGCCCGACGGCGGCGATGCGGTTGCCATTTATGCCAACATCCGCGCGCACGGGCGCCGTGCCGCTCCCGTCGAAGAGGAGTCCGTCGCGTATCAGGATGTCGCAGTGCATGGAAGCCGCCGTGATCAGGCCCGCTATTCTATGCGATGTCGGCTCCCCGGGCTGCCTTCCCAACTTAAGACACCGCCCATATACTCTGTGCCTGACTTTCTCCGGAGAATGCGCGCGTGGCAGATACCGGGAGCGGGCCGCTGACGGGCGTCAAGGTTCTGGAACTCGGCACGCTGATCGCCGGGCCGGTCTGCGCGCGCATGCTCGCGGAATTCGGAGCCGAGGTGATCAAGATCGAGGCGCCGGACGGCGGCGACCAATTGCGCCAGTGGCGCAAGATGTACCAGGGCACTTCGCTCTGGTGGTACGTGCAGGCGCGCAACAAGAAATCCGTCACGGTCAACCTGCGCGCTCCCGAGGGCCAGGAGATCGTGCGCAAGCTCGTGCGCACGACCGACATCGTGATCGAGAATTTCCGGCCGGGCGCGCTGGAGAAGTGGGGCATAGGGTGGGAGCAGCTCTCGGCGCTGAATCCCCAGCTCATCATGGTGCGGCTTTCCGGGTACGGCCAGGACGGCCCGTACCGTGACCGTCCGGGGTTCGGGGTGGTGGCGGAGGCGATGGGCGGCATGCGCTACGTCACGGGCTACCCCGACCGGCCGCCGGTGCGGATCGGCATATCGATCGGCGATTCGATTGCGGCGTTGCACGGTGTGATCGGCGCGCTGATGGCGCTCCATCAGCGGAACGTGAACGGCGGGCGCGGACAGTTCGTCGACGTCGCGCTGTATGAAGCGGTATTCAACATGATGGAGAGCCTGGTGCCCGAATTCGATGTCCTCGGCTTCAAGCGCGAGCGCGCGGGCAACGCGCTGCCGGGCATCACGCCGTCGAACACCTACCCGACGCGCGACGGCAGGTATGTGATCATCGGCGCGAATAACGACAACATCTTCAAGCGATTGATGATGGCAATCGGGCGGCCCGATCTCGCGGCGGATGCAACGCTCGCCGCCAACGAGGGGCGCGTGGCGCGCGCGGACGAACTCGACCGGGCGATCGAGGGCTGGACGCGGGCGCACGATCTTGATGCGGTGCTCGAAGCACTGGAACGCGCAGAGGTGCCGTGCGGGCGTGTGTACGACGCCGAGGACATCGTCAAGGACACGCACTACGCCGCGCGCCGGATGATCGAGCAGTGGCAACTGCCCGACGGAAAACCCATGCGCATACCGGCGGTCGTGCCGAAGCTTTCCGAGACTCCGGGCGGCACGCGCTGGCTCGGACCCGCTCTCGGCGCGCACACGGCTGAAGTCCTGCGCGCCCTCGGTTACAGCGACACGGAACAGTCGGGGCTCAAAGAGCGAGGAGTCATCTGAACGCCACGGATTGCCATCCTGTTTCTCCGTGCCTGTCGTTGAACTTTCCCTCCGCTCGCTTTGCACCCAACGGGCGTTGGGCTATGATGGCCCGACCCTACGCCGGAGGTGCGCCATGTTCATCCGCGACATACTCAGTCTCAAGGGCGGCACCATCTTCAGCATCGCCCCCACAGGCAAGGTTTCCGACGCGGTCAAGGTGATGGTTGGCAACGACATCGGCTCGCTGGTGGTGATGGAGAGTGGCAGGATGACCGGGATGCTGACGTTCCGCGAAGTGCTGAAAGCGCTCACGGCGCAGGGCGGTGATCTCGGTGCGCTGGAAGTGGGCGCGGTGATGGTCCGGGATCCGGTCTGCGGCAGCCCCGGCGACTCCATCGATCATCTGCGCGAAGTGATGACCCGGGATCATGTCCGCTACCTGCCGGTGCGCGACGGCGACGCGCTGCTGGGCGTGATCTCTTTTCACGATGTCGCCAGGGCGGTGATCAAGGAGACGAGCTTTGAGAACCGGCTCCTCAAGCGCTACATCAAGAACTGGCCGGGGGAAGAATCCACTAAGTAGTCGCGGCGCACAGGTTAGCCTGTTGCTAACCAATATCTCGGCGCGGAGGTCATCGCTCCCGGCCCGTGGATTCTTTACAGGGGACTTCAAAAGATGCGCACCGGTCATCCGCGATATTCACGGTCACCCAAGATACTTGCACCTGAATTCCTCCGCGGAAGCATATCTTGGGTAGTTCTCCGTTAAGAAAATACCTCGCTCCAGGAGTACGCCCGGGCGAGGTATTTTCTTGGGCGATGTACGACTTCGCCAACTCGGGCTATACCACCGTCGTCATCACGGCGGTTTTCAATGCCTATTTCGTCGCCGAAGTTGCCGGCAATGCGCCCTGGGCGACGCTCGCGTGGACGAGCGCGCTGGCAGCGTCCTACGCGTTGATCGTTTTGACTGCCCCCGTGATCGGCGCGTATGCCGACGCGCGCGCCGCCAAGAAGCGCCTGCTTGCCGCGACCACCATGGGTTGCGTGACGTTTACCGCCGCCCTTGCGCTGGTGGGGAGCGGCGACGTCGCGGCGGCATGCGTGCTGGTGGCGCTGTCAAACTTCTTCTTCGGCACCGGCGAGAATCTGGTCGCCGCGTTTCTTCCCGAGATCGCGCGGGAGCACGCGCTCGGCCGCGTGTCGGGATGGGGATGGAGCCTCGGCTACATTGGCGGCCTCGTGAGCCTGGGCGCGTGCCTTGCCTACATCGTATGGGCGCAGTCGCGGGGGGCGGCGGCCGGCGAGTTCGTTCCGGTAACGATGCTCATCACTGCCGGCATCTTTGCGGGCGCCAGCCTGCCGACCTTTCTCCTGCTGCGGGAGCGCGCCACGCCGTCAGCCGCCACATCGGGCAGTGCCCGGGAGGCGTTCAAGCGACTCGCAGCCACGCTCCAGCAGGCGCGGCGCTACCAGGACTTGTGGCGCTTTCTGGCGTGTGTCGTGGCGTATCAGGCGGGAGTCCAGACCGTGATCGCGCTGGCTGCGGTATACGCCGAGCAGGCCATGGGCTTCACCACCAGGGATACGCTGATACTGATCCTGGTCGTCAACGTTACCGCCGCGCTCGGGGCATTCCTTCTTGGCACGGTGCAGGACCGCATCGGCCACGTTCGCACGATCATTCTCATACTGGTCGGATGGCTGCTCACGGTGCTGCTTGCGTGGCGCGCGCAGGGGCCGGCGCTGTTCTGGATCGCTGCAAACCTGGTCGGACTGTGTCTCGGGTCGAGCCAGTCGGCGGGGCGGGCGCTCGTCGCCTATCTCAGCCCCCCGCACCGCGCCGGCGAGTTCTTCGGGTTGTGGGGGCTCGCCGTCAAGCTTTCCTCGATACTCGGGCCGATGACCTACGGGCTCGTTACCTGGGCCTCCGGGGGAGACCATCGCCTGGCGATACTCGTGACCGGAACGTTCTTCGTGGCCGGCATCGTGATCGTGGCGGCAGTCGACGTGAAACGCGGACGGCGTGCCGCGCTTCAGTCCTGACCGGTGCTCTCGTGCAATGACGGGAAGCCTTTCGCGCGGGGGCAGCCCGAGTCGTGTCATCCATGTCGGTGCCGGCCGATGTTGCTAAAATCACCGCTCCTGAGATATTGTCAAAGATTCGTCCCGTTCTTTACCGAGACCGCATGGCGCTGATCAACTGGTTCGGACGCGGCAGCAACAAGCCCGAGCAGAAACCCGAGCAAAGGCCCGAGCATCCGCTGGCCGAAAGCAAGAAGGTGCGGGAGGTTATCGCCAGGCTCCCGGCCAACGACAGCATCCGGGCCATCGGCGAGATCGCGAGCTGGCTCGAAGTGCTCAACAGCGCGGACGGCGTAAAGCTCAGCAGCCGGTTCGAGGAGCTCGATCTGCTGGATGGAGCATCGCGCGCGCCCGAACGCAACCTGTTCGCGGACTATCTTGCGACACCGCGGCAGAAGAAGGCACACGAACATCAGCTATGGACCAGCGCCTTCAATTTCTGGCGTTTGCTGGGTGAGGGCTATCAGAAATGCCTGGGGTTGGTCGACAGCGAACCGGAGAGTGGGTTCACCTCGCGGGCGAGCGCGGCCCTTTATACCGCGCGCGCGTTGCGCTGTTTGCGCCAGCAATTGCGCTGGCATCTGATGCGCTACGAGCTGCCCGAGGCGCGGGTGTGGACGGCGATGGCGGGACTGTTCGAGACGGCTGAATCGAGGGATGTTCTGGACGAATCCATCGCGCTCTACCCGGGCTCGAACGGCACCTCGACGGTCAAGCAGGAATTCCTGAAGGCGGCGATGCTCGCGGCCTCATCGACCGACAGCCTGCAGCCGGCCGGTCAGGATCTGGCCGTGCGCATCGTGTCCTACTTCTCGGGAATGTTTTCGATATCGAAAGAGCCGCAGGGGCACACGCACTGGATCGATCTCGCGGCGCCCAGGGCGCCGGTGCGGGTCCTGCGCAGTCCGCCCGAGGCTCCTACCGTGCGCTACGTTGGCGCCGGTCCCGCTTTGCACGAGCTCGAGCAGTTGCGGGCGCACATCGCCTACACCCGCAGCCTGCCCGAGGGCCTGAACCTTGGCGGGCAGGACGATCATGAGGTGGTGCTGGGGCTGCTCAGGCACCTGGAGCAGGACTGGGCGGGCAAGACGCAGGCGCGCCAGCACGAAAGGACCCGGGCCGCGGCGCGGGTCACCGTGGTGCCGGGATTCAAGGAGATCGTTGCCTCACTGGAGTTCGCGGTCAACGACTCGCTCGACTTCACCCACCAGAAGAGCGCGGAGAGCTGGATCATCCAGGACGTGAGCGCGGGCGGCTACGGGGCCGTGATCCCATCGGTTGCCGGCGATTGGGTCGAGGTCGGCAGCGTGATTGGCGTCGAAGGCGAGTCGTTTCGCGAGTGGCGCGTGGGCATGATTCGCAGGGTCGCGCGCAACGAGCAGCAGCAGCAGCACGTAGGCGTGCAACTGCTGGCCCAGGTCGCCACGCTGTTGCGTCTGAGGCCCGCGGAAGCGGCGCCAGCGCACAAGCCGACGGCGGCGATCATGCTCTCGCCGCGCATGGAGGGCGAGAAGGAGGTCGAGATCCTCACGCCCCGGGGTCATTGCGCGAAAAGAGACGGCGTCGAGGCCGTCCTCAACGAGAAGACCTACACGCTGGTGCCGGTGGACGTCGTCGAGCACGACGGAGACTACGACCGCGTGAGGTTCACGATCGTGCGTTAGGATTTTGTCGGACTTCTGGCCGACAAAATCCTTATGAGTACCACCTGAAACGAGTCAATACAGCCCCGTCACGCGGCCTGCTTCAGTACCGTCCGCAGCCAGGCCGCGATGTCCCGCACTTCCTCCAGGCACACCGAGTGCGGCATCGCGTACTCGTGCCACTCCACGTTGTAGCCCAGTGTTCCGAGCAACTGGCGGGAATTCGCGCCCATCGCGTAGGGCAGCACCTGATCCTCCGTGCCATGCGCCATGAAGACGGATAGCCCTGCGTTGGCCGGGGCAGCCTCAGCCGGCACGGACTCGGCGCACGGCAGGTAGGTCGAGAGCGCCATGATGCCCGCGAGCGGCTGCGGGCAGCGCAGGCCGGTCTGCAGCGCGATGGCGCCGCCCTGGGAAAAACCGGCCAGCACGATCCGGCGGCTGGCGATCCCGCGCGCAAGCTCGCGGTCGACGAGCTTCGCGATCTCGGCCTGCGAGGCGCGCACGCCCTTCTCGTCGGGCTGTCTCGACCGGCCTTCGAGATCGCCATAGCTCACGTCGTACCAGGCGCGCATGACGTAACCGTTGTTGATCGTGACCGGACGCATGGGCGCATGCGGGAAGATGAAGCGGATCGGCTGGACGCCGGTCAGATCGAGTTCGCGCACGATGGGAACGAAGTCGTTGCCGTCCGCGCCCAGCCCGTGCATCCAGATGACGCTCGCGGTCGGGTTCCGGCCGGTCTCGACTTCGATCGCCTCAAGTAGTTCAGTCATGATCTGCCTGGTGAAACGTGAAAAGTGAAAAGTGAAACGTGAAAAGTGAAACGTGAAACGCACTCCCCCCGTTGCCGGGGGAAAGAGTTGAGGCCAGGGGGATCACATTTCACATTTCACGTTTCACATTTCACGTTTCACTTCTTTCTGATGGCCGACTTGGGTCGGAAGGCCGTGACGACGTTTTCATGCGTCTCGATGTACGGGCCGCCGATGAGATCGATGCAGTAAGGAACGGCGGCGAAGATGCCGTTGACGATCGTCTTCCCGTCACCATCCTTCAGTCCTTCGAGCGTTTCGCGGATCGCCTTGGGCTGGCCGGGCAGGTTGATGATCAGCGCCTGTTTTCGCACCACCGCCACCTGCCGCGACAGGATGGCAGTCGGAACGAACCTGAGGCTGACCTGGCGCATCTGTTCACCAAAACCCGGCATGACTTTGTCGGCGACAGCGAGCGTCGCCTCGGGCGTCACGTCGCGCGCCGCCGGGCCGGTGCCTCCCGTGGTGAGAACGAGATGGCAGCCTTCGCGATCCACCAGTTCCCTGAGCGTCGCTTCGATCCCCGGCTGCTCGTCGGGGATGAGCCGCGGCACCATGCGCCAGGGTGTGGCGAGCGCTTTTCGGAACCACTCCTGCAGCGCCGGGAGGCCCTGGTCTTCGTAGATGCCCGCGGAGGCGCGGTCGCTGATCGAAACCAGACCGATCAGGAGTTCTTCGGGTGAGGCATTCATGGCGGCATGAGTATAGCGCGGGAGAATTCAAATGCGGAATGCGGAGTGATGAATGATGACCTGATCAGACCGTAGGTTGGGGTGAGCAACGCGAACCCCAACGCCCGCAATCAGTCGTTGGGGTGTGCTGCGCTTACCCCAACCTACAATGTCGGGGGGCCATTCATCATTTCAAGCGTCTCGCGCAGCAGCTTGAAGAGCGCGCGATAGTTGCGTGGCGGCTGATTCGATTCCCGCTCGCGTCTCGCATTGCGCACCAGCGTCCGCAACTGCTGGACGTCGGCATGTGGATGCTCGCGGAGAAGTTCGGGCAGCGCGGTATCGTCGGCGAGCAGGCGTTCGCGCCAGCGTTCGAGCCGGTGCACGCGGGCGGTGTGCTCCAGCGAGGACGCTTTCCAGCGGTCGAGGCGGGCGCGGATCGGCTCCGGGTCGATGTGGCGCATGAGCTTGCCGATGTACTGCAACTGGCGGCGCCGGGCCTCGAAGCGCGTAATCTGCTTCGCGGTCGTCACTGCTTCATACAAAGACTCCGGCAGCGCCATCTCGGCGAGCTGCGCCGGGGTGAGCGACACGAGTTCCGCCCCCAGCTCCTGCAGCGCGGTCATCTGCTTCTTGAGCTGCGTGCGGCTCAGCGGAATTTCTTCGGTCATTGCGGCGCACCGTCGATCGCGCTAGGAGTTTATCGGACTTTCGCCCGACAAACTCCTCGTGCAAAACCGCCTGCACGAATACCGGAGAAAAACACCGGTGAAAACCTCACTGCTCGCCTGTTCGCGGGCTTTTGGAAGGACAAGAGCGACTGTGAGTCTGGGGTACATTCAAGATCGCAGGCGGTTTTGCTATTAGCAGCCTGTTGGATGCTCGGTCCAACAGGCTGCTAGCTGCTATGATAGCGTCCTTTCGCGGCCCGGATCGGCCCCGATCGGACCGCGCCACAGCGCAATCCACCCATGGCAGACACCCGCTTTTCAACGAGTGACGACACGCTCAGGCAGATCGTTCGCGACGCCCTCGACTACGCCACCGGACGCGGCGCGACCGCAGCCGAGGCTGAAGCGAGCGAGGGATTCGGACAGACCGTCACGGTGCGGCAGAACGAGGTCGAGACGATCGAATACAACCGCGACAAGGGCATCGGCGTCACGGTGTACCTCGGCAAACAGCGCGGTCATGCCAGCACCTCGGACTTTTCCGCGCGGGCGCTGCGCGACACGGTCGACGCGGCGCTCTCGATCGCGCGCTTCACGGCATCGGATGAGTGCGCCGGGCTGGCGGATCCGGATCTTCTCGCGCGCGATTTCCCGGACCTCGGCCTGTGGCACCCGTGGAATCTGCCGGTCGAGCGCGCGATCGAACTCGCGAAGACGTGCGAGGCGGCGGGCTACGCCGTCGACCCGCGGATCAGCAACTCCGAGGGGGCGAGCGTATCGACCCAGGAGTCACATTTCATCTATGGCAATACGCTGGGTTTTCTCGCAGGCTACCCGAGTTCGCGCCACTCGTACGGGTGTGCGCTGGTCGCAGGCAGGAATGACGCCATGCAGCGCGATGACTGGTACGAGACCACGCGCGATTCCGCGGAGTTGCCCCCCCCCGAGATGGTCGGCAGGCGCGCCGGCGAGCGCGCGGTAAAGCGGCTCGGGGCGCGCAAGATCGCGACAAATCAGGTACCGGTTCTGTTCGAAGCACCGATCGCGGCGAGCCTGCTGGGACATTTCGTGTCCGCGGTGAGCGGCGGAAACCTCTATCGCAAGTCATCGTTTCTGCTCGACAGCATGGGACAGGCGGTGTTTTCCCCCGGCGTCACCGTGCGCGATCTGCCGCACGTCAGAAAGGGGTTGGCGAGCGGGGCCTTCGACGAGGAGGGCGTGGCGACACGGGCACGCGAGGTGGTGCTCGAGGGCGTGGTGCAGGGATATTTCCTCGGAAGCTATGCGGCGCGCAAGCTGGGCTTGCGCTCGACGGGCAACGCCGGCGGCAATCACAATCTTGTCGCGGAGCCCACTGAAGGAGATTTCCCGGCCATGCTCCGGCGCCTCGGTACGGGACTGCTCGTGACCGAGTTGATGGGGCAGGGCGTGAACGCGGTCACCGGCGACTATTCGCGCGGCGCCGCGGGATTCTGGGTGGAACGCGGGGAAATCGCCTATCCCGTGCAGGAGATCACCATCGCCGGCAATCTCAAGGACATGTTTCGCGGCTTTGCCGCCATCGGCAGCGATGTCATCCGGCGCGGCTCGCGGCAATGTGGATCGATACTCGTCGAGCGCATGACCATTGCCGGCGATTAGGATGAAACGACGCGCATTCCTCAGGCGGGCGGGGGCGGGGCTCGCTGCGGCTTCGGTCGCGGCACCGGCGATCGCGCAGTCGCACCCCAAGGTGCGCTGGCGCATGGCGTCGAGCTTTCCCAAGAGTCTCGACGCGCTGTACGGCAGCGCGGAGCAGTTAACAAACCGGCTGTCACGGATTACCGACGGGAAATTCGAGATGCGGGTGTTCGCGGCCGGCGAGATCGTGCCGCCATTGCAGGTGCTCGATGCGGTGCAGAACGGCACGGTGGAGTGCGGGCAGACCGCCGGCTATTACTATGTCGGCAAGAACCCGGCGTTCGCATTCGATACCACACTGCCGTTCGGGCTGAATTGCCGGCAGCAGAATGCCTGGATGTATTACGGCGGGGGACTCGATCTCCTGCGCGGGCTCTACAGGCAGTACAACATCATCAACTTTCCCGCCGGCAACACCGGCGCGCAAATGGCCGGGTGGTATCGCAAGGAAATCAAATCGGTGGCGGACCTGAAGGGACTGAAGTTTCGCATCGGCGGGCTGGGCGGCCAGGTGCTGGCGAGACTCGGGGTGGTGCCGCAGCAGATCGCCGGCCCCGACGTTTACCCGGCGCTGGAGAAGGGCACGATCGACGCGGCGGAATGGGTCGGCCCGTACGATGACGAGAAGCTGGGCTTTCACAAGGTGGCGAAATTCTATTATTACCCGGGTTGGTGGGAGGGTTCGGCGCAAGGGTCGATCCTGGTGAATCTCAAGCACTGGGCGGCATTGCCGCGGGGCTACCGGCAGGCGCTTGAAACCGCCTGCGCGGAGGCTAACCTTCTCATGACCGCCAAGTACGACGCCAGCAACACCGCCGCGCTGCGCCGGCTCGTCGCCGCGGGGGCGCAGCTGCGGGTGTTTCCGCGGCCGGTGCTGGAGGCGTGCTACAAGGCGGCCCTCGAGCTCTACGCCGGGCTCTCTGCGCAAAGCGCCGAATTCAGGAAGATCTACGAACCGTGGCGCCGGTTCCGCGACGAACAGCACCTGTGGTTCCGCGTCGCCGAGAATACCTACGACAACTTCGTCTATTCGGTCGAGCGCGCGGCGCCTGCCCGAACGCAGAGGTAGGCCCCCTGGTGCGGGCCGTCAGCGCGGTTTCCTGAGCGCGCGCTCGATTTCGGCGGCGGATGGATCCGGTTCGTTCTTGAGCGGCATGTCACCGCGTAAGCCAGGCGCTTCGGGCGGCGGGATCTCGATCTCTATCGCCGCCGGATCGCGCGTGGGCGTGTCCGGCCTGTGGTGCAGCACCATTTGCGGAAACGCGACGAGCAGCGCCACCATCGCGAGCTGGATCACGAGAAACGGCGCCGCGCCCCAGTAGATATCGGCGGTCCTCACTTCGCGCGGCGCGACGCTGCGCAGGTAGAAGAGGGCAAATCCGAAGGGCGGGTGCAAGAAGGAAGTCTGCATGTTCACGCCGAGGATCACGCCGAACCAGACGAGATCGATGCCGAGCGTGGCGGCGACCGGCGCGAGCAGCGGCACGAGGATGAACGCGATCTCGAAGAAGTCGAGAAAGAACGCCAGCACGAACACCATCAGATTGACGGCGATCAGGAATCCGGCCGCCCCGCCCGGAAGATCGGAGAGCAGGCGTTCGACCCACAGGTCGCCGTCGACCGCGCGGAAGGTGAGCCCGAACACGGTGGAGCCGACCAGGATGAAGATCACGAAGCTGGTGAGGCGCAGCGTCGAGTCCATCGCCTGCTTGAGAAGATCCATGGTGAGGCGTCTGCGCGCCAGCGCCAGAGCGCCGGTCGCGCCCATTGCTCCGCCTTCGGTGGGCGTCGCGATACCGAGAAAAATCGTCCCCAGCACCAGGAAGATCAGCGCGAGAGGCGGCACGAGAGCAGTCGCCGCGCGGGCGGCGAGCGCCCACCCTCTCGGGCGCCGCGCCTCGGGCGGCATGGCGGGTACCGCCGCCGGCCTGACGAGCGAGACCGCGAACACGTAAGCCAGGTAGAGGCCGGCGAGTGCGAGCCCGGGCACAAGCGCGCCCCGGTACATGTCGCCGACCGAGCGTCCGAGCTGATCCGCGAGGACGATCAGCACCAGGCTCGGAGGGATGATCTGCGCCAGCGTGCCGGAAGCCGCGATCACGCCGCTCGCGAGCCGCGGCGAGTAGCCGTAGCGCAGCATGACCGGCAGCGAGATGAGCGCCATCGCGATTACGGATGCGGCGACGACGCCGGTGGTCGCCGCGAGCAGCGCGCCCACGAAAACGGCCGCGTAGGCGATGCCGCCGCGCACCGCGCCGAAGAGCTGCCCGATGGTGTCGAGCAACTCCTCGGCCATGCCGCTGCGCTCGAGTATCAGGCCCATGAAGGTGAAGAAAGGAATTGCGAGCAGTGTGTCGTTGCGCATGATGCCGAACACGCGTTCCGGCAGCGCCTGCAGCAGCGCGGGCGTGAGTATGCCGAGTTCGATCCCCACCCACCCGAACAGGATGCCGACCGCTCCCAGGGAAAATGCGACGGGATAGCCCAGCAGCAGGAACGCGACCAGCGCGCCGAACATGACGGGCGCAAGAATCTCGTGCGACATCAGTGATCCGGCCGCCGTTCGCGCGGATCGCCGATGTCGCCGCGCAGGAAAGCGACGCGCTTGATAATCTCGGATGCGCCCTGCAGCGCGAGCAACGCGAAACCGGCCGGGATCAGTAATTTCACTGGCCAGCGCACGAGCCCGCCCGCATCCGCGGAAACCTCCCGGCCGACGAAGGACTGCATGAACATCGGCCATGAGTGATACGCGATGATGATTACCATCGGCAGGAGAAACAGCGCGCCACCCGTGATGTCGATCCAGGCCTGCTGCCTTGCGGAGAGCCTGCCGGCCAGCACGTCGACGCGCACGTGCCCGTTGCGCTTCAGCGTGTAACCCGCGCCGAGCAGAAAAATCGCCGCGAACAGGTACCACTGGATTTCGAGCCAGGCGTTGGAACTGAGGCCCAGGGCGTAGCGGCTGGCCGCGTTGCCGGCGCTGATCAACACGGTCACGAGCACCAGCCAGGCAGCCGCGCGCCCGACCGCCTCATTGCACGCGTCGATGAGCCGCGAGATCGCCAGCAATGCTTTCATCATCGCCTTGCTCCGTGCTCCGCCCGCGGGAGCCTCGCATATTATGCATGGTACAATCGAAACTCCCATCTGGACTCCTCATGTATTCCGCACACGACACCATCCAGGCCTTCGATCCCGAACTGTGGCAGGCGATTGACCGGGAGAACCGGCGCCAGGAAGCCCACATCGAGTTGATCGCTTCCGAGAACTACGTCAGTCCCCGCGTGTTGCAGGCGCAGGGCTCGGTTCTCACCAACAAGTACGCCGAGGGCTATCCGGGGCGGCGCTATTACGGCGGTTGCGAGCACGTCGACGTCGCCGAGCGCCTGGCAATCGATCGGGCAAAGCAGCTTTTTCACGCCGGTTACGCGAATGTGCAGCCGCACTCCGGCGCACAGGCCAACCAGTCGGTGTTCAACGCGGCGCTTCACCCCGGCGACGTGATACTTGGAATGGCGCTCGGTGCGGGTGGGCACCTGACGCACGGCGCGCGCGTGAATATCAGCGGCCGGCATTACGATGCGTATGCGTATGGCCTCGATCCCGCGACCGAAGCGATCGACTATGCGGAAGTCGAGGAACTCGCGCGCGTGAAGAAGCCGAAGCTGATCATCGCCGGCGCCTCGGCCTACTCGCTGGTGATCGACTGGAAGCGGTTTCGCGCGATTGCCGACGGGGTCGGGGCGCTCCTGATGGCCGATGTCGCGCACCACGCGGGGCTGATCGCGGTGGGCCTGTATCCGAGTCCCGTCGGCATCGCGGATTTCGTGACGAGCACCACGCACAAGACGCTGCGCGGCCCGCGAGGCGGACTGATACTGGCGAACGCCGAGCATGAGAAAGTCCTCAATTCGGCGGTCTTTCCCTGCACCCAGGGCGGACCATTGATGCACGTCATCGCCGCGAAAGCGGTGGCGCTCAAGGAGGCGATGAGCCCGGCGTTCAAGGTGTACCAGGAGCAGGTGCTCGACAATGCGCGCGTGATGGCGAAGGTGCTGCACGAGCGCGAGTGCCGCATCGTGTCGGGGCGCACCGAATGCCACATGTTCCTGGTGGACCTGCGCGGCAAGCACCTCACGGGACGGGCTGCGGAAGACACCCTCGGCCGCGTCGGCATCACCGTCAATCGCAACGCGGTGCCGAAGGATCCGCAGGGTCCGACCGTGACGAGCGGCATCCGCATCGGATCGCCGGCGATGACCACACGCGGAATGTGCGAGATGGAAGCCGAGACGCTCGCGCACCTGATCGCCGACGTGATCGAGGCCCCCGATGACGAACGCGTGGCGAGGCGCGTGGCGGGCGAGGTGAAGAAGCTGTGCGAAAGATTTCCCGTCTACGTGCCGCAGCCGGGAAATCTTGAGAAGCAACCGGGGAATGAGCGATATGGTTGAACGTAGCACCGGGATGCGTTCTTACCATTCACCATTCACCATTCACCATTCGCCGGTGACATGAAGTGCCCTTTCTGCAAGTCGGACGACACGCAGGTCATCGACTCGCGGGTGAGCGACGACGGCGAGAGCATACGCCGGCGGCGGCGGTGCGCGGCCTGCAACAAGCGCTTCACCACCTACGAGACGGTGGAATTCAGGATGCCGCGCGTGGTGAAGCAGAACGGCACCCGCGAGGAGTTCGACCTCGAGAAGCTGCGCGAGAGCTTCAACATCGCCCTCAACAAGCGGCCGGTGTCCACCGCGCTCGTGGATGAAGCGATCGCAACTGTGCGCGACGAGGTGATCGCCCTCGGCGAACGCGAAGTCCCGACGCGGCAGATCGGCGAGATCGTGATGCGCGAACTGCACAAGCTCGACCAGGTCGCCTACATCCGCTTCGCGTCGGTCTACCGCAGCTTCCAGGATGCGGACGACTTCCGCGTCGCGATCCGCGAGGTGCAGCGACCCGCGAAGAAATAGCTGCGGAAAGGTCAACAGCATCAACGCGAAGGACGCGAAGGAAAAGCGAAGGTCGCGAAGGAGGGCATGGTCAATGAGCTTCCGTCGTGAGGGTGCACGTATCATGTCTCTGTGTACCGGGTTCTTGTGTGATTGTTCCATTTTCCCTTGAATTTCCTTTGCGCCCTTGGCGTCCTTTGCGGTTGAGCGTTTCCGATGTTTTCCGAGGCTGATCACCGGTTGATGGCGCGCGCGCTGGAGCTTGCGCGCCGCGGGCTTTATACGACGACGCCCAACCCGCGCGTGGGGTGCGTGATCGCTAGCGGCGGGCGGGTGCTCGGCGAAGGCTGGCACCAGCGGGCGGGGGCGCCCCACGCGGAGATCGAGGCGCTCGCTGCCGCGGGCGCAGCGGCGCGCGGCGCGACGGCGTACGTGTCGCTGGAGCCGTGCGTGCACCAGGGCCGCACCGGTTCGTGCGCGCGGGCGTTGATCGCCGCAGGTGTCTCGCGGCTCGTCGCGGCGCACGCGGATCCAAATCCCCTGGTTGGCGGGAAGGGTCTGGCGGAGCTGGCGGCGGCCGGGGTCGCGGTGGAGAGCGGACTGCTCGAGGCGGCCGCGCGCGAGCTCAATATCGGCTTCGTCACACGGATGACGCGCGGCCGTCCCTGGGTCAGGATGAAGATCGCCGCAAGCCTCGACGGCAGGACCGCGCTCAACAACGGCATGAGCCGATGGATTACCGGCGCGGCGGCGCGGCGGGATGGCCACGCCTGGCGCGCGCGCGCGTGCGCCGTCCTTACCGGCATCGGCACGGTAAGGGACGACGATCCGCAACTCACCGTGCGCGAGGTGGATACGACGCGCCAGCCGCTGCGGGTGGTGGTCGACAGCCGGCTCGAAACCCCGCCCGCGGCGAAGGTGATCGCAGGCGGCGCGTCGCTGATCGCCGCGGCGGTCGACGATGCCGCAAGGTGCCGCGCATTGCAGGAACGGGGCGCCGAGATATTCGTTTGCGCGAATGCCGGGGGCAAGGTCGACCTCGAAGCGCTGATGCGTGAACTCGCGCGGCGCGGCATGAACGAGGTGCACGTGGAGGCCGGATTCAAGTTGAATGGATCGCTCCTGCGCGAAGGCCTGGTGGATGAGCTGGTGCTGTACCTCGCACCTCACCTCATGGGCGATGCGGCGCGCGGCATGTTCCATCTGCCGGAGCTCGAAGACCTGAAGGGAAAACGCGCGCTCGACGTGCGGGATCTGCGCATGGTCGGCGACGATATTCGCGTCATCGCCCGGGTGGCGAACCCGTAATGTTCACCGGCATCGTCGCGGCGGTTGGTACAGTGGTGCACGCAGCGCGGGCTGCGGGCGGCTTGCGCCTGCGCATCGAGGCGGGCGGCCTGGCGCTTGCGGACGTCGCGGCTGGCGACAGCATCGCGGTGAACGGCGTGTGTCTCACCGCAGTCACGGTCGGCCGCGACACGTTTGATGCGGACGTGTCGCAGGAGACGCTCAACTGCACCACGGGTTTTGCCGCCGGGGCGCGGGTCAACCTCGAAAAAGCGTTGCGCTTCGCGGATCGCCTTGGCGGCCATCTGGTGAGCGGGCACGTCGATGGCGTGGGTGAGGTGACGCAGTTCGACCCGGCGGGTGACAATCGCCTGCTCCGGATCACCGCGCCGGCGGTCGTCGCGCGGTATATCGCGCGCAAAGGTTCGGTCGCTGTCAACGGCGTAAGTCTCACGGTGAACGAGGTGAACGAGACCGGATTCTCGGTGAATCTCATCCCGCGTACGCTCGCAGCCACGAACCTGGGCGCTCTGCGCGTCGGCGACAAGGTCAATCTCGAAGCGGACCCGATCGCGCGCTATATCGAGCGCCTCCAGCAGTTCAGAGGCGCATAATCCCGTCGCCAGCAGCCTGTCGCGCCCTTCAGACCCGCGCTGCGACAGGCTGCTAACAAGAAAGACCACCCGCGGATTCCGAAATGAAGCTTCAGGATAAGGACCGTTCTTGTACCGTACTGCGACGTTCCGCTCGGGCTGAGAACATGTTCCGCGCATTCTATTTCCTGTATTCTTGCAACTGCTTCTGCGTAAGGAGTTTTTCGGATGTAAGTCCGAAAATCTCCTGGTGGATTAGAATGGCGTCCCCCCGCCGCGTTGCCGTGGTTGCCACCGGCAGGTTTTTTGGTCGAAACATGAAGATCAGTCCCATTCAGGACATTATTGCCGACATCAAGAGCGGGCGAATGGTGGTGCTCGTGGATGAAGAGGACCGCGAGAACGAGGGCGACCTGGTGATGGGCGCGGAATTCGTGACGCCGGATGCCGTCAATTTCATGGCCCGCTATGGGCGCGGTCTCGTCTGCCTCACCCTGACCGAGCAGCGCTGCCGCCAGCTCAACCTGCCGCTCATGGTCATCACCAACCGCTCCCCGCTGGGCACCAATTTCACGGTGTCGATCGAGGCGGCCGAGGGCGTGAGCACGGGGATATCGGCGGCCGACCGTGCGCGCACGGTGCAGGCGGCGATCCGCGCCGATTCAAGCCCGCAGGACATCGTGCAGCCCGGGCATATCTTCCCGCTGATGGCGGACGAGGGCGGCGTATTGGTGCGCGCGGGTCACACGGAGGCGGGCTGCGATCTGGCGCGGCTTGCGGGCCTCACGCCGGCGGCCGTGATCTGCGAGATTCTCAAGGATGACGGCGAGATGGCGCGGCTGCCCGATCTGGAGATCTTCGCCGAGCAGCACGGCCTGAAGATCGGCACCATCGCCGATCTCATCCATCACCGCAGCAGCACCGAATCGTTCGTGACCCGCGCTGCCGAGCGTGACATCGACACGGTGCGCGGGCGCTTGCGCCTCTACGCCTACAGCGACCGGATCGGCAAGGAAACGCATCTCGCGCTCGTCAAGGGCAAGCCCGCGCCCGGCCGGGAAGTCCTGGTGCGCGTCCATGAACCGTTGTCGGTGATGGATCTGCTTGACGCGGGCAGCGTCAGTCATTCGTGGAACTTTCACGACGCGCTCGCGGCTATCGCCGAAGCGGAGTGCGGCGTCATCGTGCTGCTGCACCGGCAAGAAGCGGCGGGGGAGCTGCTCGAGCGCGCGCGCCCGGGCCGGCCCGCCGCACCGCGAGCGAGGATCGCGCTGCGCAATTACGGCATCGGCGCGCAGATTCTGAAGGACCTCGGGGTGAGAAGGATGAAGCTGATGGCGTTGCCGCGCCCGATGCCGAGCATGGCGGGCTTCGATCTCGAGGTCACCGGGTACCTGCAGCCGCCCGGGAGGGATGGCAAGTGAACCGCAAACAGCGAGCAGCGAACAGTGCGGGTCGAGGGCCCTTGCAGTTCGACTGCGCACTTACCGTTCACCGTTCACCATTTACCGTTCACCGGAATCATGGCACGCTTTGACAACATCGACGAACTGGAACCGGATCTGACCGGAGCGGGGTTGAAGATCGGCATTGTGGTAAGCCGCTTCAACCAGGACGTGGGCGAGGGGCTGCTCTCGGCCTGTACCGCGGCGCTCGTCAAGCACGGCGTGCGCGAGCCGGACATGCTCATCGTGACTGTGCCCGGCGCCCTGGAGGTGGCGCTGGTGCTGCAGAAGCTTGCCCAGAGCGGAAAATATCACGCGCTGATTGCGCTGGGCGCGGTGATCCGCGGCGATACCTATCACTTCGAGATCGTGGCCGACGAATCGGCGGCGGGAATCACCGGCGTCCAGCTCGACACCGGCGTTCCCATCGCCAACGGCATACTCACCACGGACAACGACGACCAGGCGCTCGCGCGCATGGCGCAAAAGGGCGCGGACTGCGCGCTGGCGGCGATCGAAATGGCCAACCTCGTGGGCAAGCTCGATGGTGAGAAGTAGCCGCCGGCGCTCCCGCGAGTTCGCGCTGCAGGGGCTGTACCAGTGGCAGCTCGCGGGAGCCGAACCGGGGACGATCGCGCGCGAACTCGCGGAGGCGCGCGGCTTCGACAAGCTCGACGCTGACTACTTTCAGCAACTGCTGCACGGGACGATCGCCAACGCGCCCGAGCTTGAATCCGTGCTTGCGCCCTGCCTGGACCGCAAGTTCTCCCAGCTGAGCCCGGTCGAGCGCGCGATCCTGCTGGTGGCGGCATACGAACTCACCCGCCAGGCGGAGGTGCCGTATCGCGTGGTGATCAACGAGGCGGTGGAACTTGCCAAGACCTACGGCGGTACCGACGGCTACAAGTTCGTCAACGGCGTGCTCGACAAACTCGCCGGGCAGCTCCGACAGGGGAAATTGCCAACGGATGTCGCTTAACATGGACGAGCGACTGAAAAAACGGATTCTTGCCTTCCAGGTTGCGGGCGTAATCAACCTCGCTCTGGGTCTGTACGTGCTCATTGCGGGTCCCGGGTTCCTGCCGCAGAACACCGTGTTCTGGCTTGCGTTGTTCTTCCTGGGCTTCGCGGCCGTCGATTTCTGGTTTCCGCGAGTGCTGAAGAAGCGATGGGCGGAAATGATGGCGAAGCACGCGGAAGAACAGCGCGCACGCGGGCAGAAGTCTTAGCTTTCACCGTTCGCTCCTGACCAGGCCGCTGGTTTTCACTCCCTTCCCCCGCGGGCGGGGGAAGGTTAGGATGGGGGCGAAATTTCGCGAACCTCTGCGACATGCCCTCCGAATTCGACCTGATCGCGCGCTACTTCACGCATCCCGCGCGGCACACGGTGCTGGGCGTCGGCGACGATGCGGCGCTGGCGCGCGTGCGCCGCGGCATGGAACTCGTGGTTTCAACCGACATGCTGGTCGGCGGGCGCCATTTTTTCCACGATGCCGATCCACGCCTGCTCGGCCACAAGGCCCTCGCGGTGAATCTTTCCGACATGGCGGCGATGGGCGCTGCGCCGCGCTGGGCGACCCTGTCGCTCGCGCTGCCGCAAGCCGACGCGCGCTGGTTGCGCGCGTTTTCGGCGGGGTTCATGCGGCTCGCGCGCCTGCACGACGTCGATCTCATCGGCGGCGACACCACTCGCGGGCCGCTCAACATCTGTGTCCAGATCATGGGCGAAGCGCCCGCCGGGCGGGCGTTGCGCCGCGACGGCGCGCGCGTCGGAGACGACATCTGGGTGTCGGGCAATATGGGCGATGCCGCGCTCGCGCTCGCCGCGCTGGGCGGGCGCATCCGCCTCGCGCCGCGCGAACTGGCGCAGGTCAGGCGGCGGCTGCACGTCCCCGCGCCGCGCGTGGCGCTTGGACAGGCACTGCGCGGACTCGCCCACGGCGCGATCGACATTTCGGACGGCCTCGTCGCCGATCTCGGACACATCTGCGAGCGCTCGCAGGTCGCCGCAACCATTGAGCTTTCGCGCGTGCCGGCGTCCGCCGTGATGCGCCGCCATCTCGATCATCCGGCCGCAACCGCCGCACGCCTCGCAGGGGGAGATGACTACGAACTGTGTTTCACCGCTGCCGCGCGCGTTCGCGCGCGCATCGAGCGGGTGGGCATGCGCCTCGATCTGGCGTTGACCCGTATCGGTCGCATCGGGGCGGCGCAGCAGGGCCGGGCGCGGGTGACCGTGGTCGACGCGCATGGCCGGCCGCTGCGCGTTGCATCACAAGGGTTCGACCACTTCCGTTGACATGGCTGCAACGATGGCGTCATCCGGCACCTTCCGCGTCGGGTTAATATCGGACACGCACGGCCTGCTGCGGCCGGAAGCGCTGGACGCACTGCGCGCCAGCGATTGCATCGTCCACGCCGGCGATATCGGAGATCCGCGCATACTGGAGCAGCTTGCCGGGATTGCGCCGGTCACCGCCGTGCGCGGGAACAACGACAGAGGGCCGTGGGCCGCCGCCCTGCGCGAAACAGAGGTATTGCAGCTTGGCATGGCGTTGATCTACGTTATCCACAACGTGTCGGAAATCGACGTCGATCCCGCGGCTGCCGGGTTTCACGTGGTGGTCGCGGGCCACACCCACCAGCCGCGCCACGAAATCCGCGCGGGCGTGCACTTCGTCAATCCCGGGAGCGCCGGACCGCGACGCTTCAGGCTGCCGGTTTCGATCGGGTCGCTGACGGTTTGCGGCAGCGCGGTGACTGCGCAGCTCACGGAATTGAAGGTTGGCGGCGCCGCCTGACGCACGATTTTGCAGGATAGCCTGGCGCCATCAAAGGGCGAAAATCCGTTCGACGTGGCGGACCTCTACAGCGGCCTGCTCGCCCAGCCGCAGGCCGGCGCCGTAGAGCAGGCTGCCCATGAGCCATTTTGTTCCGTGCATCCGGGCGAGTAGATGCTGCACCTCGTCCTCGGTGAGCACCGTGGGGCGGTGCATCGGCCGCTTCGCGTGTTCGAGGCCCTCCAGCCAGGGAAGCGGCTGCGCGAGCACCTCCTTGTAAACGAAGAGAAGAGCCGCAAGCGCCTGGTTCTGCGTCGAAGCCGCCGCCTGATCGCCTCGCGCACCACGTCGAACAGGCGTGGTGGTGCAGCCGCCGCTGCCGGGCCTTGCGCGCCGTCGTCGGACATGGACCTCCTCCGTTCGGGCAAGAATTGCCTGCGAACCCCGTACGGCGTAACGTATGGTCAACGAAGAAGGATGACAGGGCGTGCGCGCGGGAGACGGAATGGGGTCTCGACATGTCAACCAAATCGTCAACTAAACTTTCAACCAATACACGTAGGCACCAACCGAGGACGCCAGATTGGACGCGACGCTTTATATTTCCTTCTTGGTCGTTTCTGCCGGCCTAATCCTCATGCCAGGACCAAACGTTCTGCTGATTGTGGCCACGTCGGTTCACTCGGGATGCCGGCGTGGGCTGCAGACCGTTATGGGCACTACGTCAGCGATGGCTGTTCAGTTGCTGATTGCCGCAGCGGGTACCGCTTGGCTTGCATCTACTCTGGCTGAATCCTTTGTATGGTTCAAATTGGTCGGTGTTGCATACCTGATCTATTTGGGTTGTAGGCATCTTCTCGCGGCTGCGCAGCCTGAATCCTCTCGAGTCGTTCCGATAAACGGCGCTGGGACCTACTGGCGTGGCTTTGTCGTTTCTCTGACCAATCCTAAAACGATTTTATTCTTCGGTGCATTTCTCCCGCAGTTTGTGTCGGGCGTGTACTCTGTCGTGCCGCAGATCACGGTATTGTCTCTGTCATTCTTATTGCTCGCTGCCGCTTTTGATTCGTTATATGCAGTTGCCGCAAGCGCCGTTAGTTCTGCAGTCAATCGCCCATCTGTGCGACGCTTGCGTGAGGGCATTACGGGCTTACTGTTCCTTGGAGCTGGTCTCGCTCTGGCGGTGACTCGACGTGAGTAATTTGGTGCCTAACCGCCCGATCCACACCGACGCGAGCAAGCGCGCTGGATGTGGCTTGCTCGCACGCGAATTTCACCGCGGACGTTATGCACCCTAGACGCGTTCCTGTAGAATCGACCGTGTGCCTCGACTAACGATCATCCGAATACGCGATCTGCTTCGTTCACTGAACTATGTCGTATCACTTCACGCCGCCGAAGAACTGGAAGATGACAACCTCACGATCCTTGATCTCGAAAACATCATCCTCACTGGCCGCATCGTCGAGCGCCAGAGAGATCGCCAAACGCATGAAACCAAAGTCCTCATCCGAGGGCGTAGCCTTGATGGGCGCGCGGCCGAAGTCGTCGTCAAGCTCGGCCTCACGGGCGCGCTCTACATCATCACGGTCTACCTCGTCTAAGCGCCGCTGCGCCTCCTGCGGCCGCGTGGGCGTACAGCTTAGGCGGGTCACCCGGACCTTTGGCAGCGGGCGCAACCTTCTAGTGGTGGAAGGGATTCCGATGTGGTCTTGCCCGCACTGCGGAGAGTCCTACTTTACGGCACAGACGATGCACGAGCTCGAGCGCATGAAGACTCTCCGAAAAACGGTCGCTGTGCGGAAGCCTGTATCGGTCGCTGAGTATCATCAAGCGGGTGCATAACAGCGCGATCGACCGCGACACTTTGCAAGCGCGGCTCCGCGCTTGCTCGTGCGCATCATCGCGGACGTTAGAGCGCACGATTTGCACGATCCCGTATTTCTGGCTATAATCTGGCCAGAATGCGATTCGCGATTGTTCTCGCTCCGGAAGCCGTCGAGGATCTGAGAAAACTGAAGGCTGCCCTGCGTTCGTCCGTCCGGGCAGCACTCGAAACGCATCTGAGACACGAACCGACGAAGACCAGCCGCAGCCGTATCAAGCGATTGCGCGGTGTGTCGAGGCCGCAATACCGGTTGCGGGTCGACGAGGTGCGTGTGTTCTACGACGTATCGGGCTCGAGCGTCGAAGTGCTCGCGATCGTCCCCAAACCGGAGGCTGAATCATGGCTGGCGCAATTCGGAAATCTCGAGTGAAAGAAGTTCCCCTGTCCGAAGTGAAGGACGACTTGTCCCGCTTTCTCCGTGAGGCGGAGACGGCGGAGATCGTCATTACCCGCCACGGCAAACCGGCCGGGGTGTTGATCGGTTTCGAGTCAGAGGACGACTGGTTCGACTATCGCCTGGAGCACGACCCACGCTTCCTTCAGCGAGTCGAGTCCGCGCGCAGCAGCTTGCGCGCCGGGCGTGGTGTCAAGCTGGAAGATATCAAATAGAGATGCGCTCTAACCGTGCGATCGATAGCGACGCTATACGAGCGGTGCGTCGCGCGCTCGCACGCGCATTTCACCGCGGACGTTGAACTAAGCCGCTTCGCGGTGGTATTGAACCCAAGAAGTTGTTCTGGTCGTTGCGGCGTGCTGTGGTTGCGAATCGCGTTGTGCTGAGTCGTTGAGATCTCCGATCCTTGATTGCGGGGGATGTCCCCGAAACGATCAAGGAGACGAAGATGACGACGAAACTACGGCGCGAGATGGACAACGCCATGGTGCTGCGCGGGTTTTCCCCGCGGACCCGCGAATGGTATCTGGCCTGCGTGACGAGTTTGGCCCAGCACTATGACCGATCGCCGGACGGCCTCGATGCCGTGGAGATCCAGGCCTACCTGCTGCATCTCATCGGAGAGAAGAAACTCGCCTACGCCAGCGTGAATCAGACGGTGTGCGCCTTTCGTTTCCTGTTCGATGCGGTGCTCGGGCATAAGACGCTGGCGCTCGAGAATCTCTTCGCTGACGCGGGGCTGAAAGGCGTCGAGGTGAAGCCCATCGACGTACCGACGCGGTTTACGAGTTTCGATGACTGCTCGGGCTTGGGCAACTCGCGCAACCGTTGCGAAGTAGACGATGCCCAACTCAGCGCTCCAGCGGACGTGCGCAGCGTCGCGAACGTTATGCGGGACAGGTCGCCGGCAGACGTAGTACCATTAGTCCGGTGAGTCCACAGAAAAAGTCAGTGCTTCACTCTCGCAGTTCGTCGAGTGGTTTCCGGGCGTGACCATGGAGCAGGTTCGCGCTGTTTTGGAGCATGCTGCGCGAAGCGCGTTGGCTCCGGCCTGAGTGCGAGTCCTGTTCGACCAAGGTACGCCCGTCCCGCTGCGTTAATTCCTGACGCGACGCGAAGTCACCACCGCATTTGAGCAGGGCTGGTCGTGGTGCTGACAACCACGAGCCGGCCTCGCATTCAGCGCGCCACCGGCGCGGTGGTTCATGCAGTTGATAGCGCCACTGCTGGTAGCTATGTGGAGGTTGATATTCCGTGACGAGGCCGCTAAACAAATACAATTCAGTGAAGGAGAGTTGCTAAATGGCAGCAGGCAGCAAACGGACCGGCAAGGTCAAGTCCGCCAAACCGGCGGTCAAATCGCGGGTGATGCTGGGGGGCATGCCGCGCGCGCTTGGCGTGAAGCTCGTGTCGGTGAGCAAGAAACGGGTGGTTGCCGAGATGCCGGTCAAGCCCATGCACGTGAACCGCGGCGGGCGCGTGAACGGCGGCGCGATCATGGCATTCGGGGATATCTGCGGCGCGGTCGGGGCGGTGGCCAACATGCCGCCCGCCCATCGCGGCGGTACCATCGAATCGAAAACCAACTTCTTCGCGGCAGGGCAGGGGCCGGTGCTCAAGGCGATTTCAGTTCCGCTGCACATCGGACGCACCACGTCGGTGTGGCAGACGACGATTCGCAACGCGGACCGGCGCCTGGTCGCGGTCGTGACCCAGACGCAGATCAGCCTTCCCGCAAAGGGCGACGTGGCGGAGGCCAATTGAGACTGACCATACTTCGCCAGGATTGACAGGCATGCGTATTCTCGTGTTCGGCGCCGGTGCGATCGGCGGCTATCTCGGCGCGATCCTGAGTGCGGCCGGCAAGGACGTGACGCTCGTCGCGCGCGGCGCGCAGTACGATGCGCTCTCCCGGCGCGGCGTCATACTCGAAAGCCCCAAGAGGCGTTCCGACCCGATCCGTGTCAATGTGTGCCGGCAGGGGGAGGAGCAGCCTCCCTACGAGCTCATTTTTGTCTGCGTCAAATCGCACCAGATCGCGGAGTCAGCGGCGCATGTCGCGGGGCTCCTCGCGCACGATGGCTCCCTGGTGTTTCCACAGAACGGCATCCCGTGGTGGTATTTCGAGAAGCTCGATTCACCGCTGCGGGGCACGCGGCTGCCGTCTCTCGATCCCGACGGCCGGATCGCAAGCGCCTTTCGGCTCGACACGGTGATCGGAGCGGTGATTTACCTGCCCACGGATCATCCGGAGCCGGGGCGCATCGTGCTCGCCGATCAGCCCACCGACCGGCTCGTCGTGGGCGAGCTCGACGGTGAATTGCGCCCGCGCCTCGAGGCAACCAGAGCGCTGCTCGAACCCGCCGGCTTGCCCGTCGTCGCGACGGACCGGATCCGCGATTTCAAGTGGCAGAAGCTGCTGTCGAACGGCGTGTTCAATCTGCTGTGCACCATCACGCAGTCCTCGCCGCAGCAGGTCGTGATGTTTCCGGAGACCCGGAAGGTCGCGAAAGCGATGCTCGACGAGTTCCTCGCCGTGGCGGCTGTGGTCGGCGTCGTGCCGAAAACCAGCACCGACGACATCCTCGCCTACACCCGGAACCGGGCGGGTTTTCCACCGTCCACGCTGCAGGACGCGCGCGCCGGCCGCACGCTGGAACTCGACGCGCTCGACAACGCGGTGCTCGATATCGCGCGCCTGACGGGCGTGCCTGCGCCGACGCTCGCGAACGTGGTCGCGTGCGCCAACCTGCTCAACCGTCGCATCGTCGAGGACGGCGTGGCTTTCCGCCCGGCGCCCGCACGGGAAGCCGGGTGATGCCGCGCATTTCCGTGTTCGGCCGCACGATGCTGGGGCGCCGCATCACGCAGATGTGCTTTCCGGGCGATCCGCTGCTCGGTTACGATCCGATTTTCAACTCGGTGCCGGGCGATCGCGCGCGCGTCCGGTGCGCGCGCTGAATGACAGGAGGGAATCGCATGCTGACCCGCGATGAGAACGATGCACTGACCCGGACCGGAGCGGAGACGCTCATGGGGGATCTTCTGCGCCGCTACTGGATTCCGGCGCTCCACGATTGGGAACTGCCCGGACCCGACTGTCCGCCGGTGCGGGTGAAACTTCTTGGCGAGCGCCTGATCGCGTTTCGCGACACGCAGAACCGCCTGGGGTTGATCGACGAATTCTGCGCCCACCGCGGGGTGTCGCTGTGGTTCGGCCGCAACGAGGAATGCGGCCTGCGCTGTCCCTACCACGGGTGGAAGTACGACGTGACGGGTCAATGCGTCGATCTTCCCTCCGAGGGCGATGATGGCCCGATGCGCAAGCGCATGAAGCTCAAGTCGTATCCGTGCATCGAGGCCGGCGGGGTCGTGTGGACCTACATGGGGCCTGCGGAACTCAGGCCGGAGCCGCCCGCACTCGAATGGGTGCGCGTGTTACCGCGGCAGCGCTACGTATCCAAACGGCTGCAGGAGTCGAACTATTTGCAGGCGATCGAAGGCGGCATCGATTCCTCGCACGTGAGTTTTCTCCATTCGGGGGCGTTGAGGACCGATCCCCTGTTTGTCGGCAGCAAGGGCAACGAATACAACGAGCGCGACCTCATGCCGCAGTTCGACGTCGCCGAATTCGATGGCGGGCTGCTGGTGGGCGCGCGCCGCAATGCCGAGAACGGCGGCTACTACTGGCGCATCACGCCCTACATCATGCCGTGGCACACCATCATCCCGCCGCGCGCGGGGCATCCCATCGGCGCGCATGCGTGGGTGCCCATCGATGACCACAATTGCTGGGCCTGGAGCATCAACTACCATCCACGGCGCGAGCTGTCAGAAGCGGAAGTGGGCGCGATGAAGGACGGCAAGGGCATCCACGTGCGCTACGTCCCCGGCACGTTCACGCCCCTGCAGAACAGGAGCAACGATTACCTGATGGACCGCGCCGCGCAGAAAGCGGGCATCCACTATTCCGGCGTCGAGGGCATCGCGATGCAGGATGCCTCCCTCCAGGAGTCGATGGGGCCGATCCAGGACCGCACGCGCGAAAACCTGTGCCCGACCGACCGCGGCGTGGTGATGATGCGCCGGCTGCTGCTGCAGGCGGCCGAGGCAAACCGAGCGGGTGGGCGTATTCCCGGGCTTGCGGCTGCCGAACAGCACGTGCGCTCGTGCGCCATCGTGCTGCCGCGCGAGCAGCACTTCAAGGAACACGCGCGGCACGGCCTGTTCCCTGCGCTCGGCACCGATCCGGTCACGGTGTAATGGATTGCGGCGTCTTTCCCTCATCCCCAGCCCTTCTCCCGGAGGCAGAAGGGAGCTATCCCTCTCCCTGCGGGAGCGGGACCAAGGGTGAGGGAAGCATTTGGGACAGGTTCCTGCCATGTCCAAGCTTCGCCT
>JACQGN010000336.1 GCA_016199545.1 Betaproteobacteria bacterium | reverse complement strand
TAGAGCGCCGGCGCGATCGCGAGCGTGCTGGTGTTGCCCATCAGGATCGTGTAGCCGTCCTTCGGCGCGCCCGCGACGATCTCGGAGCCCACTGTGCCGCCTGCGCCCGGGCGGTTCTCGACGATGACGTTCTGCCCGAGCATCGGCGCGATCTTGCCGGCCATCGCGCGCGCCACGACGTCGGTTCCGGCGCCGGGCGTGAACGGCACGACGATGCGGATCGTGCGCGTCGGATATGACTGCGACAGCGCGGGTGAAGCCGCGGCGAAGCACGCGACCGTAAAGGCGATACCCGCTGCATGCGGCATGCCGGAAGTTCGCCGAACAGGCATTCTTTTCATTTTCCTCGTTTCCTCGTCAAATAGCGGGCACCACAGCGCTTTCGATGTGCGGCATGATGTCCCGGGCGAAGATCTCCAGCGTGCGGCGCGTGGGGGAGGCATTGGACAGCAGCACGTACTCGGCTCCGCACGCCGCAAGGCGCCGCAGCTTTTCGACGATCTCGTCGGGGGTTCCGATCAGCGCCGCATCGTCGGGCGCGATGTCGGTGTCGGCATAGCTCGGAGGTCCCGCCGTGCCCGGGCGGCGCGCGAGATCGCCGATGTTCTTGATGGTCTCGCGCCGTCTTGCCAGCGCTTTGCTGCGTTCGGCCTCGTTCTCGATGATGTGGAGCCCCCGCGTCACTCCCACCCGGGCCGCATCCCGCGGGCGGCCCTCGGCGGCGAGGCCGTCGCAGTAGATGCGTATGCGTTCGGCTACCTCGTCCGGGCTCGCGAGCTGATCGAGCAGCAGGTTGTAGTTGCTGCCCGCCACGTAGCCGATTCCGCCCGGCGTGCCCGCGGCCATCCAGATCGGAGGATGAGGTTGCTGCCGCGGCGCGGGCTCGACCACGATGTCCTTGAATTGCCAGCGTCTGCCGTGATGGGAGAACCGTCCCGGCGTCGTCCAGGACTTGAGCATGACCTCGAGGCATTCGTTGTGCCGTTCCTGGGCTTCCTCCATGGGGATGCAGAACGATTCGAATTCGACCTTCCGGTAACCGCGACCGATGCCGAGGTCCACGCGCCCGCCCGAGAGCACGTCGAGCGTGGCCACCTGCTCGGCGAGCAGAACCGGGTTATGCCAGGGCAGCACCACCACTGCGGTGCCCAATCGCACCCGCGTGGTACAGGCGGCAAGATAGGAAAGCAGGTTGAGCGAGGCCGAGAGCTGGCCGCTGCCGGTGAAGTGATGCTCCACCAGGAAGATGCTTGCGAACCCGAGTTCTTCAGCGTCCCTGACGTAGGCGATGAAATCCTTGTAGTTGTAGCTGTCGCCCAGGGGGTTCGCGGGCCCGAGCCGCGCACCGCCGAACAATCCAAACTTCATCCGTGTCTCCCGGCGAATGTCGCCGCAATGCCGATGGATTCTAGCAGGCCTTCAGTCCTGTCATTGCGCGGCACGAAGCAATCTCGTGGCAAGCCATGTCGCGTCTGCTGGAGATCGCGGCCCGCCGCGAGGTCGCTTCGTCAGCGCCGCCTCCTCGCGACGACATCCACCCGCAGATGGCACGCGCGTTGCCAGCGAGGTAATATCCTTGTCACCCGATACTCTCGTTGCAAGGTTGGCCATCACATGAAGACTTTCCTGCTATCCACCGTTTCGGTTGCTGTCGCGCTCTCGAGCGCGGGTTTTGCTGCAGCTCAATCGGGCAGTTATCCCGTCAAGCCGATACGCTGGATCGTGCCGTTTCCGCCGGGCGGGAGCGTCGATACGCTCGCGCGCACGGTCGGCGCCGGGCTTGCGAAAAGCCTCGGGCAGCAGGTGGTGATCGACAATCGCAGCGGGGCATCCGGCAATATCGGAATGGAGGTCGTCGTGCGCGCCGCGCCCGACGGCTACACGCTCGGCAGCAACACCGTCCCTTTCGTGGCCAATACCTTTCTCTACAGCCGGGTACCCTACAACGTGCTGGTCGATTTCGTGCCCTTGTCGCTGATGGCAACGACGGCCAACGTCCTCGCCGTGCATCCTTCCGTGCCCGCGCGCTCGGTGCGTGAATTGCTGCAACTCGCAAAATCCAGACCAGGCACGCTCAATTATGGCACGGCCGGTGTCGGTTCAAACCCGCATGTCGCCGGGGAACTGTTCAACCATCTGGGCAAGGTCAATCTGATGGCAGTGCATTTCAAGGGCGGCGCCCCTGCGGTTGTTGCCGCGATCGCCGGCGAGGTCGGGGTCGCATTCTCGAGCGTTCTCGAAACTTCCGGACACTTCACGACCGGGAGGTTGCGCCCGCTCGGGGTCACCGGCGTCAAGCGCTCTCGCAGGCTGCCGGACGTCCCGACCATAGCGGAAGCGGGCTTGCCCGGTTACGAGTTCGACGCATGGCATGTGCTGCTTGCGCCGAAGGGCACGCCGGTGACGGTCGTGGCGCTGCTGAGCGAGAACGTGAAGCGGATTCTGTTTGCCCCGGGCCAGCCGAAACGGTTCGCCGATCGCGGACTGGATGTGGTCGCCAGCTCTCCGGAGGAGTCCGCGGCCTACCTGAAGAACGAAGTGGCGAAGTGGGGCAAGGTCGTCAAGGAAAGAGGAATGCGCGCGGACTGACGGAGGTGGGCCATGGCGAAGAAGGGAACCATCCTGGTGGGAACCATCGGCCAGGGGATCATGATGAGCCACGACGACGGCGAGAGCTGGACGCGGGCCAGCGTGCGCCAGGGGATGCATTCCGACTGCATCGTCAAGTCGCTCTCGTCCGGCGCCCGGCGTCCTGAGGTCGTCTACGCCGGAACCAACATGGGTCTTTATCG
>JACQGN010000340.1 GCA_016199545.1 Betaproteobacteria bacterium | reverse complement strand
TCGCGCGGCTCGCGGCGGCGCACGCGGCGCTCGGGAAGACGAAGGATCAGCGCTGAGCAATGCTGCGCATTGAATGGATGATCGCTGTCCCTTTTTCCCTGTGGCGATGCGTCCTACTGCATCGGGCCGTCGGGGCAGCCGATGACGACGTCGGCGTGCATCGGCAACTTCAGGGCTTCGCCCTGCGCGCCACCGTGAACGGCTGCAGGATCTTTTTCTCCAGTAAGAATTGTAGGTTGGGGTGAACAAGGTGAACCCCAACAATCGACGCTGGTTCCGTGTTGGGCATCACTGCGTTCAGCCCAACCTACTCTGCTCCAACACGCGTGCGAGCCATGACGACACAATCGACTGGATGGTGTCCTCCCGTCCGTTGTAGAAATGGTCGCAGTTCTGCACGATCTCAACGTCGCAGCGACCGCCCGCCACCGCCTGAAATTCCTCGGCCGGATAGCGGCCGCGGTCTTCCTTGTCGCCGCGTATGCACAGCACCGGGCACTTGATCCGCGGCGCGAGTGCAATCGTATCGGGCACGGTGACGAGGCGGTCGAGGAAGCTCTCGGCGCTGATGACGTACCACCATCCCGGCATGAACAAGAGTTCGCGCCCGCGGCCCGCCTTGACCAGCGCCTGCGCCTGCGCCGTGAGTTCCTCCTGCCGGTCGCCCGCGAAAAGCTTCTCCGTCCCGCCGGAGATGGTGCGCACACCGCCGCGCCCCGCCGAAAGCAGCACCAGCGCGGGCGTGTCGGGGTGATCCACGACGTGTTGCGTGGCCAGCATGCCGCCGTTGCTGTGACCGATTACGACCGCACTCGGGAAGCCGCGCCCGGCGAGCCACTCCGCCGCGTAACGATTGTCCGCGAGCGCTTCGGCCGTCGACTGAAACGCGCCACCCACGGCGACGCGGCTGTTGAAGGTGCTGAGAATATCGTGGCCGCGCCGGTTGAACGCGAGGCAGGCGAACCCAAGCCGCGTCAGCACCGGCGGCAGGAAGCGCGCCGCGCCGACGTAGAAATTCATCGTGTTGCCGTGAAAATACAGCACCGCGCCGGCGCTGGCGCCACCCTCGGGCTCGTAGAACGCGCCGTCGAGCGCCTGGGTGTCGGTGGGAATCGATACCAGTTCAGTGCGCATCAAAGTCCTTGAACCCGAAAAGCCTGGCCACTGAGAACACAGAATTCACAGAGGCGTCCTTCGCGTTGATGCTTTTCCCGTCGTCCTCAGCCGTTGGCGACGACGTAGCCCGAAGGCGTGCCCAGAATGGTGGTGCGCTCCATGTGCCGCAGTTGCGTCTCATCGAAGTCGCCGAGCGCCTGGTGCATGGTGCAGCGGTTGTCCCACGCCAGGATGTCGTCCTTGCGCCACTGGTGGCGGTAGACGAAGTCGGGACGTGTCGCGTGCCGCACCAGGTAATCGATGAGCGGTTTGCTCTCCTCCTCGGTCATGCCATCGAAGCGCTTCACCTTTTCGCCAATGTAAAGGGCCTTCCGCCCGGTCTCGGGGTGCACGCGCACTATCGGCTGCGCGACCGGCGGATTGAGGCGCCTTTGTTCCGCGGCGCGAACCACGCCGCTTTCCTCGTTCGCAATCTTGCGCGTGCCGGAGAGCTGGATGCCGTGCAGGCCGGCAATCAGCTTCTTCATCCCGTCGGAGAGCGCGTCGTACGCGGCGTCCATGTTCGCGAACAGGGTATCGCCGCCGACCTCGGGCACCGCGAAGCAGCGCAGCAGCGAGCCGAGCGAGGGCACGGTGGTAAACGACATGTCCGAATGCCATTGCCGCCCGGTGTAGCGCGTATCCGACGGAGTGCCGTCGGCGTTCGGTTCATTCGTCACCATCAGCAACTCCGGGTGATCGGCGCGGCGGTCCCGCGGCAGCGAGTCGTGCCGGTCCAGCTCGCCGAAGCGACGACTGAAATCGATGTGCTCCTCGCGCGTAATGTCCTGGTTGCGGAAGAGCAGGATGCCGTATTGCAGGAATGCGCGGTAGATCTCGCCGAATTGCGCTTCGCCCATCGGTTTCGAGACGTCGATGTCGCACACTTCCGCGCCGAGCGCGTAGGAAAGCCTGCGAAGCTTGAGTGCCATGATTCCTCCTCCCCGGAACGTCCCGACGCGGCATTATAAGGCGTTGCGGCCAGCCATATGGTCGGGACAGGCGCACACCCGGGTCTCCTGGAGACTACTTCGGCGCCGGCGCGTACTTGCCGGTGAGCTGCGGGGTGGTCGGCACTTCCATCTTCTTCTCCTGGCGCTGGAGGCGCGTCTCCCGCGCCCAGGTGCGCTTCAAGTCGTCGCGCACGTCGAAGCGCAGGCGCCCGAGACCCTCGACCTCGAGTTCGACCTTGTCGCCGTCCATGAAGGGATTCAGCCCCCGATGGTTGGTGCCGGTGGCGAGGATGTCGCCCGCTTCGAGCGCGTGGATCGAGGTTATCCACTCGATGCAGCGCGGAATCTTGTGCGCCATATCGCTGGTGTTGAAGTTCTGCATGAGCGTGCCGTTCACCCACAGCCTGATCTGGAGCTTGTCCGGATCGGCGATCTCGTCCTTGGTGACGATCCACGGCCCGATCGGGGCGAACGTGTCGCGTGACTTCATCTGGTAGAACACATTGCCGGGCGGCAGCACGCCGCGCGCCGAGCCATCGATGAAGTTCATGTAGCCGAAGACGTAATCCATGGCGTTGGCCGCCTTGACGTGCGAGGCACGCTTGCTGATGATGACCGCCATTTCGGCCTCGCCCTCGAAGATCGTGGCGGGAATGTCGGGCAGCACCATGGTATCGCCGGGGCCGATGATCGAGCTGGGCGACTTGTGGAACGCGTTGATCGGCGCCGGTTCCTTGCGCGTGCCGTCCTCCATGTAGTTCACCGCCATGCAGTCGATGTTGACCGGCTTCGGAAGCGGCGGGCGGATCCTCACCTGCGCGAGCGGCACGCCGCTGCCCTTGGCCGCTGCGTCTTCCAGCCGCTTGCGGTAGTCGCCGAAGCGCTCGATCAGCCCGCTGATGAGATTATGCGGTCCGGTGTGGGGAATGTCGCGCACTACCTGCGACACATCGACCACGGCGTCGCCCTTCAGGATGCCCAGCTTGAAATCGTCAAAGAACAGTATCTTCATCTCCGTCTCCCTTGTTGATGTCTGTTGAAATTGATGCGTCTGGTTCCAACTTCGCGTCCTTCGCGCGCCCTTTGCGCCCTTCGCGTTGCCGCTCTTGACCTTACGATGCGCGTGGTTTGAGTTTCAGGAGCTTCGCGGCATTGCTCCCGATCATCGCGTCCTTCTGCGCGATCGTGCGCGGGTCGCCGTAACGCGCCATCTGGTCCACGCCCGGGGCCGTCGCCTGCTTTGCGAGTTCATCGGCGGCGGGCGTGTGGATGTGGCAGTGGAGGTCCACGGCGAGGCTTTCCCGGCCACGCTTGACGACCTTGCGGCTCGCAGGCCGCGCTGCCGCCGCTGCGTCCGGCTTGCAGGAAAACAGCATCTTTTCTCCCTTCAGGAAAGCGCGATGTTATTGCAAACGGCGCAATTCCTCAAACCTGCCCGATCCCGAAAAAACGTTAGCCGTTGCTGCTTCACCAGAGGGACTTCAGTCTGCCGCCGTCGAGGTTGAGCGACACCCCGGTGATGTAGCTCGCGCGCTCCGAGCACAGGAACACGATCGCGTTTGCCAGTTCCTCGGGCCGGCCGAAGCGGTTGAGGGAGTTCTTCCGCGCCGCGCGGCGCCGCGCCTCCTCCTCGGTCTCCGCACCGAGTTCCGCGGCAAGCCCCAGCGCGTTGCGGCGCCACAGGTTGGTGTCGACCCAGCCGGGGCACACCGCGTTTACCAAAACGTTGTCCTCGCCGAACTCGGTGGAGAGCGACTTTGTGATGTTGAGCAGCCCGCTGTTGGTGATGCCGCTGCCGAACATGTAGGGGTCCGGTTCCTTCCCCGCGCCGCCGATCAGGTTGACGATGCGCCCCCAGCGCTGCGCCTTCATCATGGGATAGACCAGCCGGATCGCCCGCATGAAGCCGAAAATCTTGGTCTCCAACTGCTCCTTCAGTCCCGCATCCGTCATCACGGCGAAGCGGCCGGAATACATCTGGCCGGCGTTGTTCACGAGGATGTCCACGCCTCCGAAGCGCTGCTTCGCGCTCGCTACGAGGCGCGCGATATCCGCCTCCTTCATCGTATCCGCCACCACCGCGTGGATGTCGCCGCCGGTCGCCTGCGTGAGTTCCGCGCGCGTGCGCTCGAGCGTCTCCGCGTTGCGCCCGCAGATCGTGACCCGCACGCCCTCTTCCAGGAACTGCCGCGCCGTCTCGCGGCCGATGCCGCGGCTGCCGCCGGTCACGATTGCCGATCTGCCCCTTATTCCGAGGTCCATTTTTCGTTCCTTACAGGTAAATGCGTGAAGGGTGAATGCGTGAAGGGTAGACGCGATTGTAATGCATGCGAACCGGATGCCGGAGATTGCGCTATCCTCCCCTGCGAAAGTACCGCGATAATGTCAGACGAGGATGTGCAGCACGCCGGCAGGAGGAGACATGGCACCGGGACGGCACCGGATCGAATACGAAGTCATCGAAGGCTGGGAACAGATGCCCGAGGGCTGGGCGTTTGTCGAGGTCGCCGGCGTGGCGTGCGATTCGCAGGATCGCGTCTACGTGTTCAACCGTGGGACGCACCCCATGATCGTCTTCGACAAGGAGGGGAAATTTTTCAACGCCTGGGGCGAACCGGGGCGCGGGCCGGGACAGTTTATCCTGCCCCACGGCATCTGGGCCGACAGGCGCGGCGATCTCTACGTCGGCGAAGTCGTGGTGCAGGCCGGGGCGGTGAAGCGCATGGCGCCATTGAGACCAGCGGCATTCCAGAAATTCCGCCGCCGCGCGGGGTGAGAACTTCATGATGTCATTCCCGCGAAGGCGGGAATCCATACGGCGGTGAACCAAGGCTACTACGTTTACATTCTCTCCAGCCAACGCAATGGGACGATGTACGTTGGCGTGACGTCAGACCTCGTTAAACGAGTGTGGCAACATAGGGAGGCGCCGGCCGACGGTTTTACCAAGAAATATGCGGTCAAGCGGCTGGTCTGGTTTGAAGCTCACGAAGATGTGAGAGCAGCCATCACGAGAGAGAAGCAAATCAAGAAGTGGAATCGCTCGTGGAAGATCAGACTGATTCAGACCGAGAATCCCCATTGGCGGGACTTGTACGAGGATCTCATCAAGTGAGCGCCCTATGGATTCCCGCCTTCGCGGGAATGACACGATGAATGCGAGCTACTGAAGCGATCGAGCAACGGAGAAGCGTCATGGCGGTTGAGAAGAACAGCACGGCAGGCGTGGAAATCAAGTTGTTCTCGTCGGGGAGCACGGTAGGCGCATTGCGCGAACTCATCCCGCAGTTCGAGCGCGCGACGGGCCACCGGGTGACGGTCAGCAACGAACCCGGCAAAATCATGCTGGAACGCATCACGCGTGGAGACACCGGCGATGTGCTGCTCACGGGTTCCACGGTGATCGACGAGCTGACCCGGCAGGGTCATGTCGTGGCGGGCAGCAAGCGTGAACTGGCGCGCTGCGGGGCCGGCGTCGCAGTGCGCGCCGGCGTGCCCAAGCCCGATATCAGCACCGTGGAAGCCTTCAAGCGCGCGCTGCTCGACGCGAAATCGATCGCCCACACCACCAGCGGCGCGAGTGGGATGCATCTCCTGCGGGTGGTCGAACGCCTGGGAATTGCCCAGCAGGTGAAAGCCAAGGCGAGGACGCAGCCGGGCGGCCTTGTGGGAGAAATACTCGCGCGGGGCGAGGCGGATCTCGCCGTGCAGCAAATCCCCGAACTCCTCGCCGTGCCCGGCCTCGATTTTGTGGGCCCATTGCCGGCGGAGCTGCAGATCACTTCCATCGTGTCGGCAGCCATTTTTTCCCGTGCAGCTCAGCCGGAGGCGGCGCGCGCGTTGCTCGAGTTTCTATCGACCCCTGCCGCCGCGCGCGTGCTCAAGGCCGGCGGGCTGGAGCCGGCATGACGGCGCCGCAACAATCCAGCACAGCACGGTGCTCGCTCCCTCCCTCTCCCCCCGGGCATAGGTATCTACACATCTTTCGTAGGGAAAGGGGTTGTACAGTGGCGTCCAGT
>JACQGN010000348.1 GCA_016199545.1 Betaproteobacteria bacterium | reverse complement strand
CTTGGTGACGATGCCGACCGGCTGGTTGAACTCGGCGCATACGCCCAGGATGCCGCGCGTAATTTTGTAATCGCGCTCGATCGGCTGATAGGGGTCGGTGTTCGCGCCGAGCGAGATCACCTCGCACTTGTAGCCCGGCCGCAATAGTTCCTCGCGCAGGAGCTCGGCGGCGTTGACCTTGGCGAAGAGCCGCGTCTCGAAATCGATGCCAGGCGAGAGGTTGTAGTAAGCGTGGCTCGGGCGGGCGTAGCAGTTGTGACTGACTACGCCGTTAGCGATGAAATCCCCGGTTTCCGTCGTGATGTCGTAGAGTCGCATCGCCCTGCCGAGCGGCGCTACGCGAACGACACCCAGACGCGCACTGCTCTTTACGGCCTGACCGTCAATGTCGCGTTTGCGAGTTATTGCGGTATCAACACTGTGGAAAAAACGCAGATGCTCCCGTAATCCTCCAGTCACACGGACGACTTCGATCGGCTTGAGTCGTTCGCGACGCACTTGCTCCAGTACAAACGCGAAACTGAAAGCCCGCAGCGAGCGGACGATCCACCCAATGATTTCCTGATCCGTGTTCGGGATCCTCAATGCGCCCTGGCTGTAGCTGCCTTCTGCGTCAAATATCCCGGCGAGAAAGCCGGCAGTCCAGTTGAGAGAAGGGGTCGTGGGCCAGGCAACAAGCGTGCGGATATGTTCGATATTAAGCCGCGCGCTCGTTCGGATCGCATGCATGACTCTGCGACCGACCGCAGCTTTCTGAAACACGAATTCCTGCGTAGTAATCTGCTGCTCCCGCAAATATTCCTGCGCACGCTGGAGAGCCTCTGTGTCGCAAAGTGCCAGCCGAAAGCGATGCTGGTCGCCATTTGCCCGGCCAGGCCTTTGATAGCTGTACGACGCCAAAGCGGCATCGCCACGAATCATTCCACACAGGTATCCAGTCCGATAATCTTGGGTTTTCGCGGCGGGCCCACCAAACGCGCCCGTGCCCATCAGTTTATTGTTGACCGTCAGATACGGCCTCTGGAGGCTGCTTCGGCTCATCGTGCCCGTCACGAACTTCCAACCACGCTCGGTAAGGAATCTGTGGTCGGGCCCCGTAACGAGGAGCGTGCCATCCTCGAGCGTGACTTGGTACGCCGGCTTGATCACGGACCAGTGCGCGAGCACGCGAGTCTTCACATAGCGCCGGTACCATCCACGACGCACGGTCCCGTAGATTGCGTCGCCGATACGTATGTCTTCGAGCCGGCGCAATCCTCCGTCAGCCATGAGAATCGGCGTGTCGCCACTCATGCAGTAAACACACCCATGCTCGCAGCCCTGGTATGGATTGATCGACTGCGTGAACGGGATGTCGGGCGAGTTGTTGCGTGTGATGATGCTCTTCGCGTGCTCTTCGGTGACGTGCGTCTTAAGCGGAGGCAGATCCTCCTCCGTGGTCTCCCACCCATCGTCGAATGCTTCACGCGTGCTCGTCTCGAAGCGCCCCTCGGGATTGATGCCGGCGCCGCGCCCCTTGCGCGGGTCGGCGTGTTTTCCGGTGAGCGTCTTCAGCGGCATGGCAAGAGAGGGAGGTTGACTCCCGAACGATCGTTCGGTATCGTAGTCCGATGGCCAATGATCGTCAATATCTGGCGAAGCTTCAAGACTACTACGCGCGGCACCGGGTGCTGCCGTCGTATGCCTCGATCGCAGCGCTCGTCGGGCTGAGTTCCAAGGCATCGGTGGCCGAGATGGTCATGCGCCTCAAGGCCCATGGATTCGTGGAGAGTTCGCCCGACCGGCGGTTGAAACCCGGGAAGCGCTTCTTCGAGCGCCCGGTTGCCGAGAGCGTGCGTGCCGGCCTTCCCGCCCCGGCTTCGGACGCTGCGCCGGAAGCGGTGACCATCGACGAACACCTGGTCCCGCATCCGTCCCGTAGCGTGCTGGTTACGGTCAAAGGCGATTCGATGATCGATGCCGGCATACACGCCGGGGACGTTGTGGTCGTCGAGAAGAGAGTTGCCGCGAACGTGGGCGATATCGTCGTCGCGATCATCGACAATGAATTCACGCTGAAGCGCCTGGACCGCGAGAAAGGCCACATCGTGCTTCGCCCGGAGAACAAGGCTTACCCCATCATCCGGCCCAAGGACGACACCGAGATTTTCGGGATCGTGGTCGGCCTATTCCGGAAATATCGATGACCAGAAGCACTCCCGTTCCCATCGAGCAGCCGTAGGGCGCAATAACCAGCGGGCATTGCGCCGCATGTCAGTCCTTATAGCCCAACCTCGTTTCCTCCCCACCGGCCCAATCCGCCGGGTAAACGCCTTCTGTCACCAGGCGGTGAAACGTCGAGTACGGCCATTCGGACACTCTTTTGACGTGTCCATGCTTTACCGGGTTGATATGCACGTAATCCATGTGTGCCTGGAAATCGGCGTCGCCGGCCGGCAGTTCGATGACGCAATGCAGATGGTTGGGCAGCACCACCCAGCCGTGAATGGTGAACGGATGACGCTGCCTCACCGAGCGCACCGTATCACGCAACAACTCGAAATGCCGGGTCAGAAGATTGTTGCCATGCCGTTGCAGGAGGTCGACGGTGAAGAAATAGGCGCCAGCCGGGTACCACGCGCGGCGGTAGTTGGGCATGGAACAAGTTTCGCCGCAAGTCTCATTCGGCGCAATGCCCGTTGGTTATTGCGCCCTACGACGACTGATCGGCGTTCATCGGCGTTCATCGGCGGTTCCATCCGATTTTGAAATAACGCTTTCGATCTCGCCCGCCGCCATGCCGAGCCAGCCGCGCAGCACCTCGGCCGTGTGCTGGCCGAGATTGGCAGGTGGCGCCATCGGGGTGCCCGACTCGGACATGATCCACGGTGGCCCGACGACGCGGATCGGCCCCGAGGTCGGGTGTCGCAACTCGCGCACCAGGCCGCGATGCGCGACCTGCGGATCGGCGAGCGCCTGCCGGTAATCGTTCACCACCCCGTACGGGATGCGCTCGGCTTCCAGGCGCCGTGCCCAGTACTCCGCGCGATGCTCCTTGAAGCGTGCGGCCACGAGCTTGTTGATCTGCGTGCGGTGCCGCACGCGCAGCGCCATCGTCCTGAAGCGAAGATCGTCGATCCACGCGGTGCGCCCCATGGCGCGGCAGAACGGCGGCCAGTTGTGCTCGCCCAGCACCATGAATTCGAGCCAGGCGCCATCCGCGGTGCGGCAGGTGCCCGCGGGAACGCGCAGCGGATTCTCGTTGCCCAGCCGCTGCGGCGAGACCCCCGCCTGCAACGGCTCGCCCATGTCGGCGAGCATCATCGTGCAGTACGGCCCGGCCACTACCTGGGTCAGGTCCAGCACCCTGATGCCGGCAAGGGGCGCCTCGCCGCTGCCGCGCCGTGGTGTCCCAGACTCGCCGGTGCCGCGCCGCCTCATAGACATGGCAGTTGGGGTGCGCTCCGCTTACCGCCAACCTACAGGGTGATCAATCTGCTCTGCAATCAATCGGGTAACTCAGCGCTCGCGCAGTGCCTCGGCAAGCCGCGCCATCGCCTCGGGATTCGCTTCACCACCCGTGCGGGCAAGTTCCAGCGCCACGGCGCCCAGCCGCCGGTAGAGTTCGCCGATGTCTGCGTTCCAGGCGCCAAGCGCCTCGAGGTGTTTGGCGACCACGGCATCATCGCCGCGCGCGATCGGCCCGGTCAGCGCCCGCGCCGTCCCGAGCCGGAAGACGTTATCCACCGTCTCTCGCACCAATGGCTCCATCATCCGCATTGCGGTATCTCGCGGCAGGCCCGCCTGTTCGTAGGTGCGCAGGCCCGTTTCGAGCAACGCGACCAGGTAGTTGCACACGATGACGCTCGCCGCGTGGTAGAGCGTCTTGTGCCGCGGCGCGATTTCGGCAACGCGCCCGCCGATGCGCTCGAACGCGGGCCGCAGCGCCTTCAGCGCCTCGGCATCGCCTTCCGCCGCGCAGTACGTTCCTTCGAAGGTGCGCACCGCATCGTCCGCATCCGCAAAGCTCTTAAGCGGATGCACGCTGGCGACGGCTGCACCACAGCGCGCAGCCCCGGCGAGCTCCAGCGACGCGAGCGATCCGCTGCAATGAAACACGATGTCACCGGTGCGCAGCAGTTCGCTTGCCGCGAGCGCTTCGCAACAATGAATGATCTTTGCGTCGGGAGGCGTCAGCATCCATGTTTCCGCAGGGCGCATCTCCTCGAGCGAACCCGCCGCACTGCCGGCGCCTATGAATGCAGTTGCGGAACGCGCGCCGTGAGGGGTGCGGTCGAGCACGTCCTGGATCGCGAACTCGCCCGTCACCCGCCACAGCCGGGCGAGGCTGCGCCCGACGCGGCCTGCGCCGATTATGTTCATTGATCTCATGGCGTTGGGGCCTGCATGATACTCCACCCGGAAACGGCTTCGTCGTGTCCGGCCGTGTCAGCGCGCTGCCACTCCCCTGCGTTATAGTGCGCACCGATGACCGTTTCGCGCCGCTCGTTTCTCGCCAGTTCCGCGGGTATCGCCATTGCGCTCGCCACACCGCTTGGCCGCGTCCTGGCGCAGCCGCGGTTCAAGAGCGATCCCTTCACGCTCGGCGTCGCATCCGGTTATCCCCAATCCGACGGCATGGTGCTCTGGACGCGGCTTGCGCCGGATCCGCTCGGCAGTGGCGACATTCCGGCCCGCCCGGTGGACGTATCGTGGGAGATCGCGAACGACGAGACCTTCGGCAGACTGGTTCAGCGCGGCAACGCCGTTGCATCCCCGCGGTGGGGGCACTCGGTGCACGTCGAGGTCAGGGGCCTGGACCCCGCACGGTGGTACTGGTATCGCTTTCGCGCGGGCAACACGACGAGTCCCAGGGGCCGCACGCGCACTGCGCCGGCAGCCGGCGCCGCGGCCGAGCGCATGCGCTTCGCGTTCGCCTCATGCCAGCAGTACGAGCAGGGCTACTATGCCGCGTACCGCCACATGGCAGCGGAGGACCTCGATCTCGTCTGCCACCTTGGCGACTATATCTATGAGTCCTCGTGGGGTCGCGACCACGTCCGCAAACATGAAGCGGGCGAGCCGTACACGCTCGACGAGTACCGCAATCGTTACGCCCGCTACAAGGGGGATCCCGATCTGCAGGCGGCCCATGCGGCATTCCCGTGGCTGGTGACGTGGGACGACCATGAGGTGCAAAACGACTATGCCGGCGCCCGCTCCCAGAACCTCGATCCCCCTCAGCTCTTCCTGAAGCGGCGGGCCGCGGCCTACCAGGCCTACTACGAACACATGCCGCTTCCGCAGTGGGCGCGGCCGCGGGGCCCCGACATGCAGCTTTACACGCGCTGGTCGTTCGGCGCACTCGCGCGCTTTCACGTGCTCGACGACCGGCAATACCGCTCGCCCCAGGTCTGCCCGCGCCCGGGCCGGGGCGGCAGCAACGTGGTGGAATATTGCGGCGAGCGGCGCGATGCCCGGCGCACGCTGCTCGGTCCGGAGCAGGAGCAGTGGTTGTTCGAAGGACTCGCGCAGAGCGGCGCAAGGTGGAACGTTATCGCCCAGCAGACGCTGATGGCGCAGGTCGATCGCAAGCCCGGCGAGGGACAGTCATTCTGGACCGACGGCTGGGACGGCTACCCGCTTTCCCGCAAACGTCTGCTCACCCACATCGCGGAACAGCGCGTGGCGAATCCGATCGTGATCGGCGGCGACGTACACATGTCGGTGGTGGCCGATCTCAAGACCGACTTCGACGATGCGCAGGCGCCAGTGGTGGCGACGGAAATCGTCGGCACCTCGATCAGTTCCCAGGGGCAGCCGCTGAAGCTGGTGGAGTCGTGGAAGGATGACAACCCGCACGTCAAGTATGCGAATCCCACGCGCCGCGGCTACACGGTCCTGGAATTATCGGTGCGGCGGGCACTCGCGCACCTTCGGACACTCGATGACGTCAAGGAGCCGCAATCGCGCATCCGCACGCTGGTGCACTACGCCGTCGAAGACGGCCGCCCCGGCGCACAGCGCGCGTAGAGCGCGGCGCATTGCGTCAAATCCCGATCCGCTGCCCCAGATAAACATCCTCGACAGCTCGGATTTGCGGGCTGTAGGGGCCCTCGCCCGCGCGGTCGTGCACGAATACGGCCTTGTTGAGGTCGCGCGGCTTTTTGTCCGTGAGCGCGTCCTTCAGCCAGTCGGCGACCAGAGAATCGGCCATCATACCGCCGAAATTGCGGCTGGGCCGCGGCACGTGGTTCTCGTTCTCGAGTATCCAGATCTCCTTCGGTCCCGCGACTTCCTCGAAATACGCAAGGCCTTCCTCCAGGTGACACAGCGGATCGTACTCGCCCAGCACCATCAGCGAGAAACACTTGACCTTGGGGCCATACCTGAAGAGGTGCATCTTTTCCGCCATCCTGTCGAACTCGGCCTCGTCGTGGATGCCCGCCATGTACATGAAGATCTGCTTGAAGCGCGGCGAGGCCTCCTCGAAGATCGCCTTCTTCGTGCCGTAGTTGGCGGCGGAGCTGGCGATGGCCTTGACGCGTGAGTCGTGCGCCGCGAGGCGGTTGCTCCAATAGGAACCCATCGAGATGCCCATGACGCCGATGCGCTCGGGGTCGACCTCGGGCCGTTTCGTCAACCAGTCGACACAGGCGCTCGTCGCGCGCTCGTGGTTGTCAGCGGTGACGCGGATCTTCCTGAGATTGCTCATGCCCTGGCCGGGGCCGTCCACGCACAGCACGTTCATGCCGCGCTTCACGAAGAGGTTGTTGCCCGGATCGGGCACCGCTTCCTTGGTCTGGTCCATGCCGGGGATCGAGAGGATTGTGGGCAGCTTTTTCGCCCCCGGCACCTGGTGAAAATTGCACTGGATTTTGACGCCCTCCCAGTCGATCTCGACGCGCTCGATGGGGTAATCGGCCGTACGCATGCAGCCCTCGAAGGACTCGATCAACTTTCCGTGGAGAAAGATCTTGTCCGGATGATCGTCGGCAAAAATCGCGTGCTGACCGATGCGGTACTGCTCGCACGCCTTGTAGTAAAGCTCGCACGCCGTTTGCCGGTGCCCGGCCGCCTCGGCGGCACGCGCGATGGCCTGCTGGTGACGGCCGACCTTCTCCATCACGCGCGGGATCTGCCGGTAGGTTTTGACCTCGGCGGGAATTTCGCGGTGATCGTAGGCGAAATTGTGCGTGCGGCCGGTGGTCTTCACCATCCAGTCGAGCAGCCATTGCTGATTGTCGCGGCGCCGCTCCGAACGCAGGCTTCCGGTTTTGTCGGTCGAGGGAATCACAATATCTCCTTGATGTGGTGTTGGGTGACGTTAGGAATTTAGCACTAAGAGCGCAAGGCTAAAGTAACTCCCCTCCTTGTTGAGGAGGGGCGCCGCAAAGTGGCGGGGTGGTGGACGCGCACGCGTTTGACTCTCAACCACCCCGGCCCTTCGGTCCACCCCTCCTTGAAAAGGAGGGGAATAACAAAAGACCGTGTCATCTGGTTATGCGCTCAACGTATCAGAGCAGAGCCGGCCGCCTGCAGGAGGCACCGTCAGCCATCGCGCCAGCGTTCGAGCTGGCGCCGCTCGCGCTTGGTGGGTCGGCCGCGGCGGTCGCTTCCCGGGTCAGCGGCCACTCTGCGCAACGCGATCTGCTCGGTGCGCCGCACGCGGCTTTCCTCGTCTTCCTCGTAGAGCGTACGCGCCACGGCCGCCGGCCCGCGTTTGTCCGCAAGCTGTCCCACCCGCACCACCCACTCGTAAGCGCCGACGTGGATGCGAAGCCCGTCGCCGACCTTCAGTTCCTTCGCCGGTTTGGTGCGTTTGCCGTTGAGCTTCACCTTGCCGCCCTCCACTGCCTGCTGGGCGAGCGAGCGCGTCTTGAAGAAACGCGCCGCCCACAGCCACTTGTCAAGACGCATGCTCATCGCTTTGCTGATTGATCCGTAGCGATTACCGACGGCTCGCCGGCACCCGATCTTCTTCCCTCACCCTCGATCCCTCTCCCGGAGGGCATAGGTATCTACACATCTTTCGTAGGGAAAGGGGTTGTACAGTGGCGTCCAGT
>JACQGN010000339.1 GCA_016199545.1 Betaproteobacteria bacterium | reverse complement strand
ACGCACTGCTAGGAGTGTGTCGGACTTAGCTCCGACACACTCCTTACGCAAAACCGCCTGCTAGCAATGGGTACCAGTTGGATGTGGAAATACCTGAATTCAGGCTGGTCCGTGCCTTGGCGACGGCCAAAGCAGTTCTTTTCGCACCGTTCCGTTGCAAATCTGCGGGCGGTTTTGCATTTAGCAGCCTGTCGGAGCTTTAAGTCCGACAGGCTGCTACGTTGCGAATTTACTCCCTGCGCCACACGCTTGCGAGCCAGGGCTGCTCATCCCGCGGCCGGCCGGCGGGGCGGAAGTAGTGAGCGAGTTCGACGAATCCGGCGGCAGCGAGATAGCCGCGCCACGCCGCAAGATCGTGATAGGCGCCGTAGCGCCCCTGGCTCCACCCTTCCTCGTTCTGCCCGCGCGGATTCGAGCTGAACAGCACGCCGCGCGGCTTCAGGGTTGCGCGCAGTTCGAGCAATACCCGCGGCAGCTCCTGGCTCGGCACGTGGAACAGCGCAGCGTTGGCGAACACGCCGTCGAAGCGGCCGGCGGGCAGGTCGAGCTTCAGGAAGTCCTGCTGCCAGACTTCACAGCCGCTGAAGGCCCGCGCCATCCCGGCGAAGGGCTCCGCGCCTTCCAAACCGACTGCGACGTGACCGAGTGCCGAGAACGCCTTGAGGTCGCGGCCCGGTCCGCACCCGAAATCGAGGATCGTGAACGGCGGCTCGCCCTCGATATACCGGAGCAGCGCCTCGATGTTCTGGGCCACATCGTGCCCGCGCGTTCCCCGCCAAAAGTCCGCGGCATGCCGCACGTAGTGCTTCAGCGTGCCCCCGGCAATCGCTTCCAGGTCCTGCGGATTCAGTTTCACCATGATCCGCGATCGTGGCATGGCTTCATGTGGCCTTGCAATTCCTGACTTTTCTTTCAAATCCCGAGCGTGCGGGTGTACTCCGCCTTGGTGGCGTCTCCGATCAGCCACAAAGGAACAGTACGATAATCAGGCGATTACTGCGCGCGGATGCATCGACGTCGTCGGCCGACGACGTTCGCGGCGCCAACGCCCTCATGGGCTAGCCCGGCCGCGCGGATCAGCGGGCCGGGAAGAAGCGAAAACCGGCCGCGGGGTAAGGCGAATCGCGCGACACGACATCACCGGCGTAGGAAATCAGCGTGGGCAGCTTCGCCGCTGCTTCTGCCGGATCCAGCCCGCGATTGAGCATCAGGTCAAGATAGGTGAACTCCAGCAGCGCGCTCGCGCCCCAATCGACGCTCGTCGTGTAGCCGGATATGGGATAAGGCTGTCTGGTCAACGCGCGTTCGCCGACGAGGCATGACGAGAAGTGCAGCAGCTTCAGGGTCTCGGCGTAGCGCAGGCTTTCGAGCACGCGCGTGGTGTTGATGACCTCCCCGTGCACGCTCAGGCCCTCGGCGACGCCGTGGCTCGCGATCATCACGATGGCGGGCTCGGGAAGAAAGAGCAGCTCGCGGCACCAGTGCTCGAGGCTTTGCGCGTCGTGAAAGAACCGCTGCCGCACGCGCACGTTAGGCAGCGGCGCGAACACCTCGCGCAACATGTCGCCGAAGGCGTATTCGCTTTCGGCGAGGCTGAGCTGCCAATGCGCCTCCAGCACGACGAGCCATGTCAGTCCCGGTTCGGGCTGCAGGCGCCTGCCGCTCCAGGGCGACCATTCGGCGCTCTCGGGCGTGCGCCATTCGCCGGCAAAGGCGAGGCCATCATCGCTCAACATAAAGCGGCCCTCGCCGGAAGCGTTCGGTTCTCGGTAGCGGAATTCGAGCCTGCCGTCACGCAACTGCCCTTCGATGACCGACAGGCCCGCGCCTTCGTAGAAACCGTGGATGCGCTCCGCCTCGTGTATCAACCGCACCCGCCCGAAATCGCTTTCCCAGACCCCGTCCCAGCCACGCTCGCCCTCCCAGCGCTGGGCGCGGCTCTCGCCGCTCCCCACGTATGTGCCGGCGAATTTCCCGGGACGCACGAGACGAAACGCTCCCTCCCCGCGCTCGTCCGGCGAGGTATAGGTGAATTTCAGCGTGTCTCCGGTCGCCTCGCCTTCGATGCGGCCTTCGGTGTTGGCGTAGCGATACGTGCCGACGACTTTCTCACCTTGCGGCGCGAGCGTCATCGGGCCGAAGGTCGTGAACCACTCGCCGGAGAAGCCGGAGGGATACGGGTCACCCATCACTCGCCACCCGTCAGACTCGACTGACTACACCGGCTCTGCTGGCGCAACCGCTACGCCGCGCACGCCATTCTTCTCGATGAGCCTGGCCACCATGCCGCTCGCTTTGACATCTTCGACAAACGCGCGCAGATACTGCGCGGCGGCAGCGCGCCCCTTGGGCGTGCACACCGCCTGCTGCACGGCGGTGAAGCGGCCGTCGAGTATGCGCGAGCCCGGAAGCTTCGCGGCATCGGCGACGAGCCGCGGCTTGAGTGTCGCGAGCGCTTCCAGCTTGTCGCGCACAAAGGTCTCGAAGGGCGCGTCGGTGCCCTGCACGCGCACCAGTTGGGCGTGCTTCAGGGTGCGCGTGAGGTAGAGGTCGTACGCGCTTTTCGCCGATATGGCGATGCGGGTTCCTTCACGGTCGACATCGGCAATCGTGCGCAACGGCGAGCCCGGCGGCACCAGATACGTGGCTTCGATTTCGAGGTAGGGCGCGGTGAAGGTCATCTCGTTTGCGCGCTGCGGTTCGGCGCCAAGGAACGCCACGTCCCAGGCGCCGGTGCGCACCGAGTCGGCGGTCGCTCCGGCTGAAGCGTAGCGGTGAAACTCGACGGCCACGCCGAGGCGCCGGGCGAGTTCACGCGCGAGATCCAGCGCGACGCCGCGCGGCTCCGGGTCATTCATGGTGCCCGGCACGGTGAGCAGTTCATTGCCAAAATTGATGCCGACACGGAGCTTCCCGGTCGGCGTGAGTTCAGCTCTTGCGGCAGTGGGAATCATGCGGTTCCTCATGTAGTCGATGGTGATGTTGGCGTCCTTGATGACTTTGGCGTAGCGCACTGTCTCGCTCAGGGTGAGGTCGCCGAACCCTTCCGAAGCGCAGGTGATCGGCTCGATGCCACCGGCGGCATTCTACCGCGCCGCGTGGCGATGGCGGATATGGGCGGACCCCGGGTATCCCGTTCCCGTAGCAGTCTGTCGGACTTACCTGTCCGACAGACTGCTATAAGCAAGACCGGCCGCTGACTTCTCACAATGCAACATTAAATTTCTCAAGACGGCGTCGATATGGACGGTGTGTCCTCGTTCTAACCACTCGAATTTATTCTTTACCCGCCTTTGCTCGGCCGGTCTTGCCAAAGGAGCTTGTCGCGCCTTGAGTCCGACAAGCTCCTTATTCCTGTAATATCGTGCTTCCCGCAGCATCTCCACGTCCACGACGCACCGTTAACCCTGCCCCAACTTCAAATATGCCGACCACACATACCGTTGATTGCGATGCCGGAGAAAAAATTCAGGACAAGATCGGCGGGGTCGTCGCCGCGGGCGAAGCCGAAATCGCAATCCAGCAGATCGTGGAGTTGCTGGCCGTGCCCGGCATCGATGTCGTGGGACCGCTGCCGGACGAAATCCAGAAGGTGTTTGAGACTGCGGCCGGGATCTTCAGAACTTCAGCACAACCAGCCGCAGCTGACGCGCTGCTGCGCTTTCTCCTCGCGCCCGCCTCGTCCGGCGTATTCCGGGAGAGGGGTCTCGAATCGGCGATGTGATCATGCCCGAACGCCCGCGCAGCCCGGTCAAGGCCTACCGCAACCCGGGGTTTCTCAACAGCAAGGATGCGCGCGCTCTGCGCATACTCGCGGAGTATCTCGAACCGAAAAGCCGCTTCGAACGCCATCGCGTCGACGACACCATCGTGTTCATGGGCTCGGCGCGGGTGAAGTCGCGGGAACAAGCGGAGGCGGAGTTGCGCACGGCCGAGGCCGGCGGCGCCGGCCTGGACCGCGCGCACATGGCCCTGAAAATGTCGGCCTACTACGAAGCCGCGCGCGAGCTCGCATTGCGCCTGACGCGCTGGTCCAAGGAACTCGACCCGGACGAGCGGCGCTTCGTAGTGTGCACCGGCGGCGGCCCGGGCATCATGGAAGCGGCCAACCGGGGTGCGGCCGAGGCGCGCGGCATGAACGTGGGCCTCACCATCTCGATCCCGGTGGCGGAGTTCGACAATCCCTACGTCACGCGCGAGCTCGCGTTCCACTTCCACTATTTCTTCATGCGCAAGTTCTGGTTCGCCTACCTCGCGAAAGCGGTGATCGTGTTTCCCGGCGGATTCGGCACGCTCGACGAGCTATTCGAGCTGCTGACGCTGGTGCAGACCCGAAAAATGCGCAAGCCGATGCCGATCGTGCTGTTCGGCACCGAATACTGGCGGCAGGTCATCGATTTCGACGCGCTCGTGCGCCACGGCACGATCAATGCCCCTGATGTCGAGCTCATGCACCGCACCGACTCGGTGGACGATGCCTACGACTGGATCGTCCGGCAGCTCGCCGAGTACGCGCTCGGCCAGCCGGGCCCGATGCTCTGATTCCCACGCCGGTATTCACGTCCGAACATCGGTCGTCAGAATAGACGTTGTCTCAAAGACAATCCAAGGGCCATTGAGCCGCCGATGGACGCAGATGAACGCCGATAAGACCGAGATCAAAAGCATCAACACAAAGGACACGAAGGAAAAACGAAGGACTTAAGGCAGGCGATAATTGAAGGACAAGGCGGCGACTGGCGCCAAGGCGCGCGCTCACTCATCCATTATCCTTCCGCCTTCATCCTTCGTTCTTATCGGCGTCTATCGGCGGCCAATTTCTGTTTTTTTTGCGTTTGAGATAGGTTTTAGTCAAGCGAGAAAAGGACTGCGAATGACATACAAGTGCTTGCTGTACAGCGTTGAGGACCGGATCGCGACGCTCACCCTGAACCGGCCGGAGCGGCTCAATGCCCTGGGCGATACGTTGCGGGATGACCTCTACGACGCGGTCACGAAGTCTGCCGCCGACCCCAATGTCGGGGTGCTGGTGATCACGGGCGCGGGACGCGGCTTTTGCTCGGGTGGGGATGTCAAGGCCATGAGCGAGCGTGACCAGAGCGGCGAGGCGCCGCCTCCCAGCGAGCGGTGGGCGCCGATCCGTGACCGGATCATTCTGGCCCTGCGGAATTGCCCGAAACCCGTGATTGCCGCCGTCAACGGCGCGGCCGCGGGCGCCGGCATGAACCTGGCGCTCGCCTGCGACATCCGCATCGCATCGACCGCGGCGAAGTTCTCCCAGGCCTTCGTCAAGCGTGGGCTCCACCCGGACTGGGGCGGCACCTGGTTCCTGCCGCGCATCGTGGGCACCGCCAAGGCCTTTGAGCTTATCTTTACCGGGGAGACCATCGATGCGGCCGAAGCGCTCAGGCTCGGAATCGTGAATGCCGTGGTCGCCCCCGAGGAGCTCATGGCCGAAGCCTGCAAGCTCGCCCGCAAGATTGCCGCCGGCCCGGCCGTGGCGATCCAGCTCGCCAAACGGGCGATCCATCACAGTCAGGACGTGGATCTGCGCGCCGGGCTGGAGTTCGAAACGTTCGCCCAGGGCATCTGCCGGGATACCGAGGACGCAAAAGAGGGCGTCAGGGCATTCGTCGAAAAACGCTCTCCCGTGTTTCGCGGGCGCTGATTAATGCTTCCATCCCCTTCAGGGCGAGGGTGCGCCAAAAGGAGGATCAGGGGCTCCGATTACGGGGATGCGACCACGACGGATTGCATGATTACGCGACGATGCGGCGCATGCACTTGCTGCGGGAACGGGCGCGACTCGGTCGCCGCAGCGGCGTTGAGGGGATGAGTCGACGAGCGGGCCTCACTTTCCGTGTAGCCCCTATTTGCCCGTTGCGGACTACATGGTACACAATGGAGGCTGGGCACGCGAGAGGAGGAAAAGGCATGCACGCAATATTCCGGGGCGCCGTTCTTGCCGCGCTCGCAGTCGGATTTTGGGGGATACCGCAGGCACAACCATATCCGGCGCGCCCGTTGCGTTTCGTGCTGCCGTTTCCACCCGGCGGCGGATCCGACTTTCTGAGCCGGATTATCGGTCCCAAGATCACCGAGAACTGGGGCCAGCCGGTAATCGTGGACAACCGGCCCGGCGGCTCAGGGGTGATCGCGATGGAGATCGGGGCACGCGCGAGCCCGGACGGCTACACGATACTTCTCGCCGACGTGGGCGCGCTCGGCATCAATCCCCACATCTTCAGGAAGCTCCCCTACGACCCGGTTCGTGACTTCCAGCCGATCACCAAGATCGCCGACTTTCCGCTGATCTGCGCAGCGCATCCGAGTCTGCGGGTTGCCTCGCTGAAGGAATTCGTCGCCGCGGTCCGGGCGACGCCGGGCGGGATCCACTATGCCTCGGCCGGCAACGGCAGCATGCTGCACCTGGCGACCGAACTGCTTGCCAAGCGAGCGGGCATCGAGCTCAAGCACGTCCCATACAAGGGAGGAAGCCCCGCCGCCAACGCGCTGCTCTCCAATCAGGTGGGCTTCGCGTGCATGACGACGGCGGCGCTCAAGCCATTCGTGGATTCAGGCCGGATACGCGCGCTTGCGGTGTCCTCGGCCCAGCGCGCGCGTGCGATGCCGGAGCTCCCGACGGTGGCGGAACAGGGCTACCCGGGATACGAAGCAACGCAATGGGTCGGGATGCTGGTGCCGCGGGCAACGCCGAGGGCGATCGTGGACCGGCTGCATGCTGAGGTCGCGCGCGTGCTCGAGCTTCCGGACGTGCGCGAGCGCCTGGTTTCCACCGGGGCCGAGCCGATCGGAAACACGCCCGAGGCTTTCGCCGCGCAGATTCGCGCCTCCGGCGCGCTCTACGGAAAGCTCGCCGCCGAAATCGGACTCACCCCGCACTGAATCACCGCAGGACTATTGCCATGGCCCGCCTGGAAGACATCCCGTTAAGCGAACGAAAGATGATGCAGGAACTCGACTGCTCCGGCTTCGAGGAGCGCCGTCCCTGGGTAAGGGGGCCGGCGCTCGAACGGCGCCGTGTGGCGATTGTTTCAACGGCCGCGCTCAATCTGCGCTCCGATGCCGGATTCCGGCGCAACGACACGAGCTTCCGCGTGATCCCCGGGGACGTGAACCCCGCCGAGGTGGTGATGAGTCACTCCTCGGTCAACTTCGACCGCACGGGCTTTCAGCAGGACCTGAATGTGTGCTTCCCGCTGCAACGACTTCACGAGCTCGCGGCGGAGGGCGTGATCGGGTCGGTCGCGAATTTTCACTTTACCGTATCGGGCGCCCCGCACCCAGCGCAGATCGAGCCTTCCGCGCGCGCCATCGCCCGCGCGATGAAGGCTGATGCGGTGGATACCGTGTTCCTGGTCCCGATTTGACCCAAGTGCTCGCGCGCCGTGGGCGGGCTGTCAATCTACTTTGAGGAGGAAGGGCTGGCGACTACCGGGATCAGCCTGATCCGGATCCACACCGAGCGCACCCGGCCGCCGCGCGCGCTGTGGGTGCCGTTCGAGCTGGGCCGCCCGCTGGGGACACCGAACGATCCGGCGTTCCAGCAGCGAGTGATGCGGGCGGCATTGGAGCTGCTCAATGCCAGCGACGGTCCTGTGCTGGTCGATTACCCGGAGGACGCTCCCGCTGCTGCCGCCGGCGCGGCAGAGAGCGCCATGGAAGGCATGGCCTGCCCTGTCGATTTCCCGCAGTCGCCCGACAAGACCGCGCCCACCAGCCAGATCGGCATGGCGCTGATGAAGGAGATCGACGCGCTCGCGCCGTGGTACGAGCTTGCGGTGGCGAAACGCTGCCGGACAACCGTGGGTATCAGCGGATTGCCGGTCAATGATGCGGGGATGTATCTTGCGGGTTTCCTGGAGGATCAGGCGATGCGTTCTCCCCGCGACAGCCTCCCCGCGGGACAGGTCCTGAAGTTCGCGTACGAGGACCTCAAGGCCTATTACACAGAGGCGATAACGATTCAGCCCGCCTTCAACACCAGCAAGCGCGTCGAGGACTGGCTGTTCAATGAGACGGTCCTGGGCGCAGCGCTGTGGCGCCTGCGCGCGATTTGCCGCGCGAGCAGCGACGAATTTCTTCAGTTCCTCGGCCGTAATTCGATCGTCCCGGATCGACAGATCAATCCGCCCAATTGATCCGCCTTTCGGGTTCCTCCGGCCGCCCCAAGGCCGATTCACGGGGTACGGGAACCGAAAGTGCGAGGCGAAAGTGCATCAGGCAGGCGCGTGCGCGCCGAGCGCCATTTCCAGGAACACCGGGTCGAACACCTTGTCCGCGAGCACCTGGCAGCGCTTCATGAGACGGTGTTCGTCGGCAGTGTAGTCGCCCACCGCCTGATGCCACGTGCCGATGTGATCCCACACGAGGACATCGCCCACGGTCCAGTGGTGCGCGTAGCGATACTTCGGCTTCAGCACGTGCGAGAACAGGAAATCAAGCATGTCGCGGCTCGCGTCGTCTTCCCAGCCGTCGATCTTCACGGTAAACCCGGGATTCACGTAGATCACCTTCCGGCCGCTCACGGGATGCGTGAGGAAAACGGGATGCGACACCGGAGGCCGCTCGCGCCGCTGCGCCTCGGTGAGAGCCGGACGCGTGCTGCCCTTGCGCCGCATGATCTCGTGGAAATTGTTCCAGTCGTGCGTGGCGGTCACGTCGGCAAGCTCTGTTTTCACCTCGGCAGGAAGATCATCATAGGCTGCCTGTGTGTTCGTAAACTCCGTGGCGCCAAGGACTTTGCCGTTGCGGACGGGAACTTTCTTCGCCACCAGCACGTTGACGAATCCCATCACCCGGTTGTAGGTCATGTCGGTGTGCCAGTCCTGTCCGGCGTCCGGGATGCCGATCGGGCGCCCGTTCTCGACGATGTTCGACAGGATCGAGACCTCGGGCATCCCCGGCTCCCCGCGATCCTTCACGCCCGAGGACATCGCCTGCAATCCGCCGAAGCGCGCCGAAAACGTTCGCAACGCCGCTGCTTCGATCGGCTGGTTGGGAAGACACAGCACGCCGTATTGCCCAAGCGCGCGCAGCACGGCCGCAAAATCGGCTTCCGAGAGGGAACGGGCGAGGTCGACACCGGTGACCCTCGCGCCGAGCGTTGCGTTGCCTGGCTCGATCCTGATCATGCGGTTATATTACCAGACGCATGTTCATTGAACTGGCATTTTCATGGAGGAGCACACGATGGAAGAGCCATCCCTGACGTTCGACGAGGTGAAGCGCATGGCCGAGGGGATCGGCATGACCCGGCTCACGAACGAGCATCTGCAGCAGCTTCTGCGCGCGACGCGGGTGGCGCAGGCGCGGCGGGCGTCGCTGCCAGTGGCGAAACTCGGGCCGGCCGACGAGCCGGCGCACGTGTTCCGAATGTTCGATAGGCCACTTCAGCCCTCATCCCCAGCCCTTCTCCCGGAGGGCGAAGGGAACAGATTGCCTCCTCTCTCCCCCCGGGAGAGAGGTCGGGAGTGAGGGATGGACCTCGCCTGGCTCACCGTTGCCGATGCCGTCGGGCTGCTGCGCGGCAGGAAGCTCTCGCCCGTCGAGTACGCGAAGGCCCTGATCGACCGTATCGAACGCCACGACGGGAAGTTGAACGCCTTCCTCCGCTTTACGCCCGACCTCGCGCTGGAGGACGCACGGCGAGCCGAGGCGGAAATCATGCGCGGCACGTGGCGCGGCCCGTTGCATGGCGTGCCCTACGGTCTCAAGGACATCGTCGACTATGCGGGCCTGCCGACGACCGCCCATTCGAAGATCCTGCGGGAAAACGTCGCAGGGGCCGACGCCGCGGTGACGCAAAAGCTGCGTGCGGCCGGTGGCGTGTTCATGGGCAAGCTCTCGACGCACGAATTCGCCATCGGCGGGCCGTCGTTCGATCTGCCCTGGCCGCCGGCGCGCAATCCGTGGAACCGCGATCATTTCTGCGGCGGTTCCTCGAGCGGCTCGGGCGCAGCGACGGCGGCGGGTTTCCTGCCCGCGGCGATCGGCACCGACACCGGCGGCTCGGTGCGCAATCCGGCCTCGATGTGCGGCGTGGTCGGGATCAAGCCCACGTACGGCCTGGTGAGCCGGCGCGGCGTAATCCCGCTGGCATTCTCGCTCGATCATGTCGGAGCGCTTACACGGACGGTGCACGACAACGCGCTGATGGTCGATATCATCGCGGGCCACGATCCGCTCGATCCCGGCAGCAGCGCTCACGCGAAGAGCGGCTGCACCGCCGAGCTCGGCCGCGGCGTGGAGGGGCTCAGGATAGGCGTGATCCGGCACTTTTATACGCGCGACATGGAGGCCGATCCGGAAATGACGGCCGGGATCGACGCGGCGGTGCGGAAGCTCGCCGATCTCGGGGCCAAAGTGCGGGAGATCGAAACCGCCCCTCTCGGCGAATGGGTCGCCTGCAACCGCACCATCCTGACGAGCGAGGCCTTCGCGGTGCACGAGAATTGGATGCGGGAGCGTCCTCAGGACTACGGCGCGCTGGCACGCGAACGACTGATGGCCGGCGCCTTCGTGCGCGCCGCCGACTACGTGAATGCGACGCGCCTGCGCCGCACGATGGCGGACAAATTCCATGCAATGTTTTCCGCCATCGACGTGGCGGTGACGGCGAGCTCGATGGACCCGGCGTGCCGCATCGACGACCCGAAGGCGATCGAGTACACCTATGCCCGGCAGGCGCGCGCGCCCTTCAACGTGACCGGAAGCCCCGCGCTCTCGGTGCCCGTAGGCTTCAGCCAAGTGGGCCTGCCGCTCTCGATGCAGATCATCGGCAAACCGTTCAGCGAAGCCCTCATCTACCGTGTCGCCCACGCCTACGAGCAGGCGACGCAATGGGTGGAGCGACATCCGGCACTGGAGCAGGATTCGAAGCCTTGACGCACCGTCGAACACCGGCGGGCTCGTGCCCGTGCCCGACAACTGCGCATGGCACCGCAACACAACCTACCTGGGGAGGGGAAATCGTGGATCTGGAACTACGTGGCAGGAAGGTATTGATTACCGGGGCGTCGAAAGGAATTGGACTGGCGTGCGCGCATGGATTCGCCGCGGAAGGCGCGCGCGTGCACATCGCATCACGCAGCGAAGCCGGGCTCAAGGCGGCCGCTGACGTGATCGCGCAGCAGCACAAGGCCGAGGTTTCGATTCATCCATTCGACCTCGGCAAGACGCAGAACGTCCTCGCGCTGGCGCAAGCTTGCGGCGACGCGGACATTCTGGTGAACAACGCGGGCGCGATTCCCAGCGGCAGTCTCTCGGAGGTCGATGACGAGACGTGGCGGCACGCGTGGGAGCTGAAGGTTTTCGGCTACATCAACCTCACGCGCGAGCTCTACCAGCGCATGGGCGAGCGGGGCGCCGGCGTGATCGTCAATGTGATCGGCGTCGCGGGCGAGCGCCCCCGCTCCAGCTACATCGCAGGCACCACCGGCAACGCGGCACTCATGGCATTCACGCGCGCGCTGGGATCGGAGAGCGTGGACCGCGGCGTGCGCGTGGTGGGCGTCAACCCAGGCGGGATACAGACCGAGCGCGCGATCGACCATTTCAAGGAAATGGCGGAGCGGGAGCTTGGTGATGCATCGCGGTGGCAGGAGATACAGGCGAGGGTCGCGGCGGCCGCGCCGACGAGGCGAACGGGTAAGCCATCGCAGGTTGCGGACCTGGTCGCCTTCCTCGCCTCCGCCCGTGCCTCGCACATCAGCGGCACCATCGTCACCATCGATAACGGTAATTCCGTGCGGGTGCGGGCGTGATGGATCTGCAAGAGAACCAGCGGCGCGAAAGACGGCATCACGGCGGTCGCCGGTAGACGCGCGCCGGTGTTTCGCGGAGGCTAGCAGCCTGTCGGACTTGGCATGCGACAGGCTGCTAACAGCAAAACCGCCCGCCGATCTTGACTGTAACCTGGATTAATAACCGCGCCTGCCCTCCCCAAAGCACACGAGCAGGCCGAAAATAAGGTTTTCATTGGCGTCGTTCTCCCGTATTCGTGCCGGGGGTTTTGCATTAGGAGTTTGTCCGACTCAAGTCCGACAAACTCCTAGAAACGCCCGCAGAAACTTTTCTCCCTTCCCTTCAAGGGGAGGGCTGGGGTGGGGATGGGTTTGGGGGGGGTGACGATGAAAGGCCAGACCAACAAAGCGATTCTGAGACCAAAGCTTCAGCGACGCCTGCGCAAGAACATGACTGACGCTGAGCAGCGACTATGGCGATCGCTTCAGCGAAAACAAATGGATGGTTTCAAGTTTCGGAGGCAGCATCCGTTCGGAGACTACATCATCGACTTCGTCTGCCTGACGGCTATGCTTGCCGTGGAAGTTGATGGGGGACAGCACGGCGAACGTAAACTCGAGGATGCAGCACGAACGGAGTGCCTTGAGCGTGCCGGCTTCCGCGTTCTGCGTTTCTGGAATAACGAGGTACTGCGCGATACCGAGGCGGTGACGGAAGCGATTTGGAGCGCATTGCGGACCCCACCCCCATCCCGGCCTTCCCCCTGAGAGGGAAGGAGCCATTGTTTTGGTGCCGCTGGCTGAGTCCGTGTTTCCGCGTCCAAGAAAACCGCCCCCTCTTGTCGTCAGAGCTTCAACGCCCGGTAGAGAAACGGCAGGCTCGTGTCCATCCGGTAATCGATGTCGGAGTGGTTGTCGTCGAATTCCTCGTAGGTGTGCGGGACGCTGGCCGCGGCTAGGCGCTTTGACAGGATGCGCGCGCCGTAGTGGATGTGGTACTGGTCGCGCCAGCCGCAATCGATGTAGATGCCGCGCAATGTTTTGAGGTTGTCCCGGTAGCGCGCAACGAGATTGATCGGGTCGTGGGCGCGCCATCTGCTCCAGCGCTTTTCAATGAGTTCCCCTGATTCGAGGTTGAACGGCACACGGAAGCCGAGCGGCGTCTTCGAGTCCGGGTCGTAGGTCGCCGCCATGCAAAGGTTCATGATGCAGTGGCCTTCCGCCGTCGAAAGCTTCTCCTTCTTCCACACGTGCGCGAGGAAGCGCCTGATGCGCCCGTCGTCCAGGCCTTCGGCAAGGCCCTTGCGGCGCGATTCGCTGCGTGCGTCGTATGCGCCTGACTTGCGCTTCGGCACGCGGTGCTTCGCCAGTTCGTTCAACGTATTCGGCCAGTCGTGCCAATAGACGAAATCGAAATACGCATCGCCGGAATGGTTCGCGATGGCGCCCCAATATCTTGAATACTTCATGCCGTGGATGATCGCGCCGTAGCCGCCGGATGATTTGCCGAAACAGCCGCGATGCTCGCGGCTCGCGAGCGTGCGGAACTCGCGGTCCACGAAAGGAATGATCTCGCGCGTGAGATAGCCCGCGTAGTCGCCGATCGCGGACGAGTTCACGTACTGGTTACCGCCGAGCGCCGTAAAGCAGTCCGGAAAAACGAAAATCGCCGGCCCCATCTTCCGCTCATGGATGAGCCGCGCCACGCGTTCCGGCACGTTGTCGCCGAACGGCTTCCAGTTCGCGTGCGCGAGGCCGGAGCCGGTGAAGCCGACGAGATCGTAGAGCACCGGGAAGCGACGCTTGTCTCCGTCATCGTCATACTGCGGCGGCAGCCACACTCCGAGCTTTCGCACATGCGGATCGCCGAGCGGGTTGTCCTTGAGGATCTTCGAGACGTGCTCCAGCACGACCAGCGTGCCGGCGGGGCCTTTGGGGCGTTTGAGTGCCATATGTAGTTTTCGTGTCTGCTTGTAACGCGGTGCAATTCCCGCAAAAAGAGGAGTTTACGCTGCCACGATCTCAAGGTCATATGTCATATGGGCTTCGAGAACAAAACAGGCCGGCCTCCTACAGATCAAGGGAAAGCGTCGATGATTTCGCGCGCGAGACGCAAATGCACATGAGCCCGGCCTGCTCGCGCTCCACGGCAGACAAAGCCGTATCACGGTGATCCGGATCGCCTGCCAGCACTTTGACCGCACAGGTGCCACAGGTACCCGAGCGACACGATGCAGGCGCATCGACGCCCGCCGCTTGCAAGGCATCGAGAACCGACTGCGACGCGCCGACGTCAACGATCTTCCCGCTACGGCGTAGCGTGACGCGGATCGGCCGGTCGGTCGCCTGAACCGGAGCCGCAGCAAAACGCTCGAAGCGAACGCGGCCCTCAGCAATGCCGCCGGCGCGTGCGGCCATGCGAACGGCCTCGATCAGCGAACTCGGCCCGCACACGTAAAACACACTGCCGGCCGGTGCCCTTGAGATAACCGGACGCACATCGAGCTTCTCTCCAGAGTCGCCAAGGTAGAGCGTCATCGCATCACCGAGCGCGGCATGCAGTGGTTGCGCCAGCGCGGCTTCACTACGCGACCGGGCCGCGTAATGCAAGGTAACGCTTCGCCCTTGCCGTACCAGAGTGTGCGCCATTGAGTGGATGGGTGTGATGCCGATGCCGCCGGCGATCAGCACCGCTGGCCGGTTGTCGGTATGCAACTCGAAGTCATTGCCGGGCATGCCGCAATGAAGTGTCATGCCCAGGTGGTAATCGCGGTGCGCCGCCAGTGACCCGCCACTGCCGTTGTCTTCCCTTTGCACCGCAATCTCGTAACTGTCGCCCTCGGGCGAGACAGCAGTGATGGAGTAGCGCCGCGTGCTATCAACGCCGCGGGCTGCAGGAACTGCATTCGTCAGCAGCACGGGCACGTCAATGTGCGCGCCCGGCGTCACATCGGGGAGTTTCGCGCCATCTGGTTTGCGCAACTCGTAGGCGCGCACGCGTAGCGTAAGCTGGCGGATGCCCGCAATCACCAGAGCAAGCGGGCCATTGCCCAAAGCGACCGGGGGTCCAGCCTGAGTTGCAGAGGGAATAGTCGCGTGCGATTCCGCCAGCCGGGCCTTCAGGTGAGCAAGTTCCTCGCGCAACGGCGCCGTGGCAGCGGAAACCTCTGCCTCGGTGAAGCGCGGCGTGATGTGTTGCGAGCAATTCCAGTCGTAGGCTTCGACGGTGATGATTACACCGCGCTCAACGCGGGCGCGATATTGGGCGGATTCCAGATTGGCGATGAGCGCCGGGTCTTCGTCCAGGTCTACCAAGCGCACCCGGCCCATGATTTTCAGGCGGCCGCGGTTGGCGTAATCCATTAGAAGGATCGAGACACGATCATTGTTGGCGACATTGCCCACGCTGATGTACTGCACGTTGCCACGAAAATCCGCGTAGCCTAGCGTCTTTTCGTCGAGCACTTTCAGAAAGCCCACCGGGCCACCGCGAAACTGCACATACGGCCAGCCCGTCTCGCTGACGGTGGCCTGATAGAAACTGTCCCGCGCGGTGATGAATTCGGCCTCTCTGGGCCCGAGGCGGTCGTTCCGCTCATCGGTGTGATCAAGCAGCGCATAGTTGGCGCGGCTGCCCATTCGGCTCTGCATCGCGCGGACAGCAGGCGTGAACGCAATATCAGAATAAGCGCGGGACATCGTGAATTCCTATCGTATTTTCAGTAAGTGCGCGTAACATGATTGGATTCCCTCTCCCGGCCCACCACCCTCTCCCGCGCGCGGGAGAGGGTTGGAGAAGAAGAACTGTCCGGCGTCGATGTTTTGCTGACAGCCGGATGACTCATCGAATCACGCAGCAGCGCGGGCCGGCGTGTCGAAGAGATCGACCTTGGGGAAATCGATTTCGATGCGCGTGGCTTTACCGAGAATGTTGGTAAAGATGTTGAGCGCGACGACCGAGATGACCTCGACGATTTCGCCATCCGTGAGACCCGCGTTGCGCGCAGCATCGAACTCCGCCGTGGTGATCTCGCCCAGGTTGCTGTTCAGCGCCTTGGCAAATGCCACCGTGGCAGCGGCTTTGCTGTCGCTCGAAGAGCCCCGGCGATTCAACGCCATTTCCTGGTTGCTCAAGCCGGCGCCGCGGCCGATGGCGGTATGCGCAGACACGCAGTACTGGCAGCCATTGCCCTCGGCAATCGCGAGCGCGATGCGTTCCTGGGTGGGCTTGTCCACTTTCGCACTGCCGAGCGCGCCGTAGAGCCCGAGAAAGCCTTCCAGCGCCTTGGGCGAGTTCGCCAGAACGCGGATGAAATTGGGCGTGACGCCCAGTTGCGCCTGAACAGCGTCGAGCAGCGACTTGGCTTCGCCGGTGGCGGTTTGGGGGTTAACAACTTGAACTCGTGCCATGGTAAATCTCCTTTTCAGTTTCGGTTGATGTGCTATCGCTTGGTTGTGTTGAAGCGATGGGAGGCATTCTGTGCTTCTGCGCCATTCGGATAAATGGCGTAACTTGCATTTCATTGCTGCAAAAAGTGCAGTAATATCGCCAGGCATGGACAAGCTCTACGCCATCGAGGCGTTCATCAGGATCGTCGACGCAGGCAGCATCACCGCCGCGGCAGAGGCGCTCGATGTGTCGCAGCCATCCATGGTGCGCACGCTGGCTACGCTGGAGCGCGATCTCGGCGTGCGATTGTTGAATCGCACGACTCGCCGCATGTCGTTGACCGATGAAGGGCGTGATTACTACGAACGCAGCCGCCAGATCGTTGCCGCGGTGGAAGAAGCACAGCAGAGCCTGAGTGCACGGCGGGCCACGCCGCGCGGCCGGCTGCGGATCGCGTCCTCCGTGCCCTTTGGCAGGATGTTCGTAGCACCCGTGGTCGCCGAGTTCCTGGCCGAGCACCCGGAGGTCAATATCGAACTGCTGCTGCTGGATCGAATCGTCGACCTCGTCGAGGAAGGCATGGATCTGGCAGTTCGCGTGGCCAAGCTGCCCGACTCGTCCATGGTGGCCCACCCCATCGGCGAGACGCGCCGCGTGCTGGTGGCGAGTCCGGCGCTGCTCAAGACCAGCGGCTTGCCAAAAAAGCCGGCGGACTTACGTGGTCAACGATGCGTGAGCTTCACCGGCGTGGTGTCACCGGGGCACTGGGATTTTCGCGAGGGGCGAAAGCGGGTGCAGGTTCCAGTCAAGAGCGCGCTGGTCACCAACCAGATCGACGCGGGCGTTCTGGCTTGCGTGCAGGGCGCGGGTTTCGGACAATTCTTCGATTACCACGTGCTGGAGCAGATCAAGGCGGGTAAGCTGATACGCATACTCGAAAAATTCGAGGACGAGCCCATTCCCGCCAGCATCGTTTTTCCATCATCGCGCCACCAATCGCCGAATGTGCGCGGCTTTGTTGGCTTCGCCCAACCCCGGATCAAAGAACGACTGCGACAACTGCACCAGACAGATCGCGGATGAGCTGCGCCGCGCGTTCCGGCACGTTGTCACCGAACGGCTTCCAGTTGGTATGCGAGAGGCCCGAGCCGGTGAATCCGACGAGATCATAGAGCACCGGGAAACGGCGCCCAGGTGTCCTCCCGTCATCCGAAAAACCGCAGTTGGCCACGGAAGCACACGGAAAGACACGGAAAAATCATATAAATGTTCTACTGCGGTGCGCCACCTTCTCGGTGACGTGATGCAAATACGTAGTGCGTTGTTCGTCTGTGTGATTCCGTGTGTTTCCGTGGCTAATTCGCCGTTTCTAGGGTCATACTGCGGCGGCAGCCACACGCCCACCTTGCGCACGTGCGGATCGCCGAGCGGGTTGTCCTTGAGGATTTTCGAGGAATGCTCCAGCACGACCAAGGTGCCGGCGGGACCTTTGGAGCGTTTAAGTGCCATATGAGGAGTTCCGCGCAATAGGGTCGAACAACGGTGACATGCCGCGCGCTATTTCGCGACCTTGCCGGTTTCTCGCGCCGCTGACTTGAGGATCTCGATGAAGCGCCGTGCAATGGGGGAGAAATAGGCATCCTTCCGGTAAACAACACCCACCGGAAAACTCAATGCCAGTTCCTTGACATCAAGCTCCGCGAAGCGCAGATGTGGCGCCGCTTGTCGCACAACCGACGCCCAGGTGTAACCCAGCACATCGGAAGAAGCGACCACGGGAAGTCTCAGCGCCGGGGAATCAGTTTCGACGGTGACGCGAACGCGCGGCAGCCCGTGTTTTTCAAACACGCCGTGGAGCTGCCGCGAGATCGCGGAAGTGGGGGCCGACAGTATCCACCGCTCCTGCGCCAGATCGGCGAGCGTCACAACCTCCTTCCCCGCCAAACGATGGTTGACTGACGCAATCACGACATATCGGTCGTCATACAAGTGTTCCTGAGCCAGATCGTGCTCCAGGGAATTGTAACGCGCATCGTTACAACGCCGCAGATTCTGGTGGTTCATCCGTCAGTACCGACGAAATCCCTCAAGGAACTGCTTGCCCTGGCTCGTGCGCGCCCTGGAGAACTCAATTATGGATCCCTAGGAGTGTGTCGGACTTAGCTCCGACACACTCCTT
>JACQGN010000333.1 GCA_016199545.1 Betaproteobacteria bacterium | reverse complement strand
GAAGACGCGGTTCACGCGCGCGATCGCCTGCATCAGTCCGTGCCCGCGCATCGGCTTGTCCACGTACATCGTGTGCAGACTCGGTGCATCGAATCCCGTGAGCCACATGTCGCGCACGATCACGATCCGGAACGGGTCCGTAGCATCGCGGAAGCGCTGTGCGAGCGCCTCGCGCCGCGGCTTGTTGCGGATGTGGGATTGCCAGTCCATGGGGTCGGACGCCGAACCCGTCATCACGACTTTGATCTCGCCCCGGTCGTCCTCATCTTGGTGCCATTTCGGCCGCAGCGCCACAATCGCCCGGTAGAGCTCGACGCAGATGCGGCGGCTCATGCAGACGATCATCGCCTTGCCGTCCATCGTCGCGAGCCGGCTCTCGAAATGCTCGACCAGGTCGCGGGCGATCAGCCTGATGCGGTTCTCCGATCCGACCACGGCTTCGAGCTGCGCCCATTCGGTCTTGAGCTTTTCCTTGCGCTCGATTTCCTCGCCCTCGGTCGCCTCCTCGAACTCGGGGTCAATCTTCGGGCGTTCGGAGGGCTTCAGCTCCAGCTTGGCGAGCCGGCTCTCGTAATAAATCGGGACCGTCGCCCCGTCGATCACCGCGCGCTGGATGTCGTAGACGCTGATGTAGTTGCCGAACACGGCGCGCGTGTTGGCGTCCGCTTTCTCGATTGGCGTGCCGGTGAAACCGATGAACGACGCGCGCGGCAGGGCATCGCGCATGTGGCGCGCGAAGCCGTCGATGAAATCGTATTGGCTGCGGTGCGCCTCGTCGGCAATCACGACGATGTTGCGGCGTTCCGAGAGCACGTCCATCTGTCCCCCTCTCCCCACTGCATTCCTCCCCTCTCCCCCAAGGGCCGCGCCCGCATTCCTCCCCTCTCCCCCCGGGAGAGGGGCCGGGGGTGAGGGAGAATGCGAGCCCCTCTCCCCCCGGGAGAGGGGTTGGGGTGAGGGAGAAGTAAGTGAGGGGGCCTCAGGAAGAAACTTCTGAATCGTGGTAAACACCACCCCGCCGGAAGCAACGCGCAGCTTGTTGCGCAAATCGGCGCGGTTCTCCGCCTGCACCGGCGGCTGGCGCGACAGTTCGCGGCAGCGGGCGAACGTGCCGAAGAGTTGATCGTCGAGATCGTTGCGATCCGTGAGCACCACGATCGTAGGATTCTCCATGGCAGGGTGCAGGATGATGCGTCCCGCATAGAACGCCATGGTCAGGTTCTTGCCCGATCCCTGCGTATGCTAGACGACGCCTACCCGCCGGTCGCCCTCCTCGCCGCCCGGCTGGTGGCCGGCCGCGTAGAGACCCAGCGGCTGAGCCGCAACCTTGGCGGCGCGCAGCGTCTCCTCCACCGCCACGTTCACGGCGTGGAACTGGTGGTAGCCCGTCATCTTCTTGATGAGCGTGCCGCCGCCCCCATCGGCAGCGGCATCCTCGAACACGATGAAATACCGCACCAGATCGAGGAAGCGCTGCTTTTCGAACACGCCTTCCAGCACCACCTGAAGCTCGGCCAGGTGAGGCGCCACATCGTCACGGCCGCTCACCGTGCGCCACGGCTTGAACCACTCGCGCCCGGCGCCGAGCGCGCCGGTACTCAACCGTCACGCCGTCCACCAGCATGCGATGCAACGCACGATTGCGCTCGACGAGCGACGGCGCGTCGGCGCGTCGGCGCGTGTGAGCCTGCGATACGCATCTTCCAGCGCCTCGGGCGGCAACGCCGGATTGAGACGCACGAGCACATCGCGCAATCGGTCTTCGAACACGACCTCCGAATAGCTCCCCCTCTCCGTCCGGGCATTGGTACTTACCCTCCCTTGCGCACGCAGTGCGCGGGGGAGGGTGAGGGAGGGGGCAGGGGCATCGCCGCCAGGCGATATGTCCGGCCCGTGCAGCACGACGTAGCCCAGCGCCTCCAGCCAGGCGAGGGCGGCATCTTCGACAACCGATTCCGCGAACCGCTGCGCAGTCATCTCTGGGGGTCGATCAGTTGCGGCCGATGCTCCTTAAGCTGCCCGATCTTCAGCAAGTTCTGCAAACTCACCGGCATCCCCCAGCAGGAATATCTTCGGCTCGCGCACCACCCTGGCGACGAAGCGGTCGCGACTGGCCAGTTTCGCTTCGAAAGCGGACTGGGTCATCACCACCGGATTCACTTCGCGCCGCAACCGTTCGCTCGCCCGGCTCAGCGCCGCCACCACGGCAGCAAACGACGCCGAACCCACGACCAGCACATCCACGTCGCTGGTGGCGCGCTCCTTGCCCTGCGCCACCGACCCGAAGATGAACGCCACGCGTATCTTGCCCGCAATCGGCGCCAGCGCCTCGCGCAGCACGTCGGCGAGCCCGGCCGTCTTGCGGAAAATTCCAGCCAGTTCCTCCTGGATCGGACACGTGCGAGCGACCTGATAGCGCACCTGGTTGCCAGCCGCCGACCGCTGCAGCAGCCCGGCATCGCTCAGCAGTTTCAGTTCGCGATGCAGCGAGCCGGCGGGCACGCCGGTCAGCCGGCCGATCTCCCGCACATAGAAGCTCTCATCGGGGCGCAGCAACAGCAGCGCCAGAATCTGCCGGCGATAGGCGCCGAATAGAATCTCGACCAATTGCGGTGCCTGCGGACGCGCTTTTGCTCTCATATTGAGAACAAGTGTAGCGTATTTGAGAACAAGCTGGCAAGACCCTGACTACCGTGCTAGCACGCAGACTAGCGGCCCGCTCATCCATCGCGCTCCGTCAGCAGATTGATGATCAGCCGGATCATCAAGTCCTTGGTGGCTGGAGCGCTTTCGGCGATGAGCAACGCAAGCGCGGTCAGCGCCTGCGGGTTGAGCCCATGCGTCATGCCTTCCTGTTGCAGGTAGAGCATGAACAGGAAAGAACCGATGCGCTTGTTGCCGTCGGAAAACGGGTGATCCTTGATGACGAGATAGAGCAGGTTCGCGGCTTTCTCTTCGCGCGAGCGGTACAGGCTTTCACCAAACATAGTCTGCTCGATGCTGCCGAGTATGCCCTCCAGCGCCTCGCCGCGCGGGTTGCCGAACAGCGGCGTGGCCTGGCTGCGCGCCATCAGCTCGCGCTTGAATTCGGCAATCGCCGCGCCGGCGCGGGCAAAATCCAGCACGCCCGAAGATGGCCGGGCGCCGGGCGGCAACGCAAGCCGGTCTTCGTCGTACTCCAGCAACAGCCGCCAGGTGTCGGCGTAGCCGACGATCAGATCCAGTACCGCCCGGCCGGTGCTGTCCACCAGCGCCTGGTTTTGCAGAGTGCGGGCCAAAAGGTCGAGCGTCTGCCGGGCCTCCAGCAGTCCGCGTTCCGCCAGCCGGGTCTGGTTAAAGGTGTAGCCCTGCACCAGATGCTCGCGCAGCATGCGGGTGGCCCACTGCCGGAACTGCACGCCGCGCCTGGACTTCACCCGATAACCGACCGAGATGATGACGTCGAGGCTATACAGGGTGGCGGGTTTGTCCGCCGAAGCAATATGCATTTTTTGCATATTGCCCTCCGCCGGCAGTTCTCCGTCCGCGAAAACGTTCCGAAGGTGCCGTGAGACAACGGACTGGTCCCGCCCGAAGAGCTCGACCATCTGCGCCTGCGTCAGCCAGACGGTATCGTGATCCAGGCGTACATCCACCCGAACCTCACCGTCCGGAGCGATGTAGACGAGGACTTCCCCGCCGGGTGCCTCAATCAATGCGCTCATCCCGTTCCCGCTTCCCGCCGCCAATGTTGCTCTGCCCATGCGACTATCGCCAAGTAAGAAGCGATTTCCGACTCACCCAGCTAATAGCACGCTGAGCCGATCAACCCGAAAATCCAACAATTTGGCCCCGATAATATAGGTATATCTGCACTATTCGCCACACCGGGCATCCAAAACACCACGGACTTCCAAATGTGGCTCACAATCGCGCCGCTATGGCAACCCGGCCCAGGAGAAGCACCCAAAACACCGATCTCAGGGATCAGCCGGCCTACACCTTGGCCGAGGCTGCCCGATATCTCAAGCTCCCAGTAGCGACCTTGCGGTCATCGGTCGCCGGCCGGCCGTACCCCAAGGCTGAAGGGACGGCTCGATTTCAGCCGTTGATCCATCCGCCCTCGCGCCAGCCCCCGGCCCTGTCGTTCTGGAATCTGATCGAAGCGCACGTATTGCGCTCATTCCTATCGGCCGAGACGCCGGCACCCCGCACGATCGCGATCGATCCCAAGATCGCGTTCGGCCGCCCGATCATTGTGCGGGCGGGGATCTCCACCGCCGCCATCGCGGGCCGCATCGACGCCAAGGAGCCGGCCGCCGAAGTGGCCGCGGACTACGACCTCACCGTGGAGGAAGTCGAGCAGGCCGTGCTCTTCGGGCGCGCGGCGTGAGCCGCGTTTACTTCTTGAATCTGCGCAGTTGCTGCTCAACATCACCCCAAGGCAGGCGGCGTCCAATTGCGCGCATCTTTCCGTATCCTGCCTCGGCCTGTCTGTGGTTGATCGTCCGCGCCTGTAGCATTTGCTCGATGAGCCAGAGCGTGCCGTGTACGTCGACGCCTTCCTCTTGTCCCGCGGCCCGAAGCCGCTGATCGCCGGTCAGGAGCGGACACTTCTCCTGCCATGCGAGCGCGAGCGCCAGGAGGTCATTGATGCTGGCGCCCAAGCTGCGGTACTTCCCGATCAGCCCGGCTGCGTGCAGGACGGTGTCCTCCCGCAGTTCGAGCAGCCTGAGGCCGAGTCGCGGCAATTCCGGGTGATCAACCCGGAGCTCTTCCTCGAACAGCACATCCGGGACGGCGAACGTCGCATCAAACCGGAACATCGGGCGGAGCAGGCCGCCCGTGTTCATGTCGATGATGATGTTCGCATCGCTAATGAGCAGCCGGCCGGCCACCTTGCATGTTCCGTTTCTTCTGGAATTCCGTTAATGGCATGCGAAACAGCTCAGCCGCCTTGGATTCGCTGATCAGGTCCTGTGCAAGAGCCCGGTACACGAGCTGATCGAAGAGTTGAGGGCGCTCGGGCGCGTACTGCTCGCCCGGTTCGGTCTTGTTCCAGCCTCGCGAGTTGAAGAACTTGCGCATCTCGACGTAGTGCACGTCGGCCAAGATGCCCAGGTCCTTCGCCCGGTGCATCCAGCCCTGCATGCTCAGGCCGTAGGTTTTCTTGAGGACTTCGAGCTCCCGGGGCTCCAGCCAGACGCGCTTCTCACCCAGCTCCTTGCGGACTTCTTCTGCGGGCGCGAGGAATGCACCGGCGAACCGGTTGGCCGCGGCCTCCTCCTCGACATCGGGTGCCAGCCGTCCTTTCAGAACCAGGTGCCCGAGTTCGTGCGCAAGGGTAAATCGCTGGCGATCGCCCGGCCATCCGCGCCCGACGACAATGACCGGGATGCCATCGACGGCCGCCGCCATACCGTCGAAACGATTGTTGATCGCCTGGGACTGGAAGACCTTGATCCCGCGCTCCTCGAGCATGTCGGTGAGTACCGGGATCGGGTCGGCACCCAAGTCCCAGGATTCTCGAAGTTGCCGGGCAACCAATTCGATCTGGTCGAGAGCCGTGATCGCTGCCGGAAGATTGTCGGGCAGCCTGAACGCCTGCACCGGCCCGTTGGGCAGCAATTCCTCCAGCTCGATGAAGCGCTCCAACTGCTCTTTCACGTCCCCTTCGATCTGCGCGAGCGCCTTCTTCGCAAGCTGGGAATGTTTCCGGTGCTGGATTTCCCGCAACTCGACTTTTACCGGCCGGAAGAAATATTCCGTGCGCACGCCAAGTGCCCTTGAAAGGTCGAGGAGCACGCGCGACGACGGCGTGGATTTCCCGGTTTCGTACTTGGAGATCGCCATGGCAGTGACCCCCGTACGCTCCGCGAGCGCGCGCAATGACAGCCCTGCCGCCTTACGTGCCTGCTTTATGCGTTCACCAATCATTGTTCCATCCCATAGTTTACAAATTTGTATTGTATGTGTTATTTATGTAAACTATCCACTCAAAAGGCTCGTTTGTCAACAATTATCTACTGAACTCAATAGGTTAAGCAGGACATCGTGTCCGGGGTCCGTTCCCCTTGCGAAGGCAGATTTGGACGTAGCCGCCGCGAGGCGGAGACTGGGAACGCCCTAGTTTAAGAGTGAAGATCGCTGATCGTGCATGAAAAACGAGGAAGACCCACAACCACCCAAGCGCCGCATTCTGTGCATTGACGGAGGCGGAATTCTGGGAACGTTTCCGGCCGCCTTTCTGGCTGGGCTTGAACAGCATCTTGAGGGACGCCCAATCGGTTCCTATTTCGACCTGATCGCCGGTACTTCGACCGGCGGGATCATCGCAATCGGTCTGGCGATGGGTCTGCGGGCTTCCGAGCTTCTCGATCTTTATGAGAAGCGAGGCCCGGAGATCTTCGGGCAGGGACGCGGGCCGATTGCGGAGGCGGAACATGGGCGAATAGCCCCACGGCGCTGGCCGTGGTGGAGGCGATGACGATGCTGGGCTGGTCGGGGCGTTCCCTTCATGTCTTCAGCCTCGGCTGCCTGGAAGAACCCTACACCCTCCGCAATTGGGCGGGGATCGAAACGCTCGGCTCCAAGATCATCAAGCTCTTCATGGACGGGCAGTCGCATAGCGCGATGGGCATCGCCAAGCTGCTTACCGGCGACGAACATGAGCGGATGGCGATCCACCGGATCAATCACACCGTCCCTTACAACACATACAAGATGGATGACACGCGGGTCATCCAAGACCTCAAGGGGCTGGGCTATTCCTTCGCACGCGATCGGCAACCGGTTCTCGATCCCGTGTTTTTCAGCCAGCCGGCAGAAGCATTTGCGCCGGTTCACGTGCTGGACCAAGCGCTGGATGTGGCATCGAGAGAGAGGTTGTCGGCATGACTATTGATATCAGGAAGTATTCGGAATTTCTCGAACAAACTGCGAGCGAGATCGACATCCCGCCCGGCAAGTACCAGGACGCGGTGGACCGCTATCAGGCGGTCGGTCGCTGGCTTGAGGAAGGGACCTATTCCGGAAGCTCGGGTGAACTGATTATCTACCCGCAGGGCTCGTTCCGCCTCGGCACCGTTGTCAGGCCGATTCGCGGCGGGATCGAGGCGTCCTATGACATTGATCTCGTGTGCGAGCTGCCGCTGCAAAAGGACCGTACGACACCGCAGTCGGTCAAGTTGATGGTGGGTGACCGGCTCCGCGAGCACGGAACTTACCGCGAGCTCCTCGATCCTGAAGGTCGACGTTGCTGGACGCTCGAATATACCGAGCAGGACGGTGTGGGCTTTCATTTGGACGTGCTGCCCGCCATTCTCGATGGCCGCGGCTTACTCGATACCGCTATCGCGATCACGGACAAGAAGGGCGAGAGCTATTTCTGGTCCGCCAGCAATCCCCGTGGCTATGGCGTCTGGTTCGACGGCAAGAATGCTGCGGCGTTCGCGCGCACTGCGTTCGAGCAGAAGGAGAATATCCAGCGCCGCGCATCCCTGATTTACTCGAGCATCGACAAGGTGCCGGACCAGCTGGTTCGCACGCCGCTTCAACGTGCGATCCAGCTCATGAAGCGCCACCGGGACCTGCGCTTCAATCATCACGAGCGTATCGAATGCGCGCCGATCTCGATCATCATCACCACGCTCGCGGCACATCTCTATGGCAATGAACCGGATGTGTACTCGGCCTTGTCGGGAATCGTCGGAAAGCTCCGTGCCCATGCGGCGCTCGTCGAGAGCGGGGCTATCGAGCGGTCACTGGCGACTATAGGGCTGATCCGGAGAAAGCCCGACGGGACGTGGTATATCGGAAACCCTGTCAATCCCGGTGAAAACTTCGCGGATCGCTGGCATGAAGACAACCACGCCCGTGCCCGGGCTTTCTTCTCGTGGGTGGACGCGCTTCAGAAGGACCTGCTGAACATCCTGGGCGAAACCACCCCGCGGCTTCTGAAGGAGCACCTCAGTAAGGCGTTGGGCGCAACCGTCGTAACGAAGAATTTCGATGTTCTCATTCCCCCGGTTTCGGCTATTGACGCGCCGCGCATTCACATTACCAATGCCGCCAAGCCCTGGAGGGACGTGTGACGGAGGGCTTGCGCCGGCAAATCGTCGAGCTGGCCAGCGTTCATAGTGGACTCAAAAACGTTGTCGAGCATGATGCTGAAACCATTGTGTCTGGTACGCTGCTGTTCGAGGCTTCCGCCGACGGGCTGGAAACAATCAAGGAGTCGTTCGAGATCGAATTGATGATCCCCCACGACTTTCCTGAGACATTGCCGCGTGTCAAGGAAACGGCAGGCCGGATCGATACCCGCTACGAGCATCGTAACCCCAGCGGCACACTATGCCTTGCTGTCCCCATCGAGCAACGCCGCGTTTTGCTCGAGCAGCCCACGCTGCTGGGCTGCGTCAACCGGCTGGTGGTTCCCTATCTCTACGGTTACTGCTTCTGGAAGAAGCACGGCCGTCACCCCTTCGATGAGGCGGCGCACGGACACGAGGGCATCTTGCGCCACTACATGGATACGTTCAGCCTGCGCGATGATCTCTCCGCACTGGCGGTCATCAGCTTTCTCTTGGAGCATGGCTATCGCGGACACCATGATTGTCCTTGCGGCAGTGGTCTACGAGTAAAGATATGTCATGGCCAAGCACTTCTCGCTTTGCATCAGCAGCATACGCCGCAGACGCTACGCGGCGACTTTATAGCGGTATTCGACCTCTGCTTCGCCAAGTTTCAGAATGGGCAGATCTCCTTTCCCCAGCGGATGAGGTTGCAACTCGCTCGGCTCTTGAAAATAGTCAGCAAGTAACAGTCCGACTTCTTTCGGTCATGCTTGTGAGATACGCAGCTCGCCGGAGATGAGCTTGGGCAATAGCGCGCCGCGCAGCGAGGGTGCGGGATTCGCGTTCGTTGTTGGCAAACTTGCTGAGGAACGAACCAGTTGTCTTGGCGAACGCGCTGAGCACACCATCCCTTGGCTTAACAATCGGCGTAGCCGCAACAACCTCCACGCGAACCGCGGGATAGGCACCACCATCGGCTAGGTGTGCTAGAGCATCGATGTTGTCGCGACGTGTGGCGGCAAGATACGTGAACTCCGTGCCATTGGCTGATCGCGGTCTAAGAACGGCGAATCCGGTACTTCCGGTTAGCCCGGTTTCAGAGATCAGCGCGTACGAGCCGTTTCCAGGGCGCACGGTTCCGATGATCGTATCTCCAGGTCGGAGAACGCGCTGCGCTCGGCTAGGTGCATTAGTTGCGGTGAACGAGGTAACAGCTTCGACTCGGCCCCACTTCGTGTTGGAGAGATCAACGTATCGAATCTCAACGGGCCGCGTGTCCTTTGTCCACACCTCGGGGTTCAAAACGGCCACACTTTCGAGCGTCGCCACTTCCCACCCCTCTGGAATCTCGCCGAGATCAGAGTCCACGAAACGGCTCGGGAAGAGATCAGCGATCTGCTTGGGCAAGCCAGGATCGCGGCCTTCGGCCTTGGCGCGAACAGGATCGAAGTCCACAAACCACGACTTGAAGAGTGCCCGCGCCATTGCCTCCAGCGTCTCGTTCATCCGCCGGTTCAGTTCGATTTTGTCGTCCAGCGTGCCGAGGGTGTGGGCAATGGCGCGTTGTTCAAAGAGCGACGGGATGCACAGTTCGAAATTGGGGACGTCGGCGCATCTAAGGCTATTGAATACCGCGCCCACGTTCAGAAACTTACCGATTTGCTCCCACCATTCCAGCCCTCGAACTAGCCAGCGAAGAAAAGGAGGAAAGACCTTTGTGCCATCGGCGCGAAGGAGAACGAGGTTCTGGCCAAGTGCGAACTCCAGATTGGGTGGCACGAACGCGGTTTCGCCAGGATTGCAGCGACGGGACAAAACCACGTCGTTCGCCGAGGGCTTTGCCTTTCTCGTCCAATCATCAAGATGCTCGCGCGAAATGCGGCGCACGTCAGTTAAATCGATGCGTCCGCCGCGAAGCTGCGGGATTGCAACGTACGGATACCCGACCTCGGCTGCCGGCGGCGTTCGGTGATCGCAATCGATCAGCTTCACACCTGCTTCTCGTAGCGAAAGTGTCAACCACTCACCCGCCATACCCAAGCTCCTTCAGGTTGGTGGCGATGGCGGCGTCGAGCTTCGCGGCTTCGGCCTGCTGCTCGCGCAGCGTCATGGTGAGGCGCTTCATCTTTTCCTCGAACGGTTCGCCGTCGTCCTCGGCGGCCTCGGCGCCGACGTAGCGGCCCGGCGTGAGTGCGTGGCCGTGCTTGCGGATGTCGTCGAGGGTGGCGGATTTGCAGAAGCCGGGGATGTCGCGGTAGTTATCGTTTCCCTCACCCCCAACCCCTCTCCCGGGGGGAGAGGGGAGCAGTCGGGCGCTGCCTGCCTTGCCGGCAGGCAGGCGCCAGGCGTGGTAGGTGCCGGCGATTTTGGCGAAGTCGTCTTCCGTGAGTTCGCGGTGCGCGCGATCGACCAGCGTGCCCATCTTGCGGGCGTCGATGAAGAGGGTTTCGGTTCGGCGGTCGCGGAGTTTTTCACCCCCACCCCGGCCCTCCCCCTTGATGGGCATAAGAGCTAACCTTATTATCGGGCACTGGGTTACACTATCGGCTGGACAGGCTGCGGAGTGTAACCGATGCCCGAATCCTGGAGCACGCAGAGCGAACAGTGGGAAATCGTGTGCCAGACCCTGCCCGTGGGTTGGCGCGAGAAAGCGAGAGAGCTGAAGGCCATGCGCCGCCAGCGCGGTGAGATTCAGGAGCCGGAGACATTGTTGCGCATCCTGATGATTCATCTGCTCGACGGCTGCTCCCTTCGAGAAACGGCGACTCGGGCTGCGCAGGGGGGGCTTGCGCAGGTGTCGGATGTGGCGCTGCTCAAACGGTTGCGCGCCTGCGGGGAATGGTTTCGTTGGATCGGCGGCGAGCTGATGAGACAGTATGTCGGCACTCAAAACGCGCTGGATTTTCTGCCCGGACGCAGGCTGCGGCTGGTGGACGGCAGCACGGTGAGCGAACCGGGCGCCACCGGTTCGACTTGGCGCATTCACTACGCGTTCGGTCTGCCGAACCTGCGCTGCGATGAGGTGTATGTGACAGACACCCGCGAGGGGGAATCGCTTAAACGCTTTGCAGTATTCCCAGAGGACGTGTTGATGGCCGATCGGGGCTATGCCCATCGGGAAGGCATCGCTCATGTGGTGCGCGCCGGAGGCGATGTGGTGGTGCGGCTAAACCTGACCAACGTTCCGCTGGAGCAAGCCGATGGGAAAGAATTCAACATTCTCAGGCGGCTGCGCACGCTCAAGGGCATTCGCTGCGCAGATTGGCCAGCCTGGATGCGGGTGTCCTCGCGAGCGGACGCTGCACGGATTACGGTGCGTTTGTGCGCGATCAGGAAAAGCGCCCAAGCCGCGCAACGTGCCCAGGAGAAACTCCAGGCCGAGGCAGCGCGCCAGCACCGTGAAGTCCAACCGCAGACGCTAGAGGCGGCCGGATACGTGTTAGTGCTGAGCACCTTGGCGCCACCGATCAGCGCCGAGCGCATCTTGAATCTGTACCGGGGTCGCTGGCAAATCGAATTGGCATTCAAGCGGCTGAAGTCCTTGATTGGCGTGGGCCACCTGAAGAAGTTCGACCCGGGCGGGGCAGCGTCGTGGCTACAAGGTAAACTCATGATTGCCTTCCTCATCGAAACCTTGCTCGCTACCGCCGAGCGATTTTCCCCCTGGGGGTATCCCCTCCCAGATCCCACGCTGCCGCTGGCGGGAGACTTCGCTGATGCAACATCTGCTTAGCAAGGCGGTCAGTCCGGTCGCGTTGTCGCTCAGCGGCTGTCTGAACCGATGGGCCGCCATTGCTCGACAACTGGCCGAACCGCCGCGCAAGCGCACCATGCAACTCCACGGATTGCTGCGTGAATGAGCGCAACAATAAGGTTAGCGCTTATGCCCTTGATGGGGGAGGGGGACGCTTTTTGGCCCTCCCCCGCTGACGCAAGGGAGGGAGAAACTTTTCGGCCTTCCCCCGCGCTGTGCGCAGAGGGAGAAGAACCACGCTTGTTGCGGGCGAGGAACCAGAGGCATACCGGGATCTGTGTTGAGTAGAAGAGCTGGCCCGGCAGCGCGACCATGCAGTCCACGAGATCGGCTTCGATGATGGCTTTGCGGATTACGCCTTCGCCCGACTGGTTGGACGACATCGAGCCGTTGGCG
>JACQGN010000335.1 GCA_016199545.1 Betaproteobacteria bacterium | reverse complement strand
CGGCAGCGCGAGACGGCGTCTGCCGCCCTGGAGCGCCCCGCGGCCGATTTCAAGCGGGCCGAATTCAGCGGCGAAATCGCGCAATTGCGTATCGGTCAGGCGCTGATCGTGAAACACCAGGACCGCGTAGCGGTCGATGGCGTCCCAGATCGCACGCACGCTGCCGGCATCCATCGGCTGGCTGAGATCGATACCGTCGACCTCGGCGGCGAACGATGGACGTAGCGCTCGAAACTCGACTGGCATGGTGCCCCCTCTCTGGCTCAGAACATTCCCACATGCGGCATTCGTGGCGCCCATGATAAGGCTACACTGTGACCGGCTCAAACCATAGAGAGATCATGCTGCCATGAAAATCGCTCTGGTCGGCGTCACAGGCGTCCCGCTCGGGAAGCACAAGGTCAGAGATCCGCGACTGGATCAGGCCGACAAGCTCGTCAAGGCGGACACCAAGACCTACGCGTTGGTCGATGTCGCCGGCGACGAGGAGGCTTCGACCGCGGATGCGCTGGTTGTCTCGCCGGAGGGCCGGTTCGACCTGGTCGTCAAGGATCTGGAATTTGCGGAAACGCGGCTCGAGCGCAATCCGCCCGCGGCAGAAAAGGCGGTGCTCGAAAGGATCAAGGCACATCTGGAAGGCGAAGGGCTCGTCGCCGAAGCCGGATTGACGCCGGAAGAATTGCACCTCGTTGAGTCACACGCGTATGTCACGGCAAAACCGATAGTGGTGGCCGAGGCGGCGGACGCGGAGGCGTTCGACAGCTTTCTGGTCAGCGTGGTGAACGCGAGTGGCTACATCAGTTTTCTCACGGTCGGGGGCACGGAGAACCGCGCCTGGTTGATCCGCAAGGGCGCCACCGCCCAGGAAGCGGGTGGCGCGATTCACACCGACATCCAGAAGGGATTCATCCGGGCGGAGATCATTGCCTGGGACGACCTGGTCGCCGCCGGTGGTGAAACAGGCGCCAAGCATGCGAACAAGATGCGCGTCGAGACCAGGAGCTATGTAATGCAGGATTACGACGTCGCGAATTTCCGCTTCAGGAAGTAGCGGGAACGGCGCCGCTTCCCCTACTCATCCTTCGCGTCGCCGTCGACGAGCACGGCCGGCTTGTTGCCGTTCGCAATCGTCGCCCCCATGGCCGTTTAACGAAGCTCTGAAAAACTGTCATCGCGAGTCGTCGTCAGCCGCGAGCGAAGCGTGGCGGTCAGCGACGTGGCGATCTCGCGGCTGGTCGCGCTTGCGTTGCCCGCAACGAGATTGCTTCGGCACGAACAGTCCGTGCCTCGCAATGACAATGTCAGGTTAACCAGAGGTTCCTTAACAGAGAGGTCGCTGGGGTCGGAGTACGATTTACTCCTCAATTGACTTCGCGCGGCATCTTGGCATCGATCGCCACCTGGCGCCACTTCACGATTTCATCGCGGACGAACTTGCGCACGACCGGGGTCGACTTCACCTCCACCGCGACGCCCATGCTGGTCAAGGTCTTGAGCGTCTCCGGGGATTGCATGTAGGCGGCGATCTCCGCGTATAACTTGTCGGTGACCGCTTTCGGGGTCCCGGGTGTGGCGGCGATCGTGTACCAGTTGGATGCATCGAAGCCCTTCACGCCGAGCTCGTCCAATGTCGGCAAATCAGGGAGCATGGTGCTGCGTTTCAAGGTCCCCATCGCGAGCGGTTTGAGCTTGCCGCTCTTGAAATGCGGTTGGGACGGCAGGATGGGCGCGATGCTCGCATGCGTCTGACCGCCGATGACGTCGACCAGGGCCGGGGCCGTGCCCTTGTACAGCACGATGTTGAACTGCAGACCTGACAGCGTTTGCAACAGCGCGGTGGCGAAGTATTGGAATCCGCCTGAGGTGCCGAAGATGACCTGCCCCGGCTTGCTCCTGGCGACGGCGAACAACGCCTTCGCCGAATCAACTTGCAGCGCCGGACCCACCGACAGCACGGTCGGCCCCGAGCCGAGCCCGATGATGAATTCGACAGCCGTCTGCGGATCGTAGGGCAGCTTGCGAACGGCAGGATTCATGGCGTAGGCGGCGGATAGAACGATCAAGGTATAGCCGTCCGGATTCGCCTTCGTGACATATTCGGTGCCGATGGCGCCATCGGCACCCTGCCGATTGTCCACGACGAAGGTCCGGCCGAGCCGCGCGCCAAGGTGGTTGGCGAGCATGCGCCCCAGGATGTCGTTGGTACCGCCGGGTGCGAAGGGCACGATCAGCCGTACCGGTTTGGTGGGATAAGTCGACTCTTCCGGTGCGGCCGCACCCTGTGCCGACACGTAAGCACACAGCCCGGCGAGCGCCAAGGCAACCCGAACGCCACGTACCAATCTCATCTGTTTCTCCTCCGGGAAAAGTAGGGTCAGTGTAACACTGACCCTATTTTGACTGATGCAGCTGGTATCGACGAAAAACGTCGCCGCGGCGCGCGTCATCCGCCCTGCGAACGGTCGTCAAGGATCTTCGAGCGGGTCTGCTCCACGGATTCGGGCGTCAGGGCAGGCGTCTTCTTCCGCGGCATGGCGACGAGCAGCCGCCCGCGCCGCTGCAGTCGCGCCGCGGCGGGCGGGGGCTCGATTTCGATGCGCCCTTCGCGCCACACGACTTCCAGCGGCACGCCCGGCGCAAGCTTCGCCTCCCGGCGGATCTCTTTCGGTATAACGAGCCGTCCGGCGCGATCCATGGTGGTTTTCATGGGTCGTACTTTACCGCACACGAGCGACCCTAAGGTAAGCTGCACCCTCCGCCGCGCCGGATTCCCGGCCTTGGCGTAGATATGATGGCTACCGCTGACCCGCTTCAATTCTCATCCGTGTTTCTCGAGCAGCCGGGCAAGCTCCTTCCCGGCGATCGACTTCAAACAGCGATCTCCAGGACCCTGTCCTTCTTCGAGATTTCGACCTGCTTCAGGTCGATTGAGAGACAGCCTTCGATCGCCTCGTGAAGATTCTTGAGCAGCTCGTCGTGGGTTTCCGCCTGAGTGACGCAACCCGGAATCGCCGGTACCTCCGCCCAATATCCGCCTTCTTCCGCCTCGTGCACGATTACCTTGAGTTTCATGGTCGGGCTCGCTTCGAACAGTAGCTCCCCATTGTAGCGAATCGCACGCGAACGGCAACCGGGGGCGTACCATCGCCAGCCTGTACAACAACCAGGGCGGCTATACCACGAGTAAGGAACTTGCCAGCTATGCACCGACCGCCGCCGCACCGGCCTCGGCGCACTCGTGGTCCTGCTCGCCGGTACCGCCGCCGCAGCCGATGGCGCCAATGACGCGCCCGGCCTTGGTGATGGGCACCGCGCCGATGCTCGGCAGGATCTCGCCAGCGAGGGCGGCCGGCACTGCCGCCCAGAACGGCGAGCCCTTCGCAGCCTGCTCGCCCAGTTCCTTCGTCGGCTTCCGGAAGTTAGCGGCCGCCACGGCCTTCTTGCGCGAGGTCTCCGGGCTGAAGAATCCCGCACCGTCGCCGCGCATGATAAGCACGGTGCGGCCCGACTCGTCGACGACCGATGCCGTCATCACCGTCCCCAGTTGCCTGGCCTTGGCCAAGGCCGCCTTCGCCGCGCGCTCCGCCATGTCGAGCGTGAGTTCCATCATCGTCTGGTCTCCTTTCAGTCTTCAAGCTCAGCCCTATTCTATGGCACGGCTAACCGCTACAGCACCGCACATTGCAACGATTGGCAAGAAACCAAAAACCGACTAAAACCAACCCGTCCAAGACAAAGGACTTTCGCCCATGCGCCTTGGCCTGTTCATGATGCCCTTGCATCCGTCCTATCGCGCGATTGCCGATTGCTACGACCGCGATATCGATCAGTTGGTGCTGGCCGACAAGCTGGGGTTCGACGAAGCCTGGCTCGGTGAACACTTCACCGAGATTCAGACGATCCCGCCTGGGATCACGAGAGCCTGCGGCTACTCGCCGAAGAGGTTGCGCCGCGAATTGCCGATTTGCGCTGAATGACCTGACCCCAAGGGCAGTGGCTCGCCGTCCTATAAGGGGAAGTCGGGAGGAGCGCTTGACCTCGACTCGGTAAGACGCTATCTTACCTGCCATGAAGACCACCGTTTCCTCGAAGGGCCAGATCGTGCTGCCGGCGGAGATTCGGGACCAGGACCGGATCGAGCCCGGGCAGGAGTTCGAGGTCGAGCGCATCGACCGCGGGGAGTACCGCCTCAAGCGCCGCTCGCCGCTGCCCAACGAAGGTGTCGTTGACTGGCTGCTCGCGTGCCCTGAAAAGGACTACTTCGTACCCGTCGATTCCGGGTCCACCGACACGCTGTGAAGTATCTCGTCGACGCGAACGTTCTCAGCGAACCGACGAAGGCAGCGCCAGACGCAAGAGTGGTCGATTGGCTGCGCGCAAACGAGCGTGAGATCACCATCGACCCCGTCATCCTCGGGGAGATCAGATTCGGTATTCTGCTCCTCCCGAAGGGCAGGCGTCGCACCAGCCTCGAACGGTGGTTCGACGCGGGCGTTCAGCGGATTCATTGCGTGCCGTGGGAAGCGGAGACTGGAATCGCCTGGGCGGGATTGCTCGCGCGCCTGCGCGCCAGCGGGCGCGCCATGCCGATAAAGGACAGCCTGATCGCGGCCACCGCCCTCGTTCACGAACTGACCGTGGTGACGCGCAATCGTGCGGATTTCGAGAAAGCCGGCGTGCAAGTCGTCGATCCCTGGGCTGCCTGAGCGCCGCAATTGAAGGGAAGCACACGGCGGCTCTGGACCGTTGAATGACCCCAAAATCTCATCGAGTACGCGAGATTTTCGGCGAGCGCTTCCGATTGACCGTCTGGCAGGGCTGGCGATACAGTGCCCGCCGGCAAGATGGGCGCGTTCAAAATCCCCTCCGCAGAATGAACGAAGGACAGGCTGTAATGGGTGCGGGTTACGATTACATCATTGTCGGTGGCGGCTCGGCGGGGTGCGTGCTCGCGAACCGCCTGTCGGCGCGCATTCATGAAGGGCTCGAATAGTCATCGCGAGTGGGGAGTTTTCCGTCACCACCGCGCGATTGACCGTTTCCCGGACCGGCCATATAGTAGTCGCAGTCAGTCCTAACAAAGCGTTCGATTTTCCTATTCGCCTCACCGATTCCGAAGGAGGAAGCCATGCCCGATACAGTCGTCGCCAGTCACACCATCACCGTCGAGGATGTCGAATACCAGCCGGGCATGCTTGCTCGCCTGTACCGGCCGCGGGGAACCGGGCCGTTTCCGGCGGCATTGCAGGTGCACGGCGGCGCCTGGACCAGCAAGGACCGCACCGACAACGACTTCATGGCGAAGGCGCTGGCCGAAAGCGGCATCTTCGTCGCCTCGATCGATTTTCGCATGCCGCCGGTGGCACCTCATCCCGGCTCAATCCAGGACATCAACCTGGGCGTCCGCTGGCTGAAGGCGAATGCGCGTTCGTTCGGCAGCCGCCCCGAATGGGTCGGCTCATTCGGGACGTCGAGCGGCGGGCACCAGGTCCTGTTGGCCGCGATGCGGCCGACCGATCCGCGTTACGCGATTCTGCCGGGCCCGGCCGGCGTCGATGCGGCGCAGGCCTGGGTGATCTCCGGCTGGGGCGTGCTCGACCCGCTGCTGCGCTACAACCTGGCGAAGCAGGCTGGCAAACAGGATCTGGTGCATCACCACAACACGTTCTGGCTGACCGAAGAGGCGCATGCCGAGGCGGCGCCGCCGACGATGCTGAAGCGGGGCGAGAAATGCGCGCTGCCGCCGGCGCTGGTATTTGGTGGCGACAGAGACGAGTGGGTCCCGGTGGAGCTGATGCGCAGCTTTGTCTCCGACTACAACAAGGCCGGCGGGCATGCCGAATTGCAGCTCTACGAGGGCGCCAACCACGGCTTCATGACCGGCAAACCCAATGCCCCGTATGCGGCGCGCGCGCTCGACCGGATGAAGGAATTCGTCCGCAAGCACACGACACCGTAGCGTCGGCAGCTCGATCCTGTTCTGGTCTCCGGTCCTCCGCCGTGGTGCTACCCTGCAGAAGGCCAGCGAGCGGGTGAAGAAGAGAGCATGCTGATCGTCGACGCGCAGATCCACCTCTGGAATGCGGGCAACCCCACCACCCCCTGGCACCGGCAGGTGCCCGCCTACCTGAAGGACGATGCGCTCGAGGAAATGGACGTCGGCGGGATCGACGCCGCCGTGCTCACGCCGCACACGCCGTGGGATCCGAACGCGAACGAGCTCTGCATCGAAGCGGCCCGCCAGCACCCCGAGAAGTTCGCGATCCTCGGCAGCTTTCCGTTAGACAAGCCGGAGAGCCGCGGGCTCGTGGATTCGTGGAAGCAACGCCCCGGGATGCTCGGCCTGCGGTTCACGTTCAATGAACCCGCGCAGCGGACGTGGCTGACGGACGGGACGGTCGATTGGCTGTGGCCGGCGGCGGAGCGGGCGGGACTGCCCATCGCACTGATGGCCGCGAGGTTTCTTCCGAAGGTAGCCGAGGTGGCGGAGCGGCACCCGAACCTCAAACTCATCCTCGATCATCTCGGCCGGCCCGGTGGAACCACGCCCCTGCCGGAGCGGTGGGCGAATCTCCCGGAGGTGCTGGCGCTCGCGAAATATCCCAACGTCGCCATGAAGGCGACGGGCGCACCGAGCTACTCCGATCAGCCGTACCCGTTCCGCGATATCCACGACAACCTGCATCGGCTCTACGACGCTTTCGGCCCCGAGCGCTGGTTCTGGGGCACCGACATCACGCGCATGCCCTGCCCGTGGCACCGGTGCGTGACGCTGTTCACCGAAGAGCTGCCGTGGCTCCGCGGTCGTGATCTCGAGCTCGTCATGGGTCGCGCCGTTTGCGACTGGATCGGCTGGAAGCGATAAAAGGTCGCGCTCAGAAAAAGACGAAAGCCCGGACCACGCAGTTCCTGCGGTTTCGGGCGTCGGCGGGGGCGGTCGGGTCGATGCACGCGGTGTGGAAAGACCAGCGCGAGACGGAGCCGTCGGTCACGGAGTCATAGCATTTCAGCATCGAGACCTCATTCACCTTCTGCTGGGGAAACCAGTACCACTCGTGCTCGGGACGGTAGGTGAAGCGGGTGGTCTCGCCGACGCGGTCGTCGTAGATCCGGTAGTTGGTGATGTACGGCTGGTCGGCGAAGGAGGGCCAGGCGCAAAGCACAAAGGGAAACTGCTCGACGGTCTCCATCGGCTTGGCGAGATTGATCGACACGAACCGCCGCGACATCTTCCTGTCGGCCTCTGCCTCCGTGTAGTGCTGCTCGCGACCGAAGTTGCGCAGGTTCCTGGTGAGCAGCTCACGGCAGCGCACGCGGCCGCTGTTGTCGTTCAGGTCGTTGTGCACGAGGGTGGCATAACGGGCGTTCACACCCGGGTTCTTCTTGTCCTGGTATTCCGTGCGATCGCCCGTGTAATCCTTGTCGAAGACGTCGTGGTTGTAGACCAGCGCATCGGTCGCGTCCGGGAAGAACTCGAGGAGGAGCTTTTCGATCTCGGGGTAGAACACGCGCTCCACCTCCGCCGAATCGTAGAAGTTCGAGCACCTGGACTCGAGGTGCGCCAGCGAGACACCGAGCCGGTCCATGCATTCGGCGCTGGCGGGGGACAGGCCGGGATAGTGCTCGCCGATGCGATGCGCGTCGCGCATCACCTGCGGGAACCAGAGGTCCCGCCGCTTGTTGTTCTGCTCGTTCTTGCGCAGGAGCGCCGCCACCTCGGGTCGCGACGGGTCGCGCCAGATCGCGTTGGACGGGACGACGCTATAGGTGTGCCGCTCGAAGACCGTGTAGGGCAGCGGCAATGCAAAGCCGCCTTCGGGGGCCTCGATGAGGTTGTTCCTGCGCATGTGGCCCATGCACTCGTCGTATTTCCGGAATCCGAGGCCCCACTTTGTCTCGATCGGGGCGCCCGGCGGCGCGTTGTGGACCATGTCGGCAACGCGTTGGCCCTCGCCCTTGGCGATCAGGGCGAGCGCGTCCTCGAGCGCCTTGCGGGTGCCCCCATCGCCGTCCCGGTCGAACGACATGTAGGACAGGCCGCCATTCGCCGCGATGGGCGGCGCCTGCCCTGCCGTGCGCTGAAGCGTCGGCACATAGGTCGACGAAGCTCTCTGCGTGTCCGCCGCAACTTTGTTCTCGACGACCTTGGTCTGGCCCATGGCATACCTCCGATTATTTCCGGCTAACCGTAGCACACAGAACCCGCGTTTTCCAGACCATGGACATTCCGGTCATGCTCGCTCGTCTTCCAAGGTTTCTGGTAGTACCGCATCACCATTTGTAGACTTTCTGCAACGTTCCGCCCATGAGCGCCGCCTTGTCGCTCTCGGACAGACGCTTCGTCTCGCGGAACGGCGCGACGCCTTGCTCATAGGTCAACATGCCGATCGCCCGCGTCCAATCGGTGCCCCACATGCAACGATCCATCCCGAACGCGTCGATGATTCTCAGCACCGGCTCCCAGATGTCGTCGTAGGGAAACGGTTGATGCGACAGCGTGCAGGCGCCACTGATCTTCACCCTTACGTTCGCGTATTGAGCCAATGCGAGCAGCTTCGGCAGATCAGCCCAGACGTCGGGCGGTACCGGCGGTCGGGCTGGTTGCAGAAGACCGAGATGATCGATCACGATGACCGTGTCGGGGTGTCGCTGGATGTGCGGCAGACCTTTGTCCAGGATGCCCCAGCAAAGCAGATTGACAGGCAACCCGTGTTTAGCAGCGGCGGCGAATGCGCGGTTCAGGCCAGGATGGTCGGCGTCCATCGGCAGGCCGTCACGCATGCGTATGCGAATGCCGCGCGCGCCTTGTGTCGCCGCCCAGTTCGCCACCACATCGTCGATTGCCGGATCGGTTGCGTCGACCGGTGTCACGACCCGGAATTTGTCCGGATAGGTGTTGTAAACCTCCAGCGCGTAGCTCGGGTCGTACTCGTAGGCGCTGAACGACGACACCATGATCGCGCCGTCGACGCCGACACTCGCCATGGCAGCGACCATTTCCTCGCCGGTGGCGGAGGTGAGCCCGTGCGAGGGGCTGGCCCAGGGCCGGCCGGGATGATTTCGATCGAAGGGATGGACCTGAACGTCGATGACTGGCATGGCATTTCCTCCTGTTCGTTCGATCTATTGTCCGACAACGCGACCGGATTGCCTAGCAGCCGGTCGGACTTAACAGTCCAACAGGCTGCTATAAACAAAACCGGCTGATGATTCCGAATAAAACCTACCAGAAGCGGCCGGCATGAGGAAAAACAGGCGTGAATTCATCTATCCGCCATCCTTTCTTGCGTCGTTTCCAGCGCCGGTTTTGCATAAGGAGTTTGTCGGGCCAAGTCCGACAAACTCCTAGAGCGACGGGCTTACTATGCTTGCATGGCAACGTTGGCGTAGCACCAGCACAAGGAGTGGCCATGACATTGCGTGACAAAGTGGCCCTTGTCACCGGCGGCAGCCGAAACACCAAAACACCAAGGGTCAGTTCTTGACCTTGAACACCAAGGGTCAGTTCTTGACCTTGCACTTCCATTCGAGAACGAGGCACGCAAACAAAGTAAGGTGCAATGTCAAGAACTGACCCTATGCTTCCTATGCTTCCCATGCTTCCGCTATGCTTCCACTATGCTTCTACTATGCTTCTATACGTGCCAGGTCGTGAATTCATAACCGGGAAGGCTCTCCGCAATGGTCGGAATCTGCGGCGCGTCCGCGCTGCGTGTGGCGCTGGTGACAGCGAGCCCCCTGAGCCTCTTCGCCTGTATGTGCGGGAGCGCCTGGGGCACCCCGTTGCCGAAGCGCAGTTGCGTCTCTCCGCTGAGGGTCGAGATCATCGAAGGACCGCCTCCCTTGTAGTGCACGGGCAGGAGCTTGATCTTCGCCATATTTTTCAGAAGCTCGCCCGCGATGTGCGGATTGGACGCCGGCCCTGCGGTCGCGTAAGTCAGTGCATCCGGCTTCGATTGGGCAAGCGCGATGAGATCCTTGACCGAATTCGCCGGCACCGACGGGTGCGACATCAGAACGGCCGACACTGAACAGAGGAGCGTAATCGGCGCGAAGTCGTTGATCGGGTCGTACGGCATCTTGTCGTACACGAACTGGTTCGTCACGAAAGGCAGCGTGTTGACGAGCAATGTGTAGCCGTCTGGCGCGGCGTTCTTCGCGAGCTCGGTGCCGATGTTGCCCGACGCACCGCCCCGGTTGTCGACGATGATCTGCTGTCCAAGCAGCTTGCCGAGGTCGGTCTCCAGCAGCCGTGCGACGAGATCGACGCTCCCGCCGGCCGAGAACGGTGCGATGATGCGCACCGGCTTCGTGGGATACTCGGCGGCGAAGGCCCGCGTTGCAGCGACTGCAAGAAACACCAGTACGACGCGTCGTCTCATCAGTGCAACCACGGAGCGAACGTTGATAGGCAATTATAGCCGACGCCATTGCCCTGGCGTCGGTGAGGCGCTACGATTCCGGCAGTCGGCAAAAGCCCTGAAGAGTCAGACCATGCGCACCCAATACAGCGTCAACGACATGACCATCCACCGCATCGTCGAGCAGGAGCAGGGCTTTACCCCGATGCTCGAATTCCTCCCGAACCCATGAACACCAAGGGTCAATTCTTGACCTTGCACTTCCATTCGAGAACGAGGCACGCAAACAAAGTAAGGTGCAATGTCAAGAACTGACCCTATGCTTCCATGTCAAGAACTGACCCTATGCTTCCGCAGCGCGGCTCATGCCCACTGGTTTGATTTTGTCGCGCCCGGATTGAACGACGAATATCACGTGCTTGCCCCGGATCAACGCGGCCATGGCGACAGCGAATGGGATCTTTCGGCGCACCCCGAATATAACTACGATCGTTACGCCGCCGACCTGCACGAGCTTTCCGAGAAACTCGACCTGCGCGATTTCATTCTCATCGGCCATTCGATGGGCGGGTTGGTGTCGACCGTTTACGCCGCGACTTATCCAGGTCGCGCGCGGGCGTTCATCATGGTTGATTCCTCTCTCGACCTGCCTGCGGAGCGAATCGCCAGTATGAAATCAGTGGGCAGCCGCGAAGGCAGCAGCTACGAGAGCTCGAACGAGTTCCTGGCGAACTACAAGATTCGTTCCTCAGGCAGCAGCGCGACGCCCGATATGGTTCGCCATCTGGGCATGCACAGCGGCCGGCAATTCGAGGATGGGCGCTGGCGCAACAAAGTCGATCGCAACGTTTATGCGCGCCGCGTCGGAAGAAACCTGATTCCGTACTGGGCGCACATCAGGATTCCTGCGCTGCTGATGAGAGGCGATCGCAGCAAACGCATTTCGCCGCAGATTGTCGCGCAGGTGAGGGCACATGCACCGCAAGTGCAAGTGGCTGAAGTCGCCGGCTGCGACCATCACGTCACACTCGACAACCCGCGGGGCTTTGTCGAGGCGTGCAAACAGTGGATCGCCTGTATTGACTAGAACCGGTCTCAAAAATAGCCACGGAATCACACGGAATGACACGGACAAAGCCTCAGCCCGGCAACGGCTCGAAATCGTTCAAAGATTCTGTGTGGTTCCGTGTGTTTCCATGGCTGTAGCGGTTTTTGAGGTGGCTTCTAGAACCCATCTCCCACTGGAAGAGAACCGACCATGACGCGTCTTCTCGACGGCATCCGCGTGATCGACGCGGCCAACTTCATTGCGGGACCCGTGTCGACGACCATCATGGCGGACTTCGGGGCCGACGTCATCAAGGTGGAGCCGCCAAGCGGGGACATCTACCGCGTGCGCGGCGCCGGCCATCCCCCGAGCCCGTACAACTACCCGTGGATCCTCGATAATCGCTCCAAGCGCAGCGTGGCGATCGACCTGCGCACGCGGGATGGGCAGGATCTCCTGCACCGGCTCGTGCGCGACGTCGACGTCTTCGTCACCAACGCGCCCCTCGACTCGCGGGCGCGGCTGCGTGTCCGCTACGAGGACCTGGCCCCGCTCAACACGCGTCTGGTCTATGGTTCGATCAGCGCCTACGGCGAGACAGGTGAGGAGGCAGGCAAGCCCGGCTTCGACAGCATCGCGCTCTGGGCCCGCACGGGACTGATGGACCTCGTGCGCGCCTCTGCCGACGTGCCACCCGCGCGCTCGCTGCCCGGCATGGGCGACCATCCGACGGGCACGGCACTGTTCGCGGCGATCATGGCCGGCCTCTACCATCGCGAGCGTACCGGGCGCGGCACCATGGTGGCCACGTCGCTGATGGCCAACGGGCTCTGGATGAACGCCACCCCCGTGCAAGGCATCCTGTGCGGGGCGCGCACAGAGGTGCGCCCGCCGCGCGAGGAAGCCGCCAGCGCGCTCTCCAACCTCTACCGCTGCGGAGACGGGCGCTGGTTCCTGCTGAACATCACGGGCGACGAGCGTCACTGGGAGAGCTTCGCCCGCGGGATCGGCCGCGAGGACCTCCTCACCGATCCTCGCTTCGCAGCGACGAACGACCGCCGCGCGAACGCCCGCGCCCTCACCGCCATTCTCGACGCGTGGTTCGCGACCAAGGACTGGGCGGCGTGGTCCCCGATCCTCGATAAGACCGGTGTCGCGTTCGGCGTGGTCGCCACGCTCGACGACGTTCCGCACGACGTGCAGATGCGGGCAAGCGGCGCGCTGGTGCCCATCGACGACCCGCGTGCCGGCACCTCGCTCACCGTGTCGAGCCCGCTCCAGATCAGCGGCCAGGAGAAGGTTCCACCGACACTCGCGCCGGAGATCGGGCAGCACACCGTCGAGGTGCTGCGCGCAGCCGGCATTGCCGCGGCGGAGATCGAGCGACTCCTGCAGGCCGGGGTGATCGTTCAAGCCTGACCGGAAGCGACGATCGTCGCGCCGGTTACGAAATCGACGCTGGGAAAACTGAACCCGGCCCTAATTCTCCCAGCCTGCAGCCTCCCAGCGACGCGAAGTATAGGTGGAATAGGCTCATGTCCTCGCCGATGCTAGAATGCCGGCCATGGCCGACATCACCGGGCAGATCCTGACGGAAATCCGCGACGAGGCGCGTGAAGCCCGCGCCGAGACGCGCGAGAATTTCAAGGCCGTCTTTCACCGGCTCGCGTTGGTGGAAACCAGCATGAACGATGTGAAACAGCGCCTCACCTCCCTGGAGCGCCACATGGCGGCGTTGCTCGCCACCGTGCCGGTGATGAACGAGCGAATCGACCGGCTCGAGGCACGTGTAGCTGCGCTCGAGACTCGCACGCCTTGACCAGGCTGCCGCGACGGCAGGCCAGGTCGTTCGCGACACACGGCGTCTACGCGCGAGCGAGTCGTAGGTGTGCCTGCGCTTGCCGTCAGGGCCGATAGGGCAGCTGTCGTCGACTCGTGGCGCAGCTGGCCCATGACGATGCCGATCAGCGCTTCCGTCGACGAACCTCAGGCCCCGTAGCAGGCCACAACGCCCGAGGCGCTGAGCTTTTCGATGTCGGCGGCGCCGTAGCCCATCCCGCCCAGAATCTCGCGGGTATGCTCGCCCAGGTGCGGAGCGTGAGTGAGACGATCGCCTGTCGCCGGCGGGCGCTGGCCGCAGATGGTTCCCATGGGCACGCGGCCGAGCGTGTCGTTCTCGATCCAGCGCACCGCATCGACTGCCTGCACTTGCGGGTCGGCGAAAATGTCGTTGTACGTATTGACCTTTGCTTTCAGGATGTCGATGCTCGAAAGCAGATCCACCCATTCGTCGGAGGTCTTCGTCTCGAAGAGGGGCCGCAGCACGGCCATCAGTTCGTCGCGATGCTTGACGCGTGAGCGCGCATCGGCATAGCGCGGATCCTCGAGCCACTTGTCCCTGCCAATGAGTTTGGCGAGGCGCCGAAAATGCTCATCGCGCCGCGCATTGACGCTCATGTAGCCGTCCCTGGTCTTGAACATGCCGACCGGCATGCCGATGGGTTCGGCAGCGCCGCCCTGCAGATAGGATTCCATCATCGCCCCCTCCTGCAGGGCGAGCGCGGACTCGAGCAGGCTGGTTTCGATGTAGGCGCCGCGGCCCCTCGTCGCTTTCTTGTAGAGCGCGGGCGCAACCGCCTGGAATGCGTAAAGGCCAGTCGAGAAGTCGATCGCCAGCATCTCGATGCGCTGCGGTATGCCCGTCGGGCCGCGATTGATCGACATCATCCCCGTATAGGCCTGCATGACCGAGTCTGTCGCCGGATCATCGCAACGTGGGCCCTTCGAGCCGAAGCCCGTAATGGAGAGATAGATGACCTCCGGGTTGGACTTCCTCACGCTCTCGTAATCGAGCCCGAACTTGTCGATCTTCCCGACCCGAAAGTTCTGGATGAGGACGTCACAATCTCTGGCAAGCCGCTGGACGATCGCGACGCCCTCGGCGGTCTTGAGATCCACGGCGAGCGAGCGCTTGGCGCGGTTGACGATGACCGAATGCGCCGTGTGATCGCCCGTCCATCTGCCGAGCTGCCGGCTCCAGCAGCCTGAACCGGGCGGCTCGACCTTGATCACATCGGCGCCGTTACGCGCCAGGTGCATGGCGCAATAGGGCCCCGCCACACCCTGCGACAGATCGAGAACCTTCACGCCTTCGAAGGGCAGATCGTCCTGCGTCATCCGTACGCTCCTTTTGCAAATGCTCGCCCTCGGCTCCGCGCAATACGGCGCCGTGCCAACCCCACTACTCATCCATTGCGTAGAGCGTCCGCCTCATCGGAATGTTGATCACCGCTTTCGAGATACGCGCGTCGATAATCATCGGCCCGGGCCTGGCCACCCACTCCTGGACACCTTTTCGCACTTCCTCGATGGTGCGGGCGAGCGTGCCGCGGGCGCCGTAGGCGCGCGCGATGGCACCGAGATCAGGCGACGGAATCGCCGAGGTCTCCGGGTCCATGTCGTGCGCCCGCAGCTTCTGGTACTCCGAGCCGAGCGCCTCGTCGTTCTGCACGACGATCAGCAGGGGCATCTTGCAGCGGACGACGGTGTCGAAGTCCGAAAGATGCATCATCGTGCTCGCGTCGCCGTCGACGAGAACGGCGGGCTTGTTGCCGTTCGCGATCGTCGCCCCCATGGCTGTGGGCAGCATCTGGCCGATGCACCCGAAGAAGCCGGATGCGTGCACGTAGGGCCGCGCTTTCGAGCTGTTCATCGTCGTGATCGACGAGCTCGCGCCGTTGCCTATGAAAAGCCCGACGTCCCCGGGCACGAGCTCATCGACCGCGCGCACGACCAGGCGCGGGTCGATGGTGCCGGGCTCGATCTTGAACTCGGTGCGGTCGTCGTACATGTTGGAAAGACGCTCGAGCGTCTCTCCGGTGCGAAAGCCGGTCTGTTTGAAGCTGCGCTTCTCGAGAGCCGCATCCAGCAACTCGAGCCCTTCCTTCGCGTCGCTCTGCACGTAGACCTCCGCGCCACAGCCGTTGCCGAGCACGATGTGCGGCTTCGGATCGAACTGGATGTACTTCGCCTCGGGAAAGATGTAGCCGTGCTCGGTCGTGTGGCGGTTCAGGCTCGCGCCCACGCCGATCACCACGTCGGCCTCGTGAAAGAGCTGCATCGTTGCGCGCGTCGCATAGAGGCCCGACACGCCGGCGTGATATTCGGTCTTGTCCGCGAGCCAGGTCTTCGCCCGCAGGCTGGTGCCGATCAGGGCGCCGATGCGCTCGCCGAGCCTCAACACCGCATCCCCGGCGCCCGACCAGATCGCGCCGCGGCCGACGATGATGACGGGCTTCTTCGACTTCGCGATGAGGGCGGCAGCCTGTTCCACCGCTGCTGCATCCAGCGCGCCGGCGCGATGGGGCTTGAGCGTCGCGGACGGACGGTACGGATCGTCGTCGTCCCACTCCTCCTGCTGCACGTCCATCGGGCAGCTCAACATGATCGGGCGCCGCTCGAGCTTTGCCTTGTAGAAGGCGCGGCGCACCGCTTCGTCGGCGAACTCGCCCGTATCGAGGCGGATGAACCCGGTCTCGACGCCGTCCGCGAAGCGCGACTGGTTGAGACCCTGATGGTAGTCAGGGTCCTTTGCGGGCCGCTCCCCGACGAAGGCGACGACCGGCGATTCCGCGCGCGCGGCGACGACGCAGGCAGTGGCGAGCTGGGTCACGCCCGGACCACATGTGGCGGTCGCGACGCCGGGCGTCTGCCGGTGGCGCGCCCAGCCGTCGGCCATGCCCATGCCCACGCCTTCGTGGCGCACTTCGATGCACTCCACACCGCGCTTGATGAGCGCATTCATCCAGTACATGTTGCCGTCCCCCATCATCCCGAAGACGTGCGTGGTGCCTTCGGCCATGAAAGCGTCGGCAAGGCGTTCGTAGACTTTCATCGGAGTCCCTTTCTATTGAGCATTACCATACCTCGTGACATTTAAATCCCCCGGCACTCGCCTTCGTCTTGTGCCTGCCCCCTTTGACAAAGGGGGCGGCGAGCGACATAGCCGCGAGCGGGGGATTTTCCCGGCACTGTCACAAGGT
>JACQGN010000330.1 GCA_016199545.1 Betaproteobacteria bacterium | reverse complement strand
GACTGGTGAGGCGTGACTGGTGAGGCGTGACTGGTGAGGCGTGACTGGTGAGGCGTGACTGGTGAGGCGTGACTGGTACGCACGAGTCGGTCGACCTAATCCTCGATCCTCAATCCTCGACCCTGCGTGTTGATTTACATTCACGGCTTCAACAGTTCTGCGGCCTCGCACAAGGCGCGGCTCGTGCGCGGGCGCATGACAGCGCTGGGCCGCGCGGCGGAGTTTGCCTGTCCTGATCTCGACCATCGGCCGGGGCGCGCGATGAAACAGCTTGAAGCGTTGATCGGCGAGGCGGGCGGGTCGCCGGTCAGCCTGATCGGCAGTTCACTCGGCGGCTATTACACGACTTGCCTTGCCGAAAAGCATGGCCTGAAAGCGGCGCTGCTCAATCCCGCCGTCCGGCCTTATGAACGGCTGCGCGAGGTGCTCGGACCGCAGCGCAACCTCTACAGCGGCGCGCAGTACGAATTCACCCCGCGCCACCTTGCGGAACTGGAAGCGCTGGAAGTCCCGCGCATCACGCCCGAGTGCTATCTCCTCGTCGTGACCACTGGAGACGAGGTGCTCGATTACCAGATGGCAGTGGCAAGATACGCCGGATGCGAGCAGATCGTGGTGGAGGGTGGCGACCACGGTTTCAGTGGTTTCGCGGACTACCTGGACCCCGTGCTCGGCTTCTGCGGCATCACACGATCGCTTCCCTAGACCGAGCACGGCGATTGGTGCGTTATCGAATCGATGGGTCTCGTCTTATGTCGTGGCTCAGTACCCGTGGTCGTTTATAATCGTAGGCGCAGTCACGGCGACTGCGCGCGCTTTTTTCTCCGCTCCGACCGCAGCATCCTCATCGAGTGCCTCTGTGAACGTTTTCTATGAAGAAGAGGGTGACTTCAAGGTCGGCGCTGTCCTCGCCGACAACGACACTTCACTCCAGGTCGAGGCGCCGCACGGCAAGCGCTCCAAGGTGAAGGCTTCTGCGGTGCTGCTGCGATTCGAGGCGCCGCCGCTCGCGGGTTTCATGGCGGAAGCGCAGCGCATTGCCGGCGGGATCGACGTCGATTTCCTGTGGCAGTGCTGCGGCGGCGAGGAATTCTCGTACGACGCGCTGGCGCGCGAGTATTTCGGGCACGCGCCCGCTCCGCTCGAGGCGGCCGGGGTGGCGCTCAAGCTGCACGATGCGCCGATGTATTTCTACAAGAAGGGCCGCGGGCGCTACAAGGCGGCGCCGGAGGACGCGCTCAAGGCCGCGCTCGCGAGCGTCGAGCGCAAGAAGCAGCAGGCGCTCAGGAAAACGGCGTACATCCGGCAGCTTGGCGCGGACGAGCTGCCGGTGGAATTCAGGCCCGTGCTCGCGAGCCTTCTCTACAAACCCGACAAGGCGAGCCTGGAGTGGAAGGCGCTCGAAGAAGCGAGCGCGGCGCGCAGGATCACGCCGGTGCGGCTGATCGAGCGCTGCGGAGGTCTCGCCTCCGAGTACGACTACCACGTGAACCGCTTCCTGTTCGAATTCTTTCCGCAGGGCACGGGCTTTCCACAGGTAGCGCCCGCCACCGCGCCGGCGGATCTGCCGCGCGCTCCCGCGCCCGCATTCAGCATCGACGACGCGACGACGACGGAGATCGACGATGCATTCTCGGTCGTGGCGCGCGACCACGGGGGTTGGCGGATCGGGGTGCACATTGCCGCCCCCGCGCTCGGCATCGCGCCCGGCTCGGAGATCGACCGTATCGCGCGCGGGCGCCTCTCGACGGTGTATCACCCGGGCGCCAAGATCACCATGCTTCCGGATGGTGCGATCGACCGCTACACGCTCGTCGAGAATCACCCCTGTCCGGCGTTGTCGCTGTATCTCGATGTCACACCTGCGCTGGAGATCGCGGCAGTCACCACCTGCGCCGAGGCCGTGGAGATCGCCGCGAACCTGCGCCACGATGCGCTGGAACGAGTGTTCAACAAAGAGACGCTGGCGGCCGGCAGCATCGATCATGCGTACGGGCGTGAACTTCAAGTGCTGTGGCGGCTTGCCGACAGGCTCAAAACCGCACGGCGGGGCGAGGGGCGCGAACTCGAGCAGCGCCCCGAGTTCAGTTTTTACGTCGAGAACGATCGCGTGCGCATCGTGTCGCGGCAGCGCGGCACGCCGATCGACAAGGTCGTCTCCGAACTCATGATCTACGCCAACAGCGAGTGGGGTCGGCAGCTTGCCGAGGCCGGCGCGGCGGCGATTTTCCGGGTGCAGACCAACGGCAAGGTGCGCATGAGCACGGTGCCCGCCGGGCACGACGGCCTCGGCGTGGCGCAGTACATCTGGGCCACCTCGCCGCTGCGGCGTTATGTAGACCTCGTCAATCAGCGCCAGCTCATGGCATTGGTGCGCGGCGTCGCGCCGCCGTACCGGCCGGGAGATGAAGCGCTGCTCTCGGCGATGCGCGACTTCGAAGTCGCCTACGAGGCATACGGCGAGTTTCAGCGCGGAATGGAACGCTATTGGTGCCTGCGCTGGCTGCAGCAGGAGAATCGCTCCACCGCCGCCGGCACGGTGATTCGGGAGAACCTCGTGCGGTTCACCGAATTGCCGCTGGTGGTGCGCGTGCCTTCGCTGCCGGCGCTCCCGCCGGGGACCGCAGTCGAACTTGCGGTGGATGGCATCGATCTCCTGGAGCTTACCTTGCGCTGCGAATACGCGGGCCGCGTTGGCGCGGCCGCGAATTCACTTTAAGCTCGCGCTTCAAGGTCTCATCGCAAAACGGATTTGTATGCAGGAACGCGCGCCTTAGGTAGAATGGGCGCCCATGGGCTTGGAGCCGTCCAGAAAAGTCATTGCGCTTACGCGGCGGGCCCGCCACGCGCGCCACGCGCGGTGGAGCAGCGCGGTCGCCCGGCTCGATGCGCGAATGGCGGAGCTGGAACGCCGGTTTGCGGCGCTGGACCGGCGCTACGCGGAGCTCGCGGTCAAGACCAGGTTTCAGATTGCCATGCTGTTCTCGATCGCACTGCACGTGCTGGTGGCTCTGGGCGTTACTTTCACGCTGCCCGACAAGAACATCCTCAAGGACCTGAATCAACCGCTGGAAGTTGTCTTAGTCAACGCCAAGTCCACTACGACGCCGCAGCAGCCGGATGCCCTTGCGCAGGCAAACCTGGATGGCGGCGGCAACACCGATGCCAGGCGCCGTGCCAAGAGCCCGTTTCCCGTCTCGCGCGACGAGAAGCGAGCGTCGGAACTGGCGCTCGCCGCGCAGCGTGCCGAGCAGCTCGAACGCGAGGCCCGCAAGATGATGGCGCTCGACAAGCCGCCGGCGCAGGTGGACGGTACGCCGCCGCAGCCGCAGCCCGAGACCGAGGCGCCGGTGACACCCAACGCCGCGGAGCTTGTCCAGCGCAGCCTCGAGATTGCCCGGCTCGAAGCGCAGATCAGCCGCGAGTGGGACAACTACCAGAAGCGACCGCGGCGGCGCTTCATCGGCGCGCGCACCCGGGAATTTCGATTCGCGCGCTATATCGAGGACTGGCGCATCAAGATCGAGCGCGTCGGCGAACTCAACTACCCGCAGACCGCGCGCGACCAGAAGGTCTACGGCAGTCTCCTGGTGACCGTTTCGATCAAGGCCGATGGGAGTCTCGAGAAGATCGAGATCAATCGCTCCTCCGGCAGGAAAATCCTCGACGATGCAGCGGTCACCATCGTGAAGCTCGCTGCGCCGTTCGCGGCGTTTTCCTCCGACATTACCCGGGATACCGACATCCTGAGCATCACGCGGACGTGGACCTTCACCCGCTCGGACCAGCTCGTCACCGACTAGGATTTTATCGGGCCGTCGGCCGACAAAATCCTTAGCGGCTGGAAGCAGTGTGGGGAGTCGACCGCAAATCGGCCAATACTTACCGGGCGCAAGCTACGAGTCACCCGTCACTCATCACTGCTGCCATGACCGACCGATACGCCGTTATCGGCAACCCCGTCGCGCACAGCAAGTCGCCGCTGATCCATGCCGAGTTTGCGCGTCAGACGGGCCACGATATTTCGTACGGGGGGCTGCTGGCGCCTCTGGACGGCTTCCGAGCGGCGGTACTCGGGTTTCGCGACGCAGGCGGGAGCGGGCTCAACGTGACGCTGCCGTTCAAGCATGAAGCCTGGCGGCTTGCCGACCGTAGAAGCGAGCGCTCCGAACGGGCACGGGCGGCGAACACGCTCACGTTCGACGCAGACGGCATCGCTGGCGACAACACCGACGGGGTAGGGCTGGTGCGCGATATCGAAGGGAATCTCGGATTCGGACTCTCCGGGAAGCGGCTGCTGGTGCTGGGCGCGGGTGGCGCCGCCTGGGGCATAGGATTGCCTCTGCTCGCGCAAGGTGTCGCGCGGTTGACCATCGCAAACCGTACGGTCTCCAGGGCCGAGGAGTTACGGCGTCATCTCGGTGAATTCGCGAATATAGTCGGATGTGGTTTTGAGGACCTCGCCGGAACCCAATTCGACCTCGTGATCAACGCCACCTCCGCGGGGCTGAGCGATGAAGCGCCGGCGATTCCGAAAGCGGTCTTCGCGCCGGGTGCGCTCGCGTACGAGATGGTCTATGGCAGGGCAACGCCGTTCATGGCGTTTGCCCGCGCTTGCGGCGCGCGCGTGGCCGATGGCCTGGGCATGCTGGTCGAGCAGGCCGCGGAGTCGTTCTTCATCTGGCGCGGCGTGCGGCCGGAGACCGCGCCCGTGATCGCGAAGCTGAGGAGTGAAACGTGAAGAGTGAAACGTGAAAAGTGCTGTTGACGTTATAGACTTTCGTTTCACATTTCACATTTCACATTTCACATTTCACGTCTCACCATGTTCAGGATACTCTTCCGGTGGACGTGGCGGCTGCTCTTGCTGGCGCTGGTTGTCCTTACGGCGCTGCAGTTCTGGTTTCTGGTTCACGTCTGGTACTGGGCCACGCACAATCCGCAGATGACCGCCTTCATGCGCTACCGGCTCGAAATCGTGCGCGAGGATAACCCTGCCGCAACGCTCAGGCACCGCTGGGTTCCGTACAACAGGATTTCCGCCCATCTCAAGCGCGCGACGATCGCGGCGGAGGACGGGAAGTTCCTCACGCACCGCGGTTTCGACTGGGACGGCATCCGTGATGCTTACAAGAAAAACGTGCGTGAGGGTGAGATCGTCTCGGGCGGCTCCACCATCACGCAACAGCTTGCCAAGAATCTTTTTCTGTCCGGCGAACGCGCCTGGTGGCGCAAGCTCCAGGAAGCCGCGATCACGGTCATGATCGAGATGATCATGACCAAGCGCCGCATCCTGGAGGTCTATCTCAACGTGGTCGAGTGGGGCGATGGCGTGTTCGGCGCGGAGGCGGCGGCGCGCTACCATTTTGGCGTGCCCGCGTCGCAGCTCACGGCGGAGCAGGCGGCGCGGCTGGCAGTGATGCTGCCGAGCCCGCGGAAGTACGGCCCCGGGGCGAATACCGCTTATTTGCAGAGACGCGCCGGCGTGATCCAGGCGCGCATGAGTTCGGCGCAGCTGCCGTAAGCTCGCGGTAAGCGACTGCGGCTATAATCGCGCGGGAGCTGATTCCGCTCAGCTGCCGCGTGAAAGGAGATTTCATGCACCGCAGACATTTTCTCGCAGGACTTGCCGCCGCCGGCATGGGCCACGCCTTCGACCCGGCGCGCACGATTCTTGCGCAGGCCACGACGACGCAACCGCGCTCCCCGGACGTGATTTTCGTGCCCACGCCCAACGACGTGGTGAACAAGATGCTGGAGATGGCGAGGGTTACCGCCAAAGACGTGGTCTACGACCTGGGTTGCGGCGACGGGCGCATCGTGATCGCCGCGGCGCAGAAGTACGGCGCGCGCGGAGTGGGCGTCGACATCGATCCACAGCGCATCAAGGAAGCCCGGCAGAACGCGAGCCGCGGCAAGGTCAACGACAAGGTGCGGTTCATCGAGGGCGACCTCTTCGAGACCGACATCAGCGAGGCGACGGTGGTGACGCTTTACCTGCTGACCGAGCTCAATCTCAAGCTGCGGCCCAAGCTCATGAAAGACCTGCAGCCCGGCACGCGCGTCGTGTCGCATGCCTTCGCGATGGGCGACTGGAAGCCGGAGCGCACCGAGAACGTGGATGGTTCCTCCGTCTACCTGTGGCGCATCCCGCCGCGGCAGGCCTAGCGGAAAGGGTCCGCAAGAAACGCTTTATAGCGCAGTCGAGTGAAACTCAGGATCGCGACTTCTGTTGGCGGCCAATGCGCGGATGGAAATGAGGCCCCTATCGCCTCTTTCTACCCCTTTCGTTTAGGCGGTCTTGGATAAGGATTTTGTCGGCTGAGGGGCCGGCAAAATCCTAGCGCAGGCTGGCGTTGATGCGCTCGAGCGCGACGCCACCCGGGCACAGCTCGGAAACACCGAGCTGATTGAGGGGCGTCTCAACGGTGTTGATGTGCTCGTGCATGTCGACCGCATTCGGGTCGATGTAGAGCAGTCCCGTGACGACTTCGCCGGCGGCGCCGCGTTCCTGGAGATGGTGCATCGCTGCGATGCGGTCGGTCGGATCGTAGCCGGCGGCAAGCTTGCGTAGCCGAATGACCGAGCCGTCGTGCTGCGGCACGTTTACCACTTCCCCCGGCGCGTAGTCGGCGGTGATCTCGTCGCGCTCCTCGATGAAGTCCATGCGGTTGACCGCTTCGTTGTGCTGGCGCACGTACTCGTAGCTCTTGGTGGAGCCCGCATGATTGTTGAATGCAACGCAAGGAGAGATTACGTCGATGAACGCCGCGCCCTTGTGCTGGATCGCGCCCTTGATGAGCGGCACCAGTTGTTTCTTGTCGCCCGAGAAACTGCGCGCGACGTAGGTCGCGCCGAGCAGCAGCGCCATGCCGATGAGATCCAGCGGCTCGTCCATGTTGGCGACCCCGCGCTTGGATTTCGAGCCCTTGTCGGCGGTGGCGGAAAACTGGCCCTTGGTGAGGCCGTAGACGCCGTTGTTCTCGACGATGTACACCATGTTGACGCCGCGGCGCATGATGTGGACGAACTGGCCGATGCCGATCGAGGCCGAGTCGCCGTCGCCCGACACGCCCATGTAGATGAGATCGCGGTTGGCGAGGTTGGCGCCGGTCAGCACCGACGGCATGCGGCCGTGCACGCTGTTGAAGCCATGCGAATCACCGAGGAAATAGGTCGGCGTCTTCGACGAGCAGCCGATGCCGGAGAGCTTGGCGACCTTGTGCGGCTCGATGTCGAGCTCCCAGCAGGCCTGCACGATGGCGGCGCTGATCGAATCGTGGCCGCAGCCGGCGCACAGCGTGGAGACCATGCCTTCGTAGTCGCGGCG
>JACQGN010000332.1 GCA_016199545.1 Betaproteobacteria bacterium | reverse complement strand
TCGTCGCACCGTGATGCGTCGCGATCGCGCTCAGATTCCCCGACAGACTCAGCGCCGCGCCCGTGCCCACTGAGGCTTCGGTCTCGTTGTCCACCACCGAGATCGCGACCGCTCCACCAACGCTCGTCCCACTGCCCGCGGCAGCGGCACCACCCTTCGCAACCGTCGTGTTGTCGTGCGTGCCTGTCGCGCTCAGCGTCAGGCTCGACCCGTCGATCAGCGTCGCACCGTTGGCCACCACCGCTTCGGTCAACTGATCCGTCAGGTTGAATGCGATGGACGCACCAACCCCCGTGCTGCCCGTCGCCTTCGCCTTCGCCTCCACGTCCGAGGTGCTCCTCGAGGCAGCCGTCAGACTCACCGCATCGCTGCCCGCGTTCACCGTGCCTTCGAGCGCCGCGCGCGTATCGGCATCCACGTAGGTCAACGCGAACGAGCCCGCCACACCCACATCCGTCGCCGACGCGCCCGAGGTCGCCTTCGCTTCGAATGCATGCTCGTCCGGATTCACATCCGAAGCGACGTCTTTCATCGTCGCCGACGCAACAAAGCCACCGTTGACGATCACGCCCGTGCCCAGCACCGCCAGGTTGTCCATGTCGGCCACGTTGATCGCAACCGCGACCCCGACACCAGTGCCCGCGTCCTTCGCGCTGCCATCGGCAATCGCCTTCGCATCCATGTTGTTCGATGCGGCCAGCGTCAGGTCGCCCGTAATCGTGAGCAGACCGCTGACCGACGCATTCGCCTCAGAGCTCGACACATTCACCGCCAGCGCCGCCGCCACGCTCACCGACCCGCCGTCGCTCGACGCGCTCTGCGTCGTGCCTTTGGACTTGCCCGATTTCGTATTCGCGTAGTCAGTCTGCTGCGTCTTCTGCCCATCGGCGGAACCACCACCACTGCTCGCTTCACCCGCCGCAGACGCCTTCGCTGTTACGGTCGAGGCGCCGTCGCCCGCGGCGCTGAAGCTCACCGAACCGCCGGATACACTGCGCCGCGTCGTCGAAGCCGCACGGTTTTCGACAAAGCCCAGCGCGAGGGCCGCGCCAATCGCTGTGCTTCCGCCGAGCACGGTGCCGTCGGCGGTGATGACGCTGCCGCCGTGGTGTATGGCGCTGGCCGTGACATCGCCCACCACCGTCGTCGCCGCGCCGGTGTCAATGTCGGCTGTGGTCAGATTGTCCACGACGGCGATAGCGACTGCGCCACCCACGGCGACGCCGCCGCCCGACCCGGCAGCGCCGGCCTCGGCCAAGGTCGTGTCCTCATGCGCGCCGGTTGCCGTGATCGTTACGTCGTCGGCGCCGGTAACGCCGGCGCTGTCGGCGAGTCCTGCGGCCGTGGTGTTTTCAGCCACCAGGATCGCGACCGAGGCGCCTATGCCCAATTCAGCGGGGCTGGGATCGGTCTTGGGCTTGGCGGTGGTGTTCGATGTGGTGGCGCTGGTGGCGCTCAGCGTGAGATTGGCGCCGTTGAGGTTGATGTTGGCCCCGCTCGCCACCAGGGCGCTCACCTGGGTGTCCACCACGCTGATGGCCAGCGCGCCGGCGATGTTCGTCTGGGCCGAATCGCCCGCGCCTGCGATGGCCTCGACCGTGTAGGTCGCGTCAGCGTCCAGGGTCGCGGTCAGCGCGACGGTGCCGGCAGCGTAGCTCGTCGTGCCGCCGAGCCAGGCCAAGACCTCGGTGTCGATGATGCCTATGGCCACGGCCACGCCCACACCAGTGGCGGCGGAGCCGGTGTTCACGCCGCTGGCGCGGGCGAGCACGGTCTCGGTAGCCGAGGCGGAAAGGGTCACGTTGCCGGCGGTCGCGACGCTGCCGGAGGTGTCGATGTAGACCTCGGTGGTCGGCCGGTAGTCCGACACGACGACCGCGCCCGCAAAGTTCAGATCGCCCGTGCTGGTCTTGGCGCGGTCCGCCATGTTGCCGTCGTCGTTCGGGTCCTTGAGCCGCTGCTCGGACTTGTTGGTGCCGCCTCCCGAGGCGTCGGCCCCGCCCGCAGTGGAGGTGGACTGGGTGTCGATGTCGCTGACGAGGATCGCGCTGAGGACCACGGAATCCGGCAGGTTGCCGGCGTTGGCGCCGATCGATGACGAACCGGAGACGTAGGTCCGCGTCGTGGCGTTCACCTCGGTGACGGCCAGGGTCGCGCCCGCGTTGCCGGCGGCGCCGTTGGCGAAGCTGTCCACTTGCAGGTTCGAACCGGCGGTGAGGCTGACGGCGCCCGATACATTGACGGCGCTCGCCCCCTGCACCACCGTCTCAGCAGTGCTCACGAGCACGGTGATCGTCACCGCGGCGTCGGACTGCGTGTCATTATCGCCCGCAGTTGCTGCATCGGTGAATCCCGCGTCCACGGTGACCAGGGCCGAAGCCGAGAGGCTGGCGACGGTGAGAGTGGTGCCGTCGAGCTTGATGCTCGCGGTGGGCAGGATCGTGAACAGGCTCGCGTCCCCCGTGCCGCCCAGCGTCGAGGGCGTGGCGTCGAAAGCGGTGTTGGCGGTTGCCGCCAGCATCACCGCACCGCTGACGGTCAGCGTCGCGCCGGTGAGGTCGATCACGGCCTCGGGCGTCGCGATGTAGAGACCCATGAACGCGCCGCCGAGATAATCCCCCGCCGCATCCACGGCGCCGTCGTCGTCGGCCGCCGCCGTCAGGGTCACGCTTGCCGCAGTGATCGAACTCGAGACGGTGATCTTCTCGGCGTTGATTGTCACGTCACGGGCGTTCACCGTGCCGGAAATCACCACCTCGTCCTTGCCGTCATCGCCGTTCACGATCAGGTCGACGTCCGCCACGACGAACGAGTTGATCGTCAGCACGTCCTTGCTGAGGAACGGAACGCCAAGATCGCCGCCCAGATTGATCGTGAGACTGTTAGTCGGATCGTTGAATGTCACGCTCTCGAAGGTGAAGAACGGGCTCACCGGGGCGAGCGTCAGCGTCCCGTTGTTGTTGTCTGTCAGCGTTGCGCGGTCGTCGACACCGCTGGTGGTGAAGACGACATCGGCTGCAGTTCCGGTGTTAACGATCGGCTCAAGACCGTCATAGCGCAGCACCACGCCGTCGCGCGTGACCGATCCTGAGTTCGGACCGGTCGCAACATATTCGACCGTGGTGAAGGCGCCACCGTCGAGCACCAAGCTGTCGAACCCACCGGCACCGCCGTCCATAACGCCGCTCAGGCTGCCGAGCGCCCCGACAATGAACGTGTCCTCGTTGTCCGCCGCGCCGAGAAGATTCTCGATGTCTTCAAAGGAAATGCCCTCGACGTCGCCCGCATCAGCGCCCGTGATATTCCACACGCTGTCCGGCGCCCAACCCATCAGTGTGTCCGCGTCGCTCCCGCCGGCCAGGTTCTCGACGCCGCTGAACGTGACGCTGCCCACGGTCCCACTGCCGCTGGCGGTGAGTTGCCAGATGTTCGCGAGATCCGCTCCGAGCAGGGAGTTGGCGCCCTCGCCGCCGACGAAAATTACGCCGCCGGTCACCCCGGCCGCCTCGACCGAAGCGTCGATGCGAAGATTCACGTCGAAGGCGCCCGCCTCGATCCTGGCACCGTAACCGGAGGACCCGTCGATGTTCGACAGGGACTCCCAAGCCACCACCGTGGCGGAATCCTGGCTGTCGATCAGTTGCAGCGTTTGACTCCCCTCGATGTCCGCGACGCGCAGCGTGAGATCGCCGGAAGCCGCCGCAGTGTAGGACAGGTCCGCCGACAGCAGCAGCCGCGGCTCCAGCGCTTCCATGCGCATCGCCCGCCTGCGCTTGCCTTCGAGCCCCTTCTTGAGCAACCCGTGTTTGCGCCAGTTTCGCATCTTGCGACACCAGTTACCGACCTTGCCGAAAAAGATCTCGGACAGCGTCGGAATCGGGACCTCGGGCATCGCTTCGTGGCCAGATGTCGTGTTCATTGCGTTCTCCTGGCAAAACCGGCGGCGCGCTCAACACGAGCGCGTGGGTCTACTTACTGTGAACTTGTGGGAATCTGAATCGGCGTGTAGCGCACGTTCTTCTCAGCGATGTAGCTTAGTCTTTCAATGTGAAGAAAACATGGCTTAAACCCCCTCGTTAGAATAGGAGGTATATCCTATCGGTGGCATGACAATCCTCCTGTCGTCTATCCCAGTATTACGTAACCGTGCGACAGGCGCTTCCCTCATCCCAACCCTTCTCCCGGGGGGAGAAGGGCCTGTCTTCCCTCTCCCTCCGGGAGAAGGATTGAGGGTGAGGGCAAGCAATGCGTGCAAGTTCGGTGTCACGCGGATACGTAAAGCTCAATAATTCCGAGAACTTCATCCGAAAGGCGCCACCAGCGCGCGCCAGCATCACGAGACTGCCTCCATCGCAGATTCGGTGATCTTCACCGCCACGCCCACCTTTGGGCCGCGCGGCTCGATTCGCACAATTTCCCCTTCACAATTGAGATTCACGGGACCGCCCGGCGTATCAAGCTTCACCGTGAAGGTGATTGCACTTCCGAGGGCGTAAGTGGCATCGATCTCGAAGAATATCCCCGATGCGCTCACGTCGCGAGTCATGCCTGCGCCGCCTCCGCCGAGATCGACAGGCAGCGCCGTAGTTACACGGGCTTCCCTCCGATTGTCCTGGCCGTTTTTTTCGCTCATCGCACATCCGCGGAACGCAGATGCAGCTTAGTCCGCGATCCTCCGGCACACAATAGGTGATATGACCTACGAGGAGTTTGTCGGACTTGGCCCCGACAAACTCCTTATGCAAAACCGCCTGCACGAAAATGGAGGCAGAAAGCAATGAGGATAGGAGGAACCGCCTATTCCGGCTGGTCCGGCGCCGGATTGGCAGTTTCTCGCGGGCTGCAACGCTGCCGATTCGATAGGAGTGTGTCGGACTTGGCTCCGACACACTCCTTACGCAAGACCGCCTGCAGGCAAAGGACATAATTGGATGTGGAAATTCCTGAATTCGACTGGGCTCGTGCCTTGGCGATCACCAAAACAGGTCTTTTCACCCCGTTTCGTTGTAAGACTGCGGGCGGTCTTGCATTTAGCAGCCTGTCGGAGCTTCAAGTCCGACAGGCTGCTAGGTCGGGATTGACTTAGAGCGCGTAACAAAATGACGCTCAACAGCCCCCTCACCCGCTAACCCGGCCCCCTCGCCTGCTGCACAGGCTCTCCCCCGTGATCGGGGGCGAGGGGATTTATTTTGTTACGCGCTCTTCGGATTTAGGTTTGTTCAAGCCGTGCTTGTGCGCGTATGCGAACAGCTCCAGCCGGTTGGCGAGACCCAGCTTGGCGTAGATCGAAGTCAGATGATTGCGCAGAGTGTGTTCGCTGATATGCAGCGTTTCAGACAGGGCCTTCCCCGTGGCGCCGATATTGGACGTGGTTGCGGCGATGATCCCGCGTTCCCGGTCAGTGAGCGTCAGGATCTTCTCCTGCTCCGGGTCGAGCGCGTGCCCTGCGTTGATACGCGATAATTCGACAAAAATCCTGCCTGTGGCGGCGCGATCCAGCCAGAGTTGTCCCTCGTGGGCCTTGGTTATGGCCGCGAGAATCGTATCCGCGGATGCTTCCTTCTCAACGACACCCCGGGCGCCCGCTACGACCGCCTTATCGTGGATCGCTTTGTCACGCACGCCGGTCAAGACCAGGACCTTCGCCTTCGATCTTGCGATGAGTTCAGGTATCGCGTCGAGCCCGTTTTCGTGGCCGAGATCGAGGTCGAGAAGGATTACGTCCGGGGATGCTTGATCCAGCACCCGCAGCGCTTCCGCGCAGCTTGTGGCGCTGCCGACCACCTCCATGGCGGGCTTGTTGCTGTCGACCAGTTTCTCAAGCCCCCACAGGATGCTGCGGTGATCATCGATCAGGAAAACCCGGATACCTGATGCATTCGCCGCGGTCATGGGAGCACGCCAGTTACACGGGGATTGTCACACTGACGACAGTATACCCGTCGTCACGATATTCGACGACGGTCTGCCCGCCGAGCGCTTCCGCCCGGTCATGGATCGACCTCGGCGTGAATCTCTCCGCGCCGGGCAGGCTAGGGTTCGCTTCGTTGCCGATCTCCAGCACGAGATGGGAGGTTTCGTTGCGAACGGATACAAGTGCTTTTTTCGCCGTGGTGTGCCGCAGCACGTTGCTCAAGCCCTCCGATATCATCTGCAAGACCTCCGCTGCGATCCGCCCGCTCAACTGCGGAGATATTTCGATCCCGACCTCGATTCTTATCCCATAAATTCGCTCCAAGCGCCCGGCCTGCCGTCGGATCGCCTCCGCCAGGAGATCGCCAGGCATCGATATCATATTGTTCTTGAGCTTTTCCGTGTAGTCGCGCAGATCGCGTATCGTTGCGGCGGTCATAGCGACGAGTTCGGCGACGTGAACGGAAATCGGATTGTCGCGCCCCGCGTCGCGTTGCAGCGCATCGAGCGCGAGCTTGAGCCCGATGTAGGGCTGGATGGTCGTATCGTGCAAATCGCGCGAGATCCTCGCACGCTCGTGGACCGCCGCGTTGAACACGCATTTCTCCACCAGGCACACATTCTCGACGCTGGCCGCCATGACCCCTGACATCTGCGCCAGGAAACTGATATCGGATTGATTGAATCGTCCGCGCTCCCTCGCCAAAAAAAGCCTGCCCGACGCGCCGTCACGCTGCAAATAGGGAACCGTGACATAGGCGCGAGTGTCGAACAACGCCGCCAACGCCTCGCACTCGTCACGAACCATCCTCGTGCGCATCTGCAGCTCGAGATCGTACTCGTATGCAGCGTGCCCGAAGAATTTCCCCGGCCACCAGCCCGCGGGATCGTGGTGGAAGGCGGCGAGCGTTTCCGGCAGGCACAGCAGCGGTTCGGCTGCGCTCTCGACGATCGCGGTCGGAACCGCCGCCTGATCGGGGTTTTCGGGCGCGGCGCGGTACATCAGGTAGCTTGCCGGCGTGGTCGTGCGCTTGAGTACGAGCGTGCACGAACTGCCACCATAGAAGTCAAGCAGATGCTGAAGAGTCAATCCGATTGCGCTGTTCGCCCCGAAGCGCGGATGCCAGGGATTGTTGATCTCCCGCAACAACCTCAGCCGGCCCTTGAGCAAGCTCTCATAGCCGCCCAGATGCGAGATGATGTACCCGAATACAAGGAGGTAGACGGCGTGTATCAGCGTGCGATCGAGTTCAAACTCATTCCCGGACGGGGCAAAGGCCACGCCCGCCGTCACGAACAGCACAAACGATACGAGCGTGACCGAGATGCCCTCTCGGAATCCCCGGGAGAAGGACGCAACGAGAATCGCGAAGAAGAAAAAGTAGAAGAAGAGGCTGCTCGCGCCCCCGGTCAGAGCCACCAGATAGCCGTAGAAGAAAACGTCGGCCCAGTGCACGGCCCGTCCCGGTGGCGCCCAGTCGGCCCGCCACGAGATCACGGCAAGAACCACGCTGTAGAGGCAATAGGCGGCGAGAGAGACGTACGTGAGTTCGAGCGGGCGTGCGGGCTCGGTCGGATACAGAGAAATGATGAGCAGGGCCGAGAAGGCGAGCACGCATCTCATCGAAGCGAGCATGCCCGCGCCCACCGGATCGACGTCGGGAACGTCCCCGGTGGCGGCAATTCGAAGCAGGGGTTGACCCGGCGCGGACAATTTGGATGTTTCCCTAAGTGCTTGTTTCTCGAATCTTAGCAACGCAGGGCTTGCGTTGCAAAGATCACTCGTCTGGGCCCAAGATTCACGAGGTCGTGCCGACCGCACGACGTGCACGCGCCAACCTGACTCGGGCTCCTTTCAGACCTTCCGCTGAGTCAGCGCCAGCGCACTGCGGCCTTGCCTCAGCGCGTTGCCCAACTCGTAGCCCGTAACATGCTTTAAGATTGCACAATGTACTTCAGATTCGGACAGTTTCGTGCGGGGTTAGGTCATGGCCCTCCAGCGCGGGCCGGGCGCAGCGCAACACGCCGCGCGCTGCTGCTGGCCGCGGCCTCGTTTCCGGCTTTTGCGGTGACCGCTCTTGCGCAGCAGGCGCGGAAGGTCTACCGCATCGGTTTTCTGTGGGACAGTCCGACCGTGTGGCCGCACGCCCTCGCGAGCTTCCGGGAAGGGCTGCGCAAGCTGGGTTGGGTCGAGGGGCGGAACATCGTGTTCGAGTACCGATGGGCCGAGGGACGGTTCGACCGGCTGGACGATCTCGCGCAGGACCTGGTCCGACTCAAGGTCGATATCATCGTTGCGCCGAGTACCGTATACACCGAGGCCGCCAAGCGAGCGACGTCGGCGATTCCCGTGATTTTCCTGAGCCACGCTGACCCGGTCGGCAGTGGCCACGTGGCAAGCCTCGCGCGACCGGGCGGCAACATCACCGGGCTCACCATCGTGATGAGCGAGACCAGCGTCAAAGCCCTCGAGGTGCTCAAGCGCGCGGTTCCTGGGCTCGCAAGCGTTGCCGTCCTCTGGGACCCCGCAACGCCGTCGCATCAGCCGGCGTTAAAGGCTCTTGAAGTCGCGGCCCGGACGCTGGGAGTCCGGCTCCAATCGCTGGCGGTACGCCGCGCGGCTGAATTTGAGGGCGCCTTCACGGCCATAGCGCGAGAACGCTCCGGCGGAGTTCTGGTGCTTTCAACTCCCCTGTTCATGGGTGCGCCAAAGCAGCTCGCGGAACTCGCGTTGAAGCACAAGCTGCCGACGATGTTCGGGCCGAGCGAGCATGCGGAGGCTGGTGGCCTCATGAGCTTCGGGCCGGACCGCCCCGACACTTTTTACCGTGGCGCCGACTATGTGGACAAGATCCTGAAAGGCGTGAGACCCGCTGACCTGCCGGTGCAACAGGCGACGAAGTTCGAGCTTGTCATCAACCTCAAGACGGCCAAGGCCATTGGCCTGACGATCCCGCAGTCCCTCCTGGTGCAGGCGGATCGGGTAATCGAATGATGAGCAGAGCGCAGCGCCTCAGGCACCGCATCCAGGCAAATCGCCGCTGTGGCCGTTCTAACCCACCCGCTTGCCCGCCTGAATTCGTAGCGCTTCCTTCAACGCGCTCACGTTGGGAGAAAAAAAGCGATTCACCATGAAGTCGCCGAATACGCGCTCCAGGAAGTTGAGATTGTCCGCGTCGGAAAGCGGTTTCCCCCACTCGCTGGACAGGTTCTCCCGGCTGAGTTCGCTGTAGTCGAGAGTGAGGCCTACCGAGGGCAGGACGTCGGCCTCCGTGAGCAGCACCGCCTGCCGCGCGAGGTTTGCGTCACGCGCCAGCATCGCAAGCGGTTCACCTATGCCCGCGGCGTCGGGTTGCGCGCCGCCCTCGAAGAAATGCCGGTAGCACCGCCGCGCGAAGGGCATGCCGGTTGAAATTTCCGTCGCCAATATCATGGCGGAGATCCGCGTACACTCGTCCTGCGGCACCCCGGAGGCAGCGAGGTAGGGCAGCATCGCCTCCACAGCGACGCGCTCGAGCCGGAACGTCGCGTCCCCGAAGCCCTTCCCGTCGTGATGGAAGTCGTGCGCGAGCGCCGCGACCAGCAACTGCACCCGCCCGGCCTGCGTCAGCGGCGCCGCGAGCAACAGGTAGAGCGCGGCGAGGAGCACCTCGCAGAAATGCTGCCGGTTGTGATACGGGTTGCCGTCCCCCGCACCGATGCCGGCGTCAATATCGCGCGCGATCCGCTCGCCCGCCTGCAGCAGCGGGTGTGCGTCCGCGATTTCTGCCGCCTGCATCGCGGCGCGAAAACTTTGCGTCACCCGATCGGGAAGATCCGCAACGCGCCGGTAGCAGGCGATGATCTCACCTGCCACCTGCTGCGGGCTTGCACGGTCGTTAAGCCGGAACGGTGCGCGCGTGAAATCGAAGGTAACGGCATCCAACAGATCAACCCACGGTTTATCCGCCCGCCTTGCGTGCGGCGGGCAGCGTCCTGCCGCTCAACCGCGCTTCCAGTTTCTCGGCCACCCCGGGCTCGAGCGTGCGCGAGCCTCACCCCGGCTGGAATGGCGGCAGCCCCTCGCCCAATTCGCACATTCCCGTCAGCCTGCGCCAGGCATCGCGGTCCCAGCCGACCACGCGCTCGACCTCGCGCCCCGCCTGGTAGCGGATCAAGGTGGGCGTCGACTCGATATGGTTACGCCACGAGTGATCGAGTTCGCCGTCATCCACCACGCCCTCTATTGCGGCGGGGAACCGCGGATCGTCCTGCGACACCACCCGGAACGCCGCCACGCGGCGCGCGACCGCCTGCATCTGCTTCTCGATCAGGGCGCACGTGGGACACGCGCGTTTGACGAACGCGACCAGCCCGTCCGTGACGAGCGGCGGGGCGGAAGCCATGACGCTGCGCGATTCCGGGTGCGCTTTACTTCAGCGCGGAAAAATCGGTGGGCCGGAGCAGCGTGCGGGTGATACCTGAAACCAGCGGGCCCGCTTCTTCACTTTTTTCGCGCGCGGCGGCCCACTCCTTGTCGGCCTGGAACGCGGCGCTGGCGCGCTCGCGGTGCGCGAGATCATCCCACTGGAGCATGTAGACAAGATCGTTGGTGTTCTCGCCGATGTCCACGTTCCAGAAACCGAGCGGGCGGATGTCGTGCCGCTTCCAGATCTGGACCGTGTGCTTGCGGAAGCGGTCCACGAGGGCCGCGAGTTTGCCGGGCATTGCATGGTAGACGCGAAGCTCGTATATCATTGTTGTGTTCTCCTGGGTTGGCATGCGCCCGGTCTTGCACCGGGCGCCGCATGATGATAGCACCGATGCCCTGAATGGCCCGCAATGACTTGCATTCTCCGACACGACGCCGTGCGCTCGCACTGCTTGCCGCCGGCGCGGCCGGACTCTCGCGCCTGGCGCAGGCGGCGGCCCCCGTGACAGGGCTGCTGAAGCGCCCGATTCCCCGCAGCGGCGAGTTGCTGCCGGTGGTGGGAATCGGCACCTGGCGGACGTTCGACGTGGGCCCGAACGACGCGGCGCGCGGCGAGTTGAAGGCGGTGCTGCGCGAACTGGTCGCGCTCGGCGGACGCGCGATCGATTCGTCCCCGATGTACGGTGAAGCCGAGCGCGTTGTCGGCGATCTCGCCGCGGATCTCAAGCTGCGCAAAGCGCTGTTCCTTGCCACCAAGGTGTGGACCAGCGGGCGCGACGCCGGCATCCGGCAGATGGAACAGTCGTTGAGACTCCTGCGCGCCGAACGGCTCGATCTCATGCAGGTGCACAACCTGCTAGACGTCGCGACTCACACCGGCACGCTCCGCGAGTGGAAAGCCGCGGGGCGAATCCGCTACCTCGGCATCACGCATTACCACGAAGGCGCGTACCGGGAGCTCGAGCGCCTGGTGCGCACGCGTCATTACGATTTCGTCCAGCTCAACTACTCGATGGCCGAGCGCGAAGCCGATTCGAGGCTGCTCTCCGCGTGCGCCGAATCCGGCGCCGCGGTCATCGTCAACCGGCCATTTTCGCACGCGAGTCTTTTCGGGAGAGTCAAAGGGAAAGCGCTGCCGCCGTGGGCGGCGGAGTTCGACTGCGCGAGCTGGGCGCAGTTTTTCCTGAAGTGGATCCTGGGCCATCCCGCCGTGACCTGCGTCATCCCGGGTACGGGCCGGCTCGCGCATCTGAAAGACAATATGCAGGCCGGATTTGGCCGGCTGCCCGATGCTGCACAGCGGCAGCGCATGGTGGAATACCTGGAACGCGCATGACGTTTGCGTGACAGGTCGCCCTTGGGGTATGGTATTCGGTGCGCTCTCTCCACAACCACCATCCAACGGAGGTGTTCATGTCAACGCTAAGAACAGTCATGCAAATTACGAGCGTCCTGATTTTGGCCCTGTTCACGACCCTTGCGTCCGCGCAGGAGAGGCCGGGCTACGGCACGGCCGTTAACCTGGCCGCAGCGAAGAAGATCGCCGGAGGTGCGCTGGCGGAATGCCAGAAGAACAGCTGGCGGGTGGCAGTGGCCATCGTGGACAACCACGGATTCCTCATCTACTTCGAGATGCTTGACGACACGCAGACTGCGAGCGGTCGAATCGCCATCCGAAAAGCCAAGGCAGCGGCCACGTACCGGCGCCCGACGCGCGCATTTGCGACCGCGATCGCAAAAGGCGGCCCGGCGGTCATGACGCTGCCCGGCGTCATCGCATCTCCGGGCGGGCTGCCGATCTTCGTTGACGGCAAAGTCGTGGGCGGGGTCGGGGTAAGCGGCGTCACCGGAGACCAAGATGAGCAGTGCGCCAAAGCCGGGCTTGCCGCAATGTGATTCGTGCCCGGCACGTCGCAATCACCAAACGGGGCTCGCGATGGCCCCGTTTGCTTGTCGGTCGGGATCACGATCGTGAGCGTTCGCGATATCCGTCGCACCTTCGCACGAGCGGTCGTGCTCGTGCTGTGTGCGGTGGTCATGGCGGGTTGCAGCCTGATGCGGCTGGGCTACGGACAGCTCGACCACATTGCGGCGTGGATGGCCGACGATTACTTCGATCTCGATCACCAGCAGAAGGAGGAATTTCACAAACGCTTTGCGCGCCTGCACGACTGGCACCGCTACGAACAGTTGCCCGGCTACGCCGCGTTTTTGCGCGAAATCAAGGCACGGGTGGAAAAAGGTCTCGCCCGCGAGGACGTGATCTGGGTGACGGAAGGGGTCAGGGTGCGCTATCGCACGATTGCGCGGCGCGGCGCCGACGATGCCGCGACGCTCCTGCTCACGATCACCCCGCAGCAGATCGAGGCGCTCAAGCGCCAATGGGAGAGGACAACCGCAAGTTCATGCGCGATCACAAGCTCGACGGCACGCCGCAGGAACGGCAGCGGGCGCGGGTGAAGCGCGCGCTCGACCAGGTCACGGACTGGGTCGGGAGCCTCACGCCCGAGCAGGAGGAACGCATTGCCGCACTCGTCACGGCCGCGCCTTCGATTCAACCCCTGCGCCATGAAGACCGCCGCCGCCGGCAGCGTGAATTTCTCGCCCTGCTGGAGCAGCGCGCCAATCCAGCCGAGTTCCCGGCGCGGCTGCGCGACTGGCTCATCGACTGGGAGAAGGGCCGCGCGCCGCAATACCAACGGCTGCAGCCCGAAGCGTGGGAGAACCGCATCGCCTTCCTCGTCGCGGTGGACCGCATGCTCACGCCGCACCAACGCGCCACCTTGACGCGGCGACTGCAAAGCTACATCGATGACTTCACGCGGCTTGCCGAGCGCCGCGGCGCGCAGAGCGCCGCGCAGTGATAGTCCAATTCAAGTGAACAGCAAACTGCGTGACCGGTGACCGGTGACCAGTGACCAGTGACCAGTTTCGTAGGTTGGGATAAGCGCAGCGCATCCCAACGATCACCGTACGCCCGGGATGTTGGGGTTCGCATCGCTCACCACCAACCTACGCTGTGGATCATCGATCGGGTGGGCATTGCCCACCACTCACCCGCCATGGTGCGCGGTGCGCACCCTTGCCTACTTTCCTGTCATTGCGAGCGAAGCGAAGCAATCCCGTTGCTGG
>JACQGN010000338.1 GCA_016199545.1 Betaproteobacteria bacterium | reverse complement strand
TGCTTGAACATTATGATCTGGATCAACTCAAAGAATATGCGAAAGTCATCTTCCCCAACCAATATGGCCCCTAAAAGATGTGTAGATACCTATGCCCTTCGGGAGAGGGATTCAGGGTGAGGGAGAATTTTTGAAATGCGTTCTCGAAAGAGCTTTCATGCCGATCCTCCTCGATAATCCCTTTGCGAAGCTGACGCTCACCGAGTACGGCGAGCGGCTGCGGCGTGGTGAAATATCGGCCGAGATCGTCACTGCGAGCCTGTTGCAGCGCATCGAAGCGCTCAATCCCAAGCTCGGCGCCTACACTTTCGTCGCCCGCGAGACCGCGCTCGCCGCCGCCCGCGCCATCGACGCGCTGCTCAAGGCCGGAACCGATCTGGGCCCGCTCATGGGAGTGCCGGTTGCGGTCAAGGACCTCTACTTCGTCGAAGGCATGCCGCTCGCCGCCGGATCGAAGCTCGACGTAAGCGGCATCGTGCGCGGCGAGGGCCCCTTCATCCGGGCGCTCCGGCGCAACGGCTGCATCCTGCTCGGCAAGACCTGGACCAGCGAGTTCGCGCTGGGCGGCATCAATTTCATCCAGCACGTGCCGTGGAATCCGCTGGACGAGGAGACGCATCGCACTCCCGGCGGCTCAAGCGGCGGGTCGGCGGTAGCGATGGCGGCGGGTCTTTGCGCATTCGCACTGGGTTCCGATACCGGCGGATCGGTCAGGATGCCCGCCGCAATGTGTGGCGCCTTCGGCCACAAGTTCTCGCGCACGGCGTTTCCGCTCGACGGAGTCTTTCCACTCTCGCCGACGTTGGACAGCCTCGGCACGCTCACCGCATCTGCGCGCGATGCCGCGCTCATCTGGAGCACCCTGCAGGGGTCAGGCGCGATCGCACCGGCGTCGCTCAGAGGTTTGAGACTCGGGCGGCCGGCGCAGCTCTTCTACGACGATCTCGATCCCGCCGTGCAATGCGGTATTGAAAACGCGCTGCAGCGGCTCACCCGTGCCGGCGTAGAGATCATTGCGGTCGATGCGCCGGAAGCACTCGAATTCGAAGCGGTATTCGGCCGCATCGTGCCGATCGAGCTGATTGCCATCCTCGGGCGCGAACGGGTGCGGGACAATCTCGTCATTTTCGACCCGATCACGTGCGCGCGCTTCGCCGCGGCGCTCGACCAGCCGGCGGCCGATTACATCGACGCGTTGAGCAGGCTTGCGGCGTTGCGCGAATCCGTGGCGCGCCGGATGACGGAGTGCGCTGCGTGGATCACGCCCACCGCGCCGCTGCTGCCCACGCCCATGGCGGAATGCTCGACGCTCGAAGCAGCGCTCGCGTGGAACCGCCGGGCACTGCGCAACACGCGGCCCGGCAATGTCTTCGATCATTGCGGCGTGTCGCTGCCGGTGCGCCTGCCCCACTCGCCCTTCGCCGCCGGATTGCAGCTCATGGCCGGCCCCGGCGCGGACGCGCGCCTGCTCGCGATCGCCTGCGCGGCGGAAGACGTCCTCAGCTCCCCGAGGAATTTGTCGGACTTTGTGCCGACAAATTCCTGATGCAAAACCGCCCGCAGCAGAAAAGAGAGAAAGGCGTCAAAGACGTGCATTTGATAGCGCGTCTGTCCCCCAGAACTGGACAAGAGGCATCATAGGGTCCGGCTTCATCCCAAAGCCCCGGGCGGTTTTGCTTTCAGGAGCCTGTTGGGCCACTGGGTCCGACAGGCTCCTGAATGATGCCCTTCGGCAGCGTGTAGCAGTAGTCCGCGACGTCCTCCGGCTTGCATTTCCACACACGGCTCATGAGCTTGTGGGCGAAGCAGTGCTTCAGCGCCTGGCGCAGCGGCCGCAGCCGGAAGGGGTAACCGAAGACGTAGGGGTGAATCGAGACGTGGCATACCAGCGGATGCTTTTCGCTCTGCTCGACCATTTCCTCGAACTGATCGACCAGCATGTCGCAGAACTCGCGCCCGCTGTGCTGGCGGTGGATCACCTGCGGTGAATCGTTGAGCTCGACCGGGTACGGCACCGAAAGGATCGGGCCGGAGCGCGTGCGCATCCAGATCGGCTGATCGTCGCACGGCCAGTCCATGGTGTAGATGTACCCCGCTTCCTTCAGGAGATCAGGCGTCCACGGATTTTCATAGGCGCCCGTCCCCATCCAGCCCTTGGGCGGTCTGCCTTCGTTTTTCGCGAAGGTCTCGGTGACCTCCCGTATCGCGCGCGCCTCGTCCGCTTCCCAGCGAAAATCGTGCTGGTTCTCGGAGTTGGTGCGGCCGTGACCCACGATCTCGTCGCCGCGCCGGCGCAGGCGCTCGAAAATCTGCGGCGCGTAATCGTAGAGCAGGCTGTTGACGTTATGCGCAAGCGGCATCGCGACTTCGTCCGCGAGGTCGAACAGCCGCCAGATGCCGATGCGGTTGCCGTAATCGCGCCACGAATAGTTGCGCTGCGTCTGCGGCTCGCCGTGCTTGGCGTTGTCGTGCCCGCGCCCCTTGCCGAACGCGTAGCACTCGATGTTGGTGGTGATGCAGAACGCGAGCCGCTTGCCGCCCGGCCAGGAGTAATCCTTGCGCTCGGTGATCGGGGAAAAATCGTAACGGGTGTGACGCGGTAGCATATGCCTCGCTCATTGCTGATGGCGCTGCCACGACGGCAGCAAGGCAAACTTACCATAAGTGACAGACTACGGTATCTGCGTTATCGTTTGATCGATGCCAGACTCGACGCTCCCGCTTTCCGGTATCCGCGTGGTCGAATTCTGCCAGGTGCTGGCCGGGCCCTTTTGCGGCTGCCTCCTCGCCGACATGGGCGCCGACGTGATCAAGGTCGAGGCGCCGGACGGCGACTTGATGCGGCAGTGGCCGCCGCTCGTCGACGGCTACAGCCAGTACTTCGCCTCGGTCAATCGCAACAAGCGCTCGGTATCGGCATTCGGCCAGTCCGGCCCGCGAGCGGGCGAAGGCGGTTTCGACATGACGGTGCAGGCTATCAGCGGGGTGATGAGCGTCACCGGCGAGCCGGATGGCCGGCCCGCGAAATGCGGCATCCCGATCGCTGATTTCACGACCGGGCTCTACGCCGCGTACTCGGTGGCGGCGGCACTGCGCAACGTGGCACGCGGCGAACCGGGCGCATACATCGACGTTGCAATGCTCGGAGCGATGTTGGGCATCGCGAACCTTCAAACCAGCGAGCTTTTTGGGGCCGGGCGCGACCCCGTGCGACTGGGTTCGGCGCATCCGATGAACGCGCCCTACGCCGCCTTTCGCTGCCAGGACGGGTACTTCGCTCTTGCCGCCGGTACCGACAAACTGTGGCAGGCGGTGTGTTCCGGCATTTCGCGGCCGGATCTCGCGCAGGATGCGCGCTTCACCTCCCCCAGCCTGCGCGCCGCGCACCAGGAAGCCTTACGCGACGTCCTTGAAAGCGAGTTCGCAAAATACACGGCGGCCGAACTGCTCGACGCCTTCAATGCGCGCGGCGTGCCGTGCGCGCCGATCAACCGCTATTCGCAGGTGGTGGCCGACGCGCAGGTCGAGCATATGCAATGGGTCGAGAACATCACGCTGCCCGATGGTCATGCGACCCGCACCGTGGTCTCACCGCAACGCATTTCGGGCCGCCGGCTCGGCGTCTATCGCCGCCCGCCGGCGCTCGGCGAACACACCGCCGAAATCCTGGCCGAACTCGAATGAGTGACGAACTCATCAGGAAGCACGAGGGTCACGTCACGCACCTGACCCTGAACCGGCCGCAGAAGGCGAATGCGCTTTCGAGCGCGCTGGTCGAGGCGCTGCTGGACGCGGTCGAGTACGCCTGCACCGACGGCACGCGGTTGCTGATACTCGAGGGTGCCGGCGCGCATTTCTGCGCCGGCTTCGACTTTTCGGATCTCCAGGCAAGCTCGGACGGCGAGCTCGCACTGCGTTTCATACGCATCGAAACGTTGCTGCAGCAGTTGCATCACGCGCCGTTCGAAACCCTGGTGTTCACGCACGGCAGGAACTTCGGCGCGGGCGGCGACCTTGCATGCTGCTGCGGCATTCGCGTGGCGGCGCCAGGCACGACCTTCAGCCTGCCCGGCCTCAGATTCGGCGTGGTACTGGGAACGCGGCGCCTCGCCGGGCGGGTCGGCACGGACCACGCGCGCGCGATCCTTTCGGAATCGCGCACCTTTGACGCCGATGAAGCGCACCGGATCGGGTTCGCGACGCGAGTCACCCCGCAGAGTGACTGGCCGAAGCTCGTTGCCGCAGCCCGCGCGAACTGCGAGCTCCTCACTCCCGCGGCGGCGGCTGCACTGCATCGGCGCACCGTCACCGACAGCCGGGACGCGGACATGGCCGAACTCGCCAGATCGGTCAGCGCACCCGGTCTCAAGGAACGCATTCGCCTTTTCCGTGAAAAGCAGGAAAAGGCGTGAATGATGAATGATGAATGATGAATGATGAATGATTGGACACTCGACACCATTCACTGCTCACTGCTCACTGCTCACCGTTCACTGCTCACCGTTCAC
>JACQGN010000344.1 GCA_016199545.1 Betaproteobacteria bacterium | reverse complement strand
CTGTTGATGGCGATCGAGTTGATGCTGCTTGCGGTGAACACCAACTTTGTCGCGTTTTCGCATTTCCTCGACGATCCGGCGGGGCAGGTATTCGTGTTTTTCGTGCTGACGGTCGCGGCGGCGGAGTCCGCAATCGGGCTGGCGATACTGGTGGCGTTGTTCCGCAATCTCAGGACCATAGACGTAGAAGACCTCGATCACCTCAAGGGCTGAACGTGAAGGGTGAAACGTGAAACGTGAAACGACATGCACACCGAGGCAACCTGAGGGCGTTTCGCCCGTTTTACTTTTTACTTTTCACGTTTCACTGGAGTCATGACCGCGATGCAGGCAGTCTACCTCACCGTCGCGCTTGCGCCGCTTGCGGGCGCGCTCGTGGCGGGGCTTTTCGGATGGGCGATCGGCCGGCGCGGCGCGCACTGGGTCACGATTGCCGGCATGACGGTGTGCACGGTCGCCGCCGCGGTCGTGTTCGTCGATGTGCTGTCCGGCAACATCTTCAACGGGTCGGTCTACACCTGGCTCACGACGGGCAACACGCGCTTCGAGATCGGTTTCCTGATCGACCGCCTGTCCGCGACCATGATGCTGGTGGTCTCGTTCGTCTCGCTCATGGTCCATGTCTACACCATCGGCTACATGGCGGACGATCCGGGTTACCAGCGGTTTTTCGCCTACATCTCGCTCTTCACCTTCTCGATGCTGATGCTGGTGATGGCGAACAATTTCCTGCAGCTCTTCTTCGGCTGGGAAGCGGTGGGGCTGGTTTCGTACCTGCTGATCGGCTTCTGGTACACGCGGCCGACGGCGATTTACGCCAGCCTCAAGGCATTCCTGGTCAACCGCGTCGGCGATTTCGGTTTCCTGCTGGGGATCGCGCTGGTGCTCATGTACTTCGGCACGCTGGATTACGCGGCGGTGTTCGCCGGCGGCCGCAACCTTGCGGCGAACACGATCGAGATCATTCCGGGCACTGCGTGGTCGCTGCCGACCGTGATCTGTATCCTGCTCTTCATCGGCGCGATGGGAAAATCGGCGCAGTTTCCGCTGCACGTGTGGCTGCCCGATTCCATGGAGGGCCCGACCCCGATATCGGCGCTCATCCATGCGGCGACCATGGTGACCGCCGGCATCTTCATGGTGGCGCGCATGTCGCCGCTCTACGAACTCTCGGAGACGGCGCTGTCGGTCGTGATGGTGATCGGGGCGATCACGGCGCTCTCCATGGCGCTCGTGGCGGTGGTGCAGAACGACATCAAGCGCGTGGTCGCGTATTCGACGCTGTCCCAGCTCGGTTACATGACTGTCGCGCTGGGCGCATCGGCGTACGCGGCGGGCATATTCCACCTGGTGACGCACGCCTTCTTCAAGGCGCTGCTGTTCCTCGGCGCAGGCTCCGCGATCATCGCGCTCCACCACGAGCAGGACCTGAGGAAAATGGGGGGGCTGCGCCGCTACCTGCCGGTCACCTACTGGACCATGCTGGTCGGCGCGATCTCCAGCGCCGGCATCCCGGGATTCGCGGGGTTCTTCTCCAAGGATTCCATCATCGAGGCCGCGCACCTGTCGAAGCTTCCCGGCGGCGGTTTCGCCTATTTCTGCGTGCTTGCTACCGTGTTCGTGACCGCCTTCTACACCTTCCGGATGATGTTCATGGCGTTTTTCGGCGAGGAACGCTTCCACGACGACCGCGGGGGTCATCACGATGTTCATGGTCACGGGACGGGGGACAACAGTGCGCATGGCCACGCGCCTGCTGCACACGGTGACGTGTCTCATACGTCATCGAGTGCAGGCGGATCCGCCTCCGGGGTCACATCCCCTGAAGGGGCCCCTGTTCCGCCCTACGGCAGCTTACCACACGAATCTCCCGCGGTCGTAACGGTACCCCTCATTCTGCTTGCAATTCCCTCCGTGTGCGCGGGCTGGGTGATCGGGCCCGTGCTATTTGGCGGCTACTTCGGCGGCGCGATCGCGGTTGCGCCGGCGCACGACGTGCTCGGCGCGCTGGGCGCGCAGTTTCACGGCATATGGGGCATGATCCTGCATTCATTCACCACGTTGCCGTTCTGGCTCGCCGCCGGCGGCATTGCCGCCGCGGCCTATCTCTACCTGCGGCGTCCGGATCTTGCCGACGTCATTAAGGAGAAGGCCGGCGTGCTCTACACCGTGCTCGACCGCAAGTACTGGTTCGACGAGCTTTATTCATGGTTCTTCGCGGGCGGCGCGCGCTCGGTCGGCACCGGATTGTGGAAGGGCGGGGATGTCGCGGTGATCGACGGTGTGTTCGTGAACGGCTCGGCGCGCGTGGTCGGCTGGTTCGCGGGCGTGATCCGCCGGGTGCAGTCGGGCCTCATCTATCACTACGCGTTTACCATGATCATCGGCATCGTCGTCCTGCTCACCATCATCGTCGCGGCGCGCTTTATCAGCGCGGTCTCGGGGTCGTAAGCGGCTGCGCACCAGGCACAAAGAACAAGGAATGACTCCGAACCACCTGCTGTCCCTCGCCATCTGGATCCCGATCCTCGCCGGCGTGCTGGTGCTCTTTCTCAGCGCGGAACGGCACGCGCCCGCGGCACGCATCGTCACGCTCGCCGGCGCGGTGCTCGGCTTCGTCGTGACCTGGCCGCTCTACCTCAATTTCGACCCCGGGGCGAGCGGTTTCCAGTTCGTCGAGATCAAGCCCTGGATCGCGAGCTTCAACGTCAACTATCACCTCGGCATCGACGGCATTTCATTGCTGCTGATCCTGCTCAACAGCTTTACCACGGTGCTGGTGGTGATCGCGGGCTGGGAGGTGATCCAGACGCGTGTTGCGCAGTACATGGCCGCGTTCCTTTTTCTCTCGGGATTCATGAACGGTGTGTTCAGCGCGCTCGATGCGTTGCTGTTCTACGTGTTTTTCGAGGCGACGCTGATCCCGATGTTCATTATCATCGGCGTCTGGGGCGGCCCCAATCGCGTCTACGCGGCGCTCAAGTTCTTTCTCTACACGCTCGCCGGTTCTCTGCTCACGCTGGTCGCGCTGATCTACCTCTACCATGCCTCGCAGGGCAGTTTCTCGCTCCTGGATTACTATCAGCTGCCCCTGCCGTTCGAGGCGCAGGTGCTGATCTTCCTCGCCTTCATGCTGGCGTTCGCGGTGAAGGTGCCGATGTGGCCGGTACACACGTGGCTGCCGGATGCGCACGTCGAGGCGCCGACCGGCGGGTCAGTGGTGCTGGCCGCGATCATGCTGAAGCTGGGCGGTTACGGCTTCCTGAGGCTGTCGTTGCCCATCCTGCCCGAGGCGAGCCAGGCGCTGGCGGGTTTCGTGATCGCGCTCTCGCTGATCGCGGTGGTCTATATCGGTCTCGTGGCGCTGGTGCAGTCGGACATGAAGAAACTCATTGCCTACTCTTCCGTCTCGCACATGGGTTTCGTGACACTGGGCATCTTCATTTTCAATGCCCAGGGCATGGAGGGCGCGATCATCCAGATGATTTCCCATGGCTTCGTCTCGGGCGCGCTGTTCCTGTGCGTGGGCGTGCTCTATGACCGCCTGCATTCGCGGCAGATCGCGGACTACGGAGGGGTGGTCAATACCATGCCGGTGTTCGCGGCGCTGTTCATGCTGTTCGCGATGGCGAACGCCGGGCTGCCCGGCACCAGCGGCTTCGTCGGCGAGTTCATGGTCATCATGGGGGCGGTCAAGGCGGATTTCTGGTACGCGGCGCTGGCGGCGACCACCCTCATCTTCGGCGCGGCATACACGCTCTGGATGTACAAGCGCGTCATCTTCGGCGCGATCGCGAACACGCGCGTCGGCGCGTTGCAGGACATCAACCTGCGGGAGTTCCTGGTGCTGGGACTGCTTGGCGCAGCGGTGCTCGCGATGGGGATTTATCCCGACCCCTTCGCCCAGGTGCTGCACGTCTCGGTCAACGACCTGCTCACGCACGTGGCGCAGGGCAAGCTGCGGACCCCCTAGGAGTTTGTCGAACTCCGCTCCGACAAACTCCTGATGCAAAACCGGCAATAGGAAATTTGCGTGGGAAGATGAGAACTATGCGATTACATTATCCCGTTCCGTCGCCTTCGAGCGCACCGACTGTGCTTTTTTCTGAGTTGTCGGCCGGTTTTGCTTTTAGCAGCCTGGGCGGACCGTCAAGTCCGCCAGGCTGCTAGCGAGCCGACATGCACTACATCCTTCCCCTGTGGCCGGCGTATCCCGAACTGTTCCTGCTCGGGATGATATGCGTGATCCTCACCGTGGACCTCTTCGTGAGCGACGACAACCGCATCGTGACCTATGCCCTGACGCAGGCCGCGCTCGCCGGTTGCATCGTGATCACGTACGCAACGCACACCATCGAGCCGTCCTACACCTTCAGCCGCATGTTCGTCGATGACCTGATGTCCGACGTGCTGAAGCTCCTCGTGTATCTCGGGGTGATGGCGATCATGGTCTATTCCCGGGCCTACATCGCGGCGCGCGGCATGTTCCGCGGCGAATTCTTCGTGCTCGCGCTCACCGCGACGCTGGGCATGATGATCATGATCTCGGCCAATCACTTGCTCACGCTCTACCTCGGGCTGGAGCTCCTCACGCTCTCGCTCTACGCCCTGGTGGCGCTGCAGCGCGACTCGGCGGTCGCCACCGAGGCGGCCATGAAGTATTTCGTGCTCGGCGCGCTCGCTTCCGGGATGCTGCTCTACGGCATGTCGATGCTCTACGGCGCCACCGGCACGCTGGAGATCACGCAGCTCGGGGAAGTGGTTTTCGACGGCCGCGGCCGCGCACCGGTGCTCATCTTCGCGCTGGTGTTCATCGTCGCGGGTCTCGGTTTCAAGCTCGGCGCGGTGCCCTTCCACATGTGGGTGCCCGACGTCTACCACGGGGCGCCTACCGCGGTGACGCTGTTCATCGGCTCGGCGCCCAAGCTCGCGGCATTCGCGTTCATCATCCGGCTGCTGGTGCAGGGGCTGGGCGTGGAGCCCCTGCTCGAGGAATGGCAGCAGATGCTCATCATCATGGCGGTGCTGTCGCTCGCGATCGGCAACATCACCGCGATCGCGCAGACCAACCTGAAGCGCATGCTGGCGTATTCGACCATTTCGCACATGGGCTTCCTGCTGCTCGGGATACTGTCGGGCGATCTGAACGGCTACGGCTCGGGCATGTTCTACGCCGTGGTGTACGTGCTGATGAACCTGGGCGCCTTCGGCATGATACTGGTGCTCTCGCGCAGCGGCTTCGAGGCGGAGAACCTGGATGACTTCAAAGGTCTCAATCAGCGCAACCCCTGGTGCGCGTTCCTGATGCTGCTGCTCATGTTCTCGATGGCGGGCGTGCCGCCGACGGTGGGCTTTTACGCGAAGCTCTCGGTGTTGCAGGCGGTCATCACGGCCGGGTACGTGTGGCTCGCGGTGGTCGCCGTGCTGTTCTCTCTGGTGGGCGCGTTCTACTACCTGCGGCTGGTGAAGCTCATGTACTTCGATGCGCCGGTCGACTCGGCGCCGATCGCGCCACGGTGGGACGT
>JACQGN010000343.1 GCA_016199545.1 Betaproteobacteria bacterium | reverse complement strand
GCCTTGGCGACGGCCAAAACAGATCGTTTCGCACCGTACCGGTGCAAATCTGCGGGCGGTTTTGCATTTAGCAGCCTGTCGGAGCTTTAAGTCCGACAGTCTGCTAGGCGATGCCGATGGTGTTCTGATACATCTTGATGGTTTCGCTTCCCGCCGGCAGGGGGCCCGTGAAGCTGTTGAGCAGGGACGGAGCAGTGACCGAGTTGCTGAATGCGTGCGTGTACGCCATGGTCAACTCACCCCCGCTTTGCGTCTTGTAAGTGAAGCCCAAGCTCAGGTGGTTCCTGATGACGCCGGGGGCCAGGATGTTGAACGTCACGTCCTGCCCCTTGATCGGGTTGTCGCTGTAGCTGAAACCACCCCGCAGCGTGAGTTCCTTGCTGTACTGGTAATCCATCCCGATTTTCCACACATTGATGTCGTGCCAGCCAAAGCCGGCGCCGTTGCCTCCCCGTCGCGCTCCACCTGCTGAGCGTCGAGCTGCTCCTGATCTGGCTGCCGTTCGGCAAGCTCGCGCATTCTTTCCTGGTCTTCATTTCGCGCGGGATGACGGGCGCCGCGTTCGCGCGCAAGGGAGCACGCACGTGAGCGACATCGGCGAGCAGCATCCGCTCGAATGCGAAGGCCCACGGTTCGGAATCAGGAAGCCGCAGACTCGGGTGGATCGACAGGGCGCACTCGATGACCCGGCGCGCGTCACTGCCGCACTCGGCGGTTTCGTGCGGGATTTCTCGCGCGCCACCGCCGCGTACATGGATGCGTGCGTGCACTGCGGCCAATGCGCGGAAGCGTGCCATTTCTATGTCACGACGCGCGACCCGAAATACACGCCCATCTGGAAGCTCGAACCATTCAAGCAGGCTTACTCCCGCCAGGCCGGGCCGTTCGCCTGCTTGTTCCGGGCGCTCAACCTCAAGCCCGAGGTCACGATCGAAGAACTTGAGGAATGGCAGGAACTGATCTACGACTCCTGCACCCTGTGCGGCCGCTGCACCATGATCTGCCCGATGGGCATCGACATCGCCGCGCTCGGCGCGGAGTTGCGCGAAATGCCCTCGACAGGGGACCTGAACTGGTGCTGCGGCGGAGGCGGCGGCGTCGTGACCATACACCGCGCCGGCGACCTGCGTTACAGGGCCTTCGAAATCAAGATGCGGCAGGTCGAAGATACGGGTGCAGAAACGCTTGCCACCAGCTGCGCCAACTGCCGGCAAACCTTCGACGACGGCCAGGCCCACTTCAATTGGGACAAGAAGACGGCGAGCTTGCTGGAACTGGTGGCGGACAACCTCGCAGTGTGAAGCGGGCGCCGGACGCGCGAGCGACGATCAGCCGGTCTTGGCGCCGGATGGCGTGATCATGCCGGTTGCCGGAGAACTAGGCGCGGCCGAGTAAAGCTTCTTCGGCATGCGGCCTGCGAGGAAGGCCTCGCGCCCGGCCTCGATGGCTTTCTTCATGGCAGAGGCCATCAGCACCGGATTCTTCGCCGCGGCGATGGCGGTGTTCATCAGCACCCCGTCGCACCCGAGTTCCATCGCGATCGCCGCGTCCGAAGCCGTGCCCACGCCGGCATCGACCAGCACCGGCACCTTGGCGTTTTCGATGATGATCTGCAGGTTCCACGGATTGAGTATCCCCATGCCGGAGCCGATGAGCGAGGCGAGCGGCATGACGGCGACGCAGCCGATGTCCTCGAGCTGCTTCGCGATGATCGGGTCATCGGAGGTGTAGACCATCACCTTGAACCCCTCCTTGACCAGGGTCGTGGCGGCGCTGATGGTCTCCACCATGTTGGGAAAAAGCGTCCGGGGATCGCCAAGCACCTCGAGCTTGACCAGTTCGTGGCCGTCGAGCAGCTCGCGCGCGAGACGCAGCGTGCGCACCGCGTCCTCCGCGTTATAGCAGCCAGCCGTATTGGGCAGCAGCGTGAATCTGTTCGGCGGAATGTAATCGAGCAGGCTCGGCTCATTGGGATTCTGGCCGATGTTGGTGCGGCGGATCGCCACCGTGACGATCCGGGCGCCGCTCGCCTCGATGGCCGCCTTGGTTTCCGCGAAGTCCTTGTATTTGCCGGTGCCCACCAGCAGGCGTGACGCGTATGCCTTGCCGCCGATGGTCAGCGGGTCGAGATTTTCGTGAGGTTTCATGGGGAGTTCAGGATTGAGGATTGAGGATCGAGGACTGAGAATAGTGCGCCCAGTATTCAGCGAATGTCGTGGGCCACCTTACCAGTCACGCTTCATCAGTCACGGGTCACCGGCCAAGGCTCAGCGTTAACAGAACACCTGAGGCTCAGCGTTAGCGGAACACTTCGGATAGGGTGTAGGGTTTTGAGGTGAATTGAGCATGGCTAAAAAAGCTCCATTGAGCGTAAGCGTCGTGAGATGGTCCGGCGTGTCCGAACGGGTGTTGGTTTGCGTGAAGTAGCCAGGCAATTCGGCGTCAGCGTGAGCGTGGTGTCGCGGTGGGTTGCCCATAGCGCTGGCCAGCGGTTGGATCGGTGTTCGTTTGCCGATTCCAAGCGCGGTCGCGCCTGGAATCGCATTGAACCGGACATAGAGCGGCGCATTCTTCAAACCCGAGTTCAACTGCGCGAACTGAGTGTACTCGGTGAGTATGGGGCCGATGCCATCCAGCGCACGCTGCATGAGGAATTGCCTGCGGTGTTGGTGTCGCGGGCGAGCATCAATCGCGTGCTCAGGCGCCATGGGGCAACCGATGCGCACGGGCGGGTGCGCCGTCCCGCTCCGCCGAAAGGTTGGTATCTGCCCGAAGTGGCGGCAGGTCGAGCCGAGGTGGATTGCTTCGACTTTATCGAAGACCTGAAGATCGCCGGCGGGCCGCTGTTGAATGTGCTCACGGGCAAGAGCCTGCATGGGGCACTCACCGATGCCTGGGTGTTGGATAAGCTCAGCGCCAAGGGTTGTATGCCCTGCCTGCTGGGGCGCTGGCAGCGCGACGGGCTGCCCACCCATGCCCAGTTCGACAACGACACGGTGTTTCAGGGCGCGCACCAGTTTGCTGACACCGTGGGACGTGTAAGTCGTCTGTGTCTGGCCTTGGGAGTCATTCCCGTGTTCGTGCCACCGCTGGAGCACGGCATGCAAAACACCATCGAAGGCTTCAACGGCCTGTGGCAGGCCAAGGTGTGGCAACGTTATCACGTCGATAGCGCAGCCGAACTGCAGGCGCGTTCGCATGCCTACATCGCTGCCCACCGGGCTCGTAACCGCCAAGCCGCCGAAGCCTCTCCACCGCGCCGCCCGATGCCCGAGCACTTCGAGCTCGACCTGCATGCGCCGCTTCGCGGGCAGATGATCTTTATCCGCCGCACCGCCGAGAGCGGCTCGGTGCACCTGATGGGCCGGCACTTCGCGGTCAGCCCCGAATGGCCCAATCGCTTGGTGCGTTGTGAGGTCGATTTCGATCATCATTGCATCCGCTGTTTTGCCCTCAGGCGCCGCGCTCCTGGCGAACAGGCGCTGCTTGCTACCCTTGAATATCACTGGCCCAACAAACCCTTCAAAGGTGAACTATGAGTGTTCCGCGATCGCTGAGCCGTGGTCACGTCGGTGTCAGCAAAGTGTTCTGCGATCGCTGAGCCGCGCCCGGTCACCAGTCACGCCGTTTCCAGACATCAGCCGCCGCCGACCGCCACCACGATCTCGAGCCGGTCGCCGTCGAGGAGCACCTGGCCGGGAAATTGGCTGCGCGGCACGATCTCGCCGTTACGCTCGATCGCGACGCGTTTGCCGCCGAGGTCGAGCCGCGCGATGAGCTCCACGCAGTTGAGCGGAGCCTCGAACTCACGGCGTTCGCCGTTCACACTTATCGATATCATGGCAGCGGGAAGCCCGGCAAAGCGGGCATTCGAGCACGGGAGAGCCATTGTAACGGCTTGCCGACGTTTGGCAAATCACACCGCCGAACGTTCAAAACCGGAACTCACCGGTGACGCCGGCCATCCAGTTCCTCTCAGTCGCGGGCTCATAGAAGCGGCCGTTGGCCTCGCCGACGATGACCGAGCCGATGTAGCGGCGGTCGAGGGCATTGTCCACCCGCGCAAATTCGGTGAGCCGCCAGCCCTTGCCGCGCTGCTCGAGGCCCATGCGCAGATTCAACACCGTGTACGCCCCGGCCGCCTCGCTGTTGGCGTCGTTCACGTAGACTTTCCCGTTGCGCCTCGCTTCCGCGCCGGCGTGGAAACCCGCCTGGTGGCGCCACACCAGTTCACCGAACAGGGCGTTCGGCGAGACGCCCGGCAGGCGGTTGCCCGCGGGCACGGTGACTGCGGCCGTACCGCTCGCGAAGGGCTGCCTGAAGCGCGCATCGAGGAGCGTATAGGCGAGCGCGGCCTCGAACCCGCCCGCAAACCGCGCCTCCCACAGTAACTCCAGGCCTTCACGCCGGGTGCGCGCCGCATTCTTGAAGTCGGTGCGCCCACCGCTCGCGTTGTTGATCACGATCTCGTCCTTCACGTCGATGCGGAAGAGCGCCACGTTGAGACGGCTCGCCGCCCCGAGGCGAACTTTCGCGCCGATTTCGCCGTGCGTGCTGTTGGCGGGCTTCAAAGCGAAGTTGAGACCCGTTGCGCCGCCCGGCCGGTAGGCGAGTTCCGCGAACGTCGGCGTCTCGAAGCCGCGGCCGGCGTTGGCGTAGAGATTGACCGCCGGATCGAGCTTGAACGTGATGCCCGCCGCCGGCGTGGTGCGCGTGTAAGCGACCGCTCCGCTGTCGTCGGGATTGCCCGCCGCGATGAAATGGTCGCGCGACTCGAATTCAACCCTGCTGTGCCGCAGCCCGGCGAGCAGATTCCAGCGCGGGGCGAATTGCCATTCGAGCTGGCCGTAGAAATCCGTGCTCGCGACGGTATCGTCCTCGTCGCGCTTGAGATTCCCCGTCACGCCGAAATTGTTGACGTAACCCCTGCGCCGCTCGCTCATGCGGTCGTAATCGATGCCCGCGCTCGCGATCAACGGGGCGCCGGCGACGGTAGTCTCGTGGGCGAGCCTTGCCCCGGCGCCACCGTAACCGCGATCGAGATCGACCACGCCGCCCGAGTGCGTCGCCGCGCTCTGCACGAAAACCGGGATCGCAAGGTGCTGCGTGACCTGGCGGTCGCCAAAGTAGGCGCGTACCTGCAGCTTGCTGCCGGCCGGGAGGGTGAGGTCGTACACCGCGCCTGCCTGGCTCTGCGCCACGCTCTTGCGCGTGTTGAACGCGAGCGCGTTGGTGCCGGCCTGCCGCCGGTTCTGCGCGACCTGCGCCGCGGTGAGACCCAGCGGGTCCTCGGTTTCGGGCTGATCGAGAACGTTGAGCACGAGCGTCACCATTCCGCGCGTACCGGCGTCGAACTTGAACTTCGCATTGGCATGATCGCGGCGGGCGGAGCTATGGTCGCGGTAGCCGTCGGTTTCGAAGCGCGAGGCATCGACAAGCGCATTGACTTTCCCGAACTGTCCGCCGAACTGCGCGCCCAGCTTCCGGGTGTCGTAGCTGCCGGCGACTGCGCTGCCGGACAGCGTGGGCTCGGGCGGACCGTCGGCGGTGAAGATCTGGATGACGCCGCCGGCCGCGTTGCCGTAGAGACTGGAGAAGGGACCGCGCAACACTTCGATGCGTTGCGCCGAGGACAGGTTGAACGCCGCGGCCTGTCCCTGCCCGTCAGGCATGGTGGCGGGGATGCCGTCGGCGATCAGGCGCAGCCCGCGCACGCCGAAGGTCGATCGGGCGCCGAACCCGCGCGAGGAGATCTGCAGGTCCTGCGCGTAGTTCTGACGGTTCTGCACCACCACCCCCGGCACGCGGTTGAGCGCTTCGGAGAGATTGACCTGAGGATTGTCCTCGCGGATGGCGCGGCGCCCGACGGCATCGATCGACACCGGCAGATCGAAACTGTCGTGCTCGACGCGCGTCGCGCTCACCGTGACTTCCGGCATGAGCGTCACCGGCGCCCGTTGGGCTGCGGCATGGGCAGCCGCGAGAATCGTCGCCGCGGCGACGCTTCGGGCGATCTGCATGGTGTGCAGGATCATATCGGCTGCCATTTCGGGCCCGTGATCGAGAGCGCCGGCGATCCGGACGCGGTGCCGGTCGAGTTTGAGTGCTGGCAACCCGCAGACCGGTTCAGGTACCGGGCAATGGCCGGGTCGTCGTGCCTTCAGAAAGAGATGCCAGCGTCCTGAAGGAAGCGAGTGCGGTCCGCCTCGTTTGAGAGGCTTTTGGCAAGGATCTCGTAAAACTGGCGGCGATCACTCGCCTGCGCCGCCGCTTTCTTGATGACAACCTTGGCGATCGGCCCAAGGTAGCTGGCGAGAAGGCGCGTTGCCTGCTCGACGGTCTCGGGCGTCATGGGAATCGCGGGGCCGCGCTGCCTTGTGTCCGTTCCCGGCGCACCAGGCTTAGGTTTTTCGGACAGGGCAGGAGGCGTGGCTTGCGTCTGCACGTGCCCCGCGAGGAAGGCCTTCTTTTCGCCGGGGCTCGACAGATTGTCGGCGAGCAGCGTGTAAAGGGCCGCGATCTCGCTGGTTTCCGTCGCGGCCCGCCTCACCATCACCTTTGCCACTGGCCCTACGAAGCGCGCGAGATGCGCCTCAACCTGCTTCAGCACGACGCCGTCCCACCCCGGTGGCGGCACCGTCTTTGCTGGCGTCTTCGCTCCTGAAGACACTTGCGACGGCTGCGTCGGTTCGAGCCTGATCGTCGTCGGCGCGACCTCGCTGATGACGGTTTCCTCGGAGACGGCCAGGCTGACAGGCGCGGCGTACGCATCGAGGATGGTGGCACGGAACACCCCGGCGGTCGGGTAACGCGCGCCAGGTGCCTTGGCGAGTGCGGTCGCAATCGCCTGGTCGTAGCGCTCCCAACCGCGGCCCGGGTCCGCTTGCGAAGGAGGCGGCGGGTTTTCATGACAGATCCTGTACGCAACCGACTCGGCGGTGCCGCTGAACGGCTTCTGCCCGGTGAGGAGCTGGTACAACACGACTCCCGCGGAAAAGATGTCTGCTCGCCAGTCGACCGTTTCACCGGAGTATTGCTCGGGCGCCATGTAGCCGGGCGTACCCATCACCGCGCCGATCTGGGTCAGGCTCGAGGAGTCGATCCGGGCGATGCCAAAGTCGGCAATCTTCAACTTGCCGTTGGTCATGATGATGATGTTCGCCGGCTTGATGTCGCGGTGCACGACCCCCTGTTCGTGCGAGTACTCCAACGCGTCGAGCAGTTGCCCCATGATGCTCACCACGTCGCGCTCCTCGAACCGCGTATTGCGGTTGAAGTATTCGCGCAGCGCGTTTCCCTGCACGTACTCCATCGCGATGTAGGAAAGCGCGTCGTCCTCGCCGTACTCGTAGACCGCGACAATGCCGGGGTGCGATAGCCGCCCCGCCGCCTGCGCTTCGTTCCTGAAGCGCGCGATCATTTGCCCGGCGTCGTCCTCCGCGATCAGCTCCTTGCGGATGGTCTTGATCGCGACAACGCGGCGAATATGGGGATCGAACGCCTTATAGACCACCCCCATGGCGCCCTTGCCGAGCACCTCGGTGACCTCGTACTTGCCAAGCCGTTCGATGATCGTATTCTGTCCGGCCATGTGGTGGGGAGTTACGCCTCGAGCATCTTCATCGCCTCCACGAGGCTCTTCCGCATGCGGTTAAAGGACTCGGCGAGCACGCCGATCTCGTCCTTGCGCCCGACGGCAAACTCGGAGACCTCGAGATTCCCGAGGCTCACCTGGTCGGCGAGTTTCGAGAGTCGGGTGACCGGACGGATCACCGTGTAGTAAAGCATCAGGTTCAATGCGACCGCGATCACCACGAATACTACGGTGAGTGAAACCATGAACGTCTGAAAGGCGCGGTTGGCGCGGTCGAACGGCACGGCGACCGGTATCGCCACGACCTGCGCGCCTATGATTTCGTTCAATTTCCATCCGAACCCGTTCGCCGGCCCGTACTTGTCGATCATGGTCTTCGGCGCGGCCTCCACGGTCGAGTGGCAATAGAGGCACGTCTCATTCGTGATTTTGATGGGGCGCGCGATGTAGAACGACCGGCCGGTCGGCGTGTCGCGCTCGCCGACGATTTCCGCTCGCTCGGGACCGTTGCGGAACTGGTTCACGATGTCCGCCTCCCAGTCAGCCGCCCGATCGCGCGGGTTGGTGGGGTTCAGCGTCGCTTCTTTGTAGGTATATTCGGGGAACTTTTTGCGCAGGCTGTTGAAGATCTCCGTAGCCGAGTAAGCCGGCACCGTTTGCGGCAGGAAGGTGTACTTCATCTGGGTCTGGAGCAGCGGCGCCACCTGGCTTGACGTGTAACCGCGGGTCGAAAGCGCCGTTTCCATCACCAGCCGTGCATTCTGCGCCACTTCTTCGCGCGCATTCTGCTGCAACAGCGTCCAGGAAACGTAGCCGGCGGCACCAAGACCCGCAAGGAACACGACCACGAAAACCAGGTTGAACTTCAGGATCAGCTTCATGATGTGGTCCCTTCTCCCTTGGGCGATACGTTTGCGGCGGGCGCTACTGGACCGCGGCCGGCTCGGACGGCGTTGCGGACTTGTTCTCCTTTGGCTTGTACTTTTCCGGAAACAAGATCGGATCCCATTCCGGGTGATTCTTCAGGTTTACGATGAGGGCGCCGCGGAACGCCGGATCGTTCGCTCTTGATCTCCAACGCTGGACCAGCGGCCGGCGCACGTCGCGATTCGTCTTGAGCCAGGCCTCGACCTCGGCGTAGGCGATCTCCTCGGCCCGTTTCGGCGCGACTTCGCGATCCTTGAACCTGGCGAGCCTCGAGGGAATGGTGTCGAGGAACGCCCGCGGCAGGGCGCCGATAAAAGCCTGTGATGGTCGCGGAGCAACGGCACTTTTCTGCCCGCTCTTGCGCGTATAGAACTCGCCGCCCCTGAGCCGCTGGAGCGCCCCGGCACCCTTCGGTACGCTCTCGGTGAGCCGCGCTTCACCGCTTTCTACGAAAACCGCCGCTTCCGCCGCCGCAATCTGCATTACTGCAACGCCTTCAGCAGTCGTGACGGAAAAGTGTGGCGTGGCGTAGCGATAACCCGCGGTTGCCTGCTTGCCTGCAGAGAGCTTCATGAAGCCCGCTAACAGGAAGTGCTCGCCCATGCTGCCAGACTTTGCGGCGCGCCGGGCGGTGGCGGTGAGCAATCTGGCACTTGCTCCAAGGTCGGCAATGGAGCCGTCGGCAAACTCGATCCGCGCAAATGCCTTGTCCGAGGTCTGGACGATGTCTCCTGGCGCAAGGCGCACGCCTTCAGCGAGGACGTAACGGGTCGTGCCGCGCAATAGCGACCCCTTGCCCTCGAGAATGGTAATGATCGCGGTCGGCTGCGCCAGCGCGACGGGCGGGAGCGCGAGAAACAACAACGCAATCCCCTTGGCAAGCACGATAGGTAACCGCTTCTGCCCCGTGACGGCAGACATCGATCTATGGAGCCCTCCTCGCATCCTCTCATACTACGCATGCCCCGGAAACACTGTCAACCGGCGCTCGGTGGCTTCCGCCGGCGCCATCGTTCCGCCGCCCTTTAGTCTATACTGTCCCGCAGCGACCAGAACACAATCATGCCCCCAGTCCACCCGAGCCGCTCAGTGATGTTCATTGACGTGAGCGGCAGCACGGCGCTCTACGAATCGATCGGCGATCAGCAGGCATTGGCGCGGGTTGAGCGCTGTCTTTCGATCCTGAGCCGGATTGCCGAGGAGTTTTCAGGACGGGTCGTCAAATCGATGGGCGACGGCCTCATGTGCGCGTTTGGCAGTGCCGAAGCCGCGATCCAGGCCGGCCGCGTCATGCATGAACGCATCGTCACCCAGGAGGCCGCGGGCGGTTCCCCGCTCGGGATCCACATCGGCTGCCACTTCGGACCGGTGATCGAGAGCGCCGGAGATGTGTTCGGCGATTCGGTGAACGTCGCGGCGCGCGTGGCGGGGCTTGCGAAGGTCGGCCAGATTCTCACCACCGAGGAAACCGTGAGCCAGCTGCCGGCAGCGTTGCGCGAGTCCACGCGCCGTCTGGATCAGATGCCGGTGAAGGGCAAGAGCGCGCCGGTCATGATCTATGAAGTGCTGTGGCAGGTCACCGACGAACTCACCATGCTCGGCACGCGCTACGGGGGCGAGCGCGCGGTCGGGCTGCGGCTGAGCCATCAGGGCCGCGAATGCAGAATGGACAACGCGGGTCCGGGCGCTCTTACGCTGGGCCGTGATTCGGGTTGCGACATCGTGGTGGTGCATTCCCGCGCCTCGCGCTATCACGCGCGGATCGAGCGGCGCCGTGACAAGTTTGTGCTCGCGGACCAGAGCTCGAACGGTACTTGGGTATGGATCGCCGGCGAGCAGGAAGTCGTGCTCAAGCGCGAAGAACTCATGCTCCGTTCGCATGGACGCATCGCGCTGGGCCATCGCACGAGCGATTCCGGGGCGGTGCTGGTCGAATTCGTGTGCGAGTGAGGAAAGCCCTGGTCCTGCATGGCAACTTAGCGTTGCTCCGAAGGATGACCGGATCGCAGAGGCAATGCGAGACGGGCATAATCCCATCACCCGCCTGGCTTTCGATCGCGGCTCCGCCAATTCGGGAAACGTCGTAGAATCCCTTCCCAATGCGGGTGTAGTTCAATGGTAGAACATCAGCTTCCCAAGCTGAATACGTGGGTTCGATTCCCATCACCCGCTCCAACTCATCGGGTCCTCGCATCTCGGATTGGAAAAGGTCTGCGTCACATATCCACCCTCATAGCGGCGCGTAATGGCGAACCCCGCCTCGCTGCACGTTGTCGAAATGGACGGCACCTCTTGGCTGAGGCTGTCGCCCGCTGGGGTGTGGAGTAGAATAAACCAGCGATGACCGGAAAGCGACGCGGATGTGAACACGTCCGAGGTCTTGGTCGCCCGCACTGTCGCTGCGGGCATGCCACTGTCTGAGGCCGACACATGAAGATTCTCAAATACGCATTGATCGCGTTGGGCGGCCTCGTCGTCGTGATCGGCGGCGTGTTCGCCTATGTCGCCGCCACGTTCGATCCCAACGCCTACAAGCCGCAGATCATCCAGATCGTGAAGGAGAAGAAGCAGCGCACGTTGCGGCTCGACGGCGACATTAAGCTCGCGTTCTGGCCCAGCCTCGGCGCCGACCTCGGCAAGCTCGCGCTCTCGGAATTCAGGAGCGAGAAGGAGTTCCTCGCCGTCGAGAGCGCGCGCGTGTCGCTCAAGTTGATGCCGCTGCTCGCGAAGCAGGCGGTGGTGGACGAAATCTCGATTAAGGGCCTGCGGGCGAACCTGGTCAGGTCGAAGGATGGGCGCATGAACTACGACGACCTGCTGGCGAAGGAGGACAAGCAGGAGAAGGGGAAGCCGGCACCGCAGGCGGAGCAGGTCGGGCTCGACATCGACCACGTAGAGTTGGAAAACGCGGCCGTCACTTTCCGCGACGACATGAAGGGCGCGCAATATTCACTATCGGGCTTCAATCTCAAGACCGGGCGCATCGCGCCGGGCGTGCCGAGCAAGATCGAATTGTCTCTGACCTTCCAGAGCAATCAGCCGATGGTGAACCTCAACGCCGCGCTCAAGACGCGCCTCACCTTCGATCTCGACCAGCAGGTGTATTCACTGGAGGACCTCGGTCTCGAAGCCAAGGGTCAGGCGGCGGGCATCGCCAATCTGGTGGCGAAGGCGAGCGGCAGCGTGGTCGCGCGCCTGAAGGCGGGAGAGTTTTCCAGCAGCAAGCTCTCCGTTTCGATGACCGGCGTGAGGGGCAAGGACAACCTCGACATCAGGATCGAGGCGCCCAGGCTCAATCTGACTGCCGACCAGGCGAGCGGCGACAAGGTCGCGGTGGTCGCAAAGGTCACCGGGCCGCAAAGTGCGCTTGCGGCGAGCCTCAATCTGCCGAGCATCGAGGGCACGTCATCGGCATTCAAGTCCGCGGGCATGACGCTTGACGTGGACGTGAGGCAGGGCGAGCGGGCGGTGAAGGCGAAGCTCGCCTCGCCGATCACAGGCAACCTGCAGGCGCGGCAGGTGAGCCTGCCGCAGTTGAGGGCGAGCATCTCCGCGAGCGGACCGAACCTTCCGGGCAAGACGTTGAGCGGGGAACTCTCCGGCAGCGCCAACATCGATGCCGGCAAGGGCAACGCCCAGGCCAACCTTGCGGGCAAGGTCGCCGACAGCACCATCAAGGCCCGTCTCAACGTGGCGAATCTCGCGCATCCCTCGATCGGCTTCGACCTCGACATCGACCAGCTCGATCTCGACCGCTACCTGCCGCCCAAGCCTGCTGCCGGGGGCGCGGGCGCAGCCGGCGCGAAGAAGGCCGAGGCGCCTTTCGACCTGTCGGGGTTGAGGAACGTGCGCGCGAACGGCACGGTGCGCATCGGTTCGCTCAAGGCGCAGAACCTCAAGGCGGCCAACGTCCGCCTCGATATCAAGGCGAACAACGGGCGCGTGGACGTGAACCCCTTGGCGGCCAACCTGTATCAGGGGTCGCTGTCGGGCGCGGTGTCGATCAACGCAGCGCCGGCCACGCCCACCTTCGCGGTGCGGCAGAACCTGAGCGGCGTGAGCGTCGGGCCCCTGCTGCGGGATCTTGCCAACAACGACACGCTCGAAGGACGCGGCAACGTCAACGTGAACGTTACGTCGCAGGGCAACACTGTCACAGCACTCAAGCGGGCGTTGAATGGCAGCGCGGCGGTGAAGCTCCATGACGGCGCGGTGAAGGGCATCGACATCGCCGGCTCGATTCGCAGTGCGAAGGCCAAGCTCGGCACGCTGAGGGGCGAGCAGACCCAGGCCGCGGATAAATCGCAGAAGACCGACTTTTCCGAGCTCACGGCGACGTTCAATATCCGCAACGGGGTCGCGCACAACAACGACCTGGCATTGAAGTCGCCGCTCCTGCGGGTAGGCGGCGAGGGCGCGGTCGACCTTGGACAGGACACCATCAATTACCTGGTGAAGACATCGATCGTAGGCACCAGCAAGGGCCAGGGCGGACGCGAGCTCGGCGATCTCAAGGGAATCACCGTTCCAGTGCGTGTGACCGGGCCGCTTGCCGCGCCTTCCTACAAGCTGGATTTCGCTGCGATGGCGGCCGGGGCGGTGACGCAGCAGGTCCAGAAGACCCTGACGGAACGTCTCCTGGGCGGCGGCGCGAAGAAGGACGCGCCGGCCGGTACCGCGCCCAAAGACGCGGGCAAGAGCGGCGGCAGCCTGCGCGACAGCATCAAGGGTATCTTCGGCCGCTGAGCCGGATCCAGGATGGGGCGTGAACCGTGAGCCGTGGACCGATGAGTTCAAGGGCGTGAGCCGTGAACCGTGAACTGACAAGGTCGTCCTCGCCCTTCGTCGGATCACGGATCACGCACTTTCGATCTTGCGGGTGTCGGATCACTTTCGTGGAGCACGGATCACGGCTTTCGGGATGACGGGTTTTGCTGCGAAGGTGATCGCGTGGCAGAAGCGCCACGGGCGCCACGATCTGCCGTGGCAGGGGACCCGCGATCCCTACACGATCTGGATCGCGGAGGTGATGCTGCAGCAGACCCAGGTCGCGACGGTCATTCCGTATTACCAGCGGTTCCTGAAACGCTTCCCCGACGTTGCCGCTCTTGCGACGGCGGACCTCGACTCGGTGCTCGCGCACTGGAGCAGTCTGGGCTACTACTCGCGCGCGCGCAATCTGCATCGCGCGGCGCGGATCGTGGTGCTTGAGCACGGCGGACGCTTCCCGGCTGAATTCACCGCGGTGAGCGCACTTCCCGGCATCGGCCGCTCGACAGCGGCAGCGATATGCGTCTTCGCCTTCGGCGAGCGCCGCGCCATCCTCGATGGCAACGTCAAGCGCGTGTTCGCGCGCCATTTCGCCGTTGGCGGCTATCCCGGCGACAAGCCGGTGGAAGCGCGGTTGTGGCGCAGGGCCGAGCGCCTGCTGCCGAAGTCCGGCATCGGCGCCTACACGCAGGGCCTCATGGATCTCGGCGCCGGCGTGTGCACTCGCGGGCAGCCGGAGTGCGGGCGCTGTCCGTTACGAGGAAGCTGCCGCGCGCGCCAACGAGGCTTGACCGGCAAGCTGCCGACGCCGCGCCCGCGCAAAGCGTTGCCGCACCGTGCGACTACGATGCTGGTGCTGCAGCACGCAGGCGAGATTCTGCTGGAAAAGCGGCCGGCGGCCGGGATCTGGGGCGGTCTGTGGTGTTTTCCCGAGGTCACGGCGGACGAACCGGTGGAACAAGCGTGCCGGCGGCGCTTTGGCGCGCGCGTCGGCGCCGTCGCCGCGATGCCTGCCGTGGAACATGGGTTCACCCACTTCAGCCTCACCATCCAGCCGCAGCGCGTCCGGGTATCGGGGCTCGAAGCGCGCGCGGGCGAGCCGGGAACGATCTGGTTGTCGGTCGACGACGCGCAGTCGGCGGCCGTGCCCGCGCCCGTGAAGCGCATACTCGCGAGCCTGTGAAAGTCAAGAGCGGAAACGCAAAGGATTCATTTCAAAACCCCCTTGAGGGGCACGCAGAAGACGCAAAGGAAGATCAGCATTCTATGCAAGTACTTCGGGTCAACCGCATTCTGGCGTCCGATTCCAAAGTTTCTCCTTTGCGTTCCTTTTTTCCTGCTTTGCGCCTTTGCGTTAAATTACTGTCCTTGGCATGAACCGCGACCGGATGGCGGGATGAAGGAGTGGGGTGAAATCCGCGCATGGCGCAAGGCGCGGCGCGTGGAGTTGATCGCGCGCCGGGCGGCGCTCGACGCGGGCATACGCGCGGTTGCTACCCAGTGCGTTACCCGTCTGCTTATCGGTGGACTGGCTGTGGATTCGCGCATGATCGTCGGGTTCTGCTGGCCGTACAAGGGCGAACTCGACGCGCGCTTTGCCGTGCGTCACTGGCGCCGGCAGGGGGCCGCTGCGGCGCTGCCGGAAGTGGCGGCGGCCGGCTTGCCGCTGCGCTTTCGCAGATGGTGGCCGGGCGCGCCGATGAAAGCTGCCGTCATGGGGATTCCGGTGCCGGACGGAACCGAAGTGGTCACCCCGGATGTCGCGGTCGTGCCCATGGTGGGGTGGGATGCCAACGGATACCGGCTGGGATACGGCGGCGGCTATTTCGACGCGACGCTCGCGGCGCTGTCGCCGCGCCCGGTCGCGGTGGGGTTGAGTTACGAGTCGGCGCGGCTTGAGACGATATTTCCGATGGCGCACGACATCGCGATGGATTTCGTGGTTACCGAGGCCGCGATCTACGAGGCCGGCGGCAACGCGGTGCAGCTGCTTGCGGTCGAGCGCGCACGGGAACGGACAAGGGAGCTGCTCGCGGTGCGCGGCCTGCCGCGGCGGCATGTGGTCGAAGAGAGCCCGGGCTACAGCTCCCCGCCATGTTATGCGCACGAACTTCCCGGCCTCATGGGCGAGAACGGGCCGGAGTCCTAGGAGTTTGTCGGACTATTATGAATTGTCAGTCGGTTTTGCTTATAGCAGCCTGTGCGGACCGCTGAGTCCGACAGGCTGCTAGGCGGCGATTCCGTGCTCGTTAAGG
>JACQGN010000334.1 GCA_016199545.1 Betaproteobacteria bacterium | reverse complement strand
CTAGCAGCCTGTCGGGCTTAGCTGCCCAACAGGCTGCTAAAAGGGGTATCGGCGGAAGGGTAGGAGCATTCCCCGTTACGCCGCGGCGATTCACCGTCACCACCGAATCAGGTCGAGCACACGCTGCGTGGCGCCCTGATGCGCCTTGCAAAACACGAGCGCTGCCTCCCTCATCCGTCGCATCGCTTCCGCATCGAGCAATAACTGTCGCGCCGCGCGCATGAGTTCCGTCGCATCGCTTACGCGCAGCGCTGCTCCTGCCGCCACCGCGCCTTCCACGGCGTCCGCAAAGTTGTAAGTGCTGGGCCCCACCAGCACCGGTTTACCCACGGCGCACGCCTCGATCAGGTTTTGTGCCCCGTACGCGAGCAGGCTTCCGCCGACAAAGGCGACGTCGCACGCCGCGTAATACGCGGGCATTTCGCCCATGCTGTCGCCGAGGATGATGCGCGTGCCCGGATCGACCGCAAAACCCGCCGAGCGCCGCTGATAGCGGAATCCGCGGCGCTCGATCAACGCGGCCACTTCGTCGAAGCGCTGCGGATGGCGCGGAACGATCACGAGCAAGAGCTCCGGCACATCGAGTGCCGCCATTGCGTCAAGCAACAGCGCCTCCTCCCCGTCGCGCGTGCTGGCCGCGAGCAGCACCTGCCGCGAGCCGCATGCTGCGCGCCAGGCTCCGCCCAATGTCACCTGCTCCGGCGGCACGGCGACGTCGAATTTGAGATTGCCGGCGACGGACACAGCAGTGGCGCCCAACCCACGCAGGCGACGCGCGTCGTCCGCGCCTTGCGCGGCGACGCCGGCAAACTGCCGCAGGCTCGCCCGCGCGAGGTCCGGAAATTTCCGGTACTTCGCCCACGACTTCTCGGACAGCCTCGCGTTGACGAGATAAAGTGGCACACGATGCTCGCCACAGGCGTTGACGAGATTGGGCCAGATCTCGGTCTCCATCAGCACCCCTACCCGCGGACGAAACCGCTCCAGGAAGCGCGCAACCGCGCCGGGAAAGTCGTAGGGCAGATAGCAGGTCAACACGCTGTCGTCGAACAGCGCGCTGCCGGTCTTTCTGCCCGTCGGCGTCATGTGGGTGAGCAGGATGCGGTGGTCCGGATGGTGTTTCTGCAACGCGCGAATCAACGGTTCGGCGGCGCGTGTTTCACCGACCGATACTGCGTGCAGCCAGATCACCGGTTGTGCGGGCCGCGCCTGCCGGTAGTAGCCGAACCGCTCCGGGACGTGGCGTAGATAGTCCGGCTGGCGCCGTGCACGCCACACGAGATGCCACAACGCGCCCGGCAGCAGCGCGTAGAGCAGCAGCGTGTAGGCGAAGCGCTTCACGCTGGTGACCGGTGACCGGTGACCGGTGACCGGTGGCAAGCGCCCGCAATCTGCTCCGGTGGGAAATGTTTCATGGTGTGCTCGCGTATTCTTCCAGCGCGCTCATGACTTCGTCGACCGTGGGCGGCCTGCCGATGCCGCCCAGATTCACGGCTCGCGGGCAGGCGTACAGTCCGGTGGCGGAGGCATCGGTTGCGCAATAGATTCCGACCGTGGGCGCGCCGAGCGCACCCGCGAGGTGCGTAAGCCCCGTGTCCACGCCCGCGACGGCATGTGCGCCCGCAAACAGCCCCGCAAGTTCGTCGAAAGTGAGCGCAGGCGGTATGACTGCGCCACGCAGCGCCGCAGCAAGCCGCGCGCTGCGCGCCCGCTCGCCCTCGCTTCCCCACGGCAGTATGCACCCCAGCCCCCGTTGCAGGCACCGCGCTCCAAGTTCGATCCACGACGGCTCCGGCCATAGCTTGCTCGCGGCGCTGGTCGCATGCAGGAGGACGACGTAGCGTTGCAGCGCCTGCCATGGGAAGAATGCGGCGCGCGCATGAACTCCATATTCGGGATGCGGTGACAAGTCATACCCCAGTGCCCGCGCCGCGAGTGTGCGATTGCGTTCCACCGCGTGCAGCGTCCACGGGATGCCGAATGTCCGGTCATAGAAGAGCCGCAGTGGCTCACGCGAGCTCGCCCAGTCGAGTCCGTAACGGGTGCCGCGGGCTGCCGCCGTGATGAGCGCGCTTTTGAACAGCCCCTGGGTATCGATCACTGCATCATAGCGCTTCGCGCGCAGGCGCTGCACGAACTGCCCGATCTCCCGCCAGGTGCTCCCTCGTCCCAGCGACCTGCGCCAGCGGCGGATCGCGACCGGGATGACGTCCGCCACGCCAGGATGCAGGCGCGGGATTGTCGCAAACGCTTCCTCCACCACCCAGTCGACAGCCACCGCACGTCGCAGATCGCTGACAACGGGCAGATTGTGTATGACATCGCCCAGCGACGATGTCTTGACCAGCAGAATGCTTTCCATCGCTCTTGTTCTGGCGCGGGCGCGACGCCGCATAAGACTACACGCAAACGCCCCTTGCGCATAGAATATCCGCCCTGGCGCACAAAACCGGACGCGACGTTTGCACATTCCCAGCATCACCGACATTCCGCAGGCGACCGGCGCGCTCAGGACTGCACGGCGCCGTGCTGCGCTGACTGCCAGAGGAATTCGGCAGTGATCCTCGTCACCGGCGGTGCGGGATTCATCGGTTCGAATTTTGTGCTCGACTGGATCGCGACCGAGGGTACGCCGGTCGTGAACCTCGACGAGCTCACCTATGCCGGCAAGCTCGCGAACCTCGTCAGCCTCGAGGATGATCCGCGGCACGTATTCGTGAAAGGGGATATCTGCGACCGTGCGCTGGTCGCACGCCTGCTGGCGGAGCACCGGCCCTGGGCGATCGTCCATTTTGCCGCCGAGAGCCACGTCGACCGCTCGATCCACGGCCCGGCAGAGTTCGTGCAAACCAACGTCATCGGCACTTTCAGCCTGCTGGAGGAGGCGCGTGCGCACTGGTCGTCATTGGCGGAACCGGAGCGCTCCTGCTTCCGCTTTCTGCACGTCTCCACCGATGAAGTGTACGGATCGCTCGGGCCCGATGAACCCGCGTTCACTGAAACGACGCCCTACGCACCAAACAGTCCCTATGCGGCATCGAAGGCCGCGGCCGATCACCTCGTACGGGCCTACCACCATACCTATGGCCTGCCGACGCTCACCACCAACTGCTCCAATAACTATGGCCCGTACCAGTTTCCGGAAAAGCTGATCCCGCTCACGATTCTCAACGCAGCGCAGGGCAAGCCGCTGCCCCTCTACGGCGACGGCCGCAACGTCCGCGACTGGCTCCACGTCGGCGATCACTGCGAGGCGGCGAGACTGGTGCTGCACAAGGGGCGTCCCGGCGAAACCTATAATATCGGCGGCAACAGCGAGAAGACCAACCTGGAGGTTGTCAACGCGATCTGCAGCATACTCGACGACATCCGCCCGAACGCACTCATCACTCATCACTCATCACTCATCACTCATGTCCGGGATCGTCCAGGCCACGATCGTCGCTACGCAATGAACGCCGGGAAGATTTTTGCCGAGTTGCAGTGGGAGCCGCGCCGGACGTTTGAGAACGGCCTCCGCGAGACGGTCGAATGGTATCTCGATCACGCGGACTGGGTAGCAGGCGTGGCGGGCGGAGCCTATCGCGACTGGATCGACCTGAACTACGGTAAGCGGGCGCGACCGTGAAGGGCATCATTCTCGCCGGCGGCTCCGGGACGCGACTGTATCCCGCGACGAGGGTCGTCTCCAAGCAGCTGCTGCCGGTCTACGACAAGCCGATGGTCTACTACCCGTTATCGACCCTGATGCTCGCCGGCATTCGCGAGATCCTGGTGATATCGACGCCGCAGGACACGCCGCGTTTCGAGCGGCTGCTGGGCGACGGCCGGTCATGGGGCCTCGACCTGTCCTATGCCGTCCAGCCCGCGCCCGAAGGCATCCCTCAGGCCTTCATCATCGGCGCGGACTTCATCGGCAACGGCCCGTGCGCGTTGATCCTGGGCGACAACATCTTCTACGGTCACGATCTGGCGGGTGATCTGCAGGCCGCGGCCCGCCGCACGCGCGGCGCGATGGTTTTCGCATATCCCGTAAACGACCCGGAGCGCTACGGCGTCGTCGAATTTGATGCGAACCGCAGGGTCGTCTCGATCGAAGAAAAGCCTACGCGACCCAAATCGCGCTACGCGCAGACGGGTTTCGCGGTCTACGACAATGCCGTCGTCGATATCTCGCGCAACCTGAAACCCTCCCCCCGCGGCGAGCTTGAGATCACGGACGTGAACCGGGAATACCTGCGCCGCGGCGAGCTTGAAGTGGCCACCATGGGCCGCGGCATCGCGTGGCTCGACACCGGCACGCACGAGTCCCTGCTCGAGGCGTCGCTCTTCATCGAAACCATCGAAAAACGCCAGGGACTCAAGATTGCATGCCCTGAAGAGATCGCCTACCGCATGGGATTCATCGCGGCCGCTCAGCTTGAGGCTCTGGCTTCGGCGATCGGCGACAACGGCTACGGCCGCTACCTCACGAGCGTCTTGCGGGAGTGACCCGGCCATGAGGGTCATCACGAGCGATATCCCCGACGTGCTGATCGTCGAGCCCGAGGTATTCGGCGACGAGCGCGGTTTCTTCTACGAGAGCTACAACGAACGCGCCTTCATCGAGCAGGCCGGCATCGACGCGCATTTCGTGCAGGATAACCATTCCCGTTCCGCCAGAAACGTCCTGCGCGGGTTTCATTACCAGATTCGCCGGCCCCAGGGCAAGCTGATTCGCGCCGCCGCGGGCGAGATCTACGATGTCGTCGTCGATCTGCGCAAGAGCTCACAGACCTTCGGCCGCTGGACCGCCAACGTCCTGTCGGACAGGAACCGGCACATGCTCTGGGTGCCGGCCGGCTTCGCACACGGGTTCCTTGTAACCAGCGATTACGCCGAGACGCTCTACAAGGCGACAGACTACTGGGCGCCGCAGCACGAGCGCTGCATTGCCTGGAACGACCCCACGCTCAATGTCGCCTGGCCGCTGCAAGGCGAGCCGGTGCTCTCGGCCAAAGACCGCCAAGGTGTTGCTTTTAACCGGGCCGAGCTTTCCCCGTGAGCCGGATGCTCCTCGCGGGGGCGACCGGGCAGCTTGGCCGGGAACTGGCGGGGGCTCTACAACCCCTGGGCCCGGTCACCACACCCCGGCGCCGCGAAATGGATCTCGCGAACCCCGATTCGATCAGGCAGGCGATACGGGCAGTCGCACCCGAAATCATCGTCAACGCTGCCGGTTACACAACAGTGGACAAGGCGGAATCGGAGCCTGATCTGGCGATGCGGGTGAACGGCATCGCGCCGGGGGTGATCGCGGAAGAAGCGAGGCGCATCGACGCCCTTCTTGTTCACTACTCGACGGATTACGTTTTCGACGGCGCACACTCGGAACCGTACACCGAGGACGATCTGCCCAACCCCGTCAACGTCTACGGCAGGACCAAACTTGCCGGAGAACGCGCGATCGCTGCGGTCGGTGGCCCTCATTTAATACTGCGGGCCAGCTGGATCTACAGCGCACAGGCGCCGAATTTCGTGCTGGCCATGCTCAAGCTGGGGCGAGAGAAAAACGAACTCGTGGTCGTCGACGACCAAGTCGGCTCACCCTCCTGGGCGCACTCGCTCGCCGAGGCCACCACCGGACTGTTGCGCCAACCCGAGCGTGCGAGGCAGGAAACCGGGATCTACCACTTGTCCGCACAGGGCTACACAACGCGCTTCAAATTCGCGAAGCGCATTTTCGAAATCGCACGGGAGATAGCCCCCGCCTCCGCGGGCACGCCGCTTCTGCGCCCCATCACGACTGCCGAATATCCCCTCCCTGCCGCAAGACCGCTCAACGCCGCCACTAGCAAGGAAAAGATAAAGCGGGTGTTCGGCGTCGAAATGGCGGACTGGGAAACGCAGCTTCGGGCGTTTCTGTGCGACCTCACTGCCATCATGAGGCGGCAAGCGACCGACGTCTAGGCGGCGGCGTTCGTCACAGCCAAATCAGCTTGCAACAAGTGCCTTGTCGCACTGTTCGAGTACCGCGACCACCTCCACTGCAAGATCCAGGCTTGCGCTTCTGTCGGTTGCCTCGGTGATCGCCGTGACAAAAGCCTCTACGACGCGCCGCAAGGGCAATTCCGGCGAAACGGTGATCGGTATCCCTGCTGGTTGCAGCAATGCTCCTCGGACTTCCTGGTGCAGCACGAGTTTGTTTTGCGCGAGGTCGTCGTAGACGAGAACGCCATCGTCGCAGTGAACCGCGAGGCGGCGCGTTTTGGCTATCATGTTGCTGATCCTGATGCGCGCTTCCACGCCGTTTGCAAAGATAAGATCGAGCCGAACAGTCTCCGCCTCCGCATTACCCACTCGTTCGTGCGCCACGCGCGTTGCCCTCACTTCGCGAGGGAGCTCGCGCAACAGGTCCAAGCACATCGCGACATCGTGGGGGCCCCAATCCCACAGTACTGGAACATCGTCGCGATAAGGACCATGGTTGCCCGCCTCGGCATCGATCGTGCGGACCCGCCCGAGTTTAGTCGCCTGCTTCTTCAATTCCCCGAACGCTGGATGGTAAATATGGGTGTGGTCCACCATCAGCAAGCCGCGTCGCGCGCGCACCAAGTCGCGCAACGTCGTCGCCTCGGCGAGCGCCAGCACCAGCGGCTTCTCCACCAGTGTCGCAAGTCCCGCCGCAACTGCGGCGCTGGCCATCTCCCCATGCAGCGCTGGCGGGGTTGCGATGATGACGCCATCGAGGACGCTGGCGTCGAGGAGCTCGCGCCAGTCCGAGCTGACGACGCAGTCCGAACCGACCAGATTTCTACTTTCGGGGTTGCGGCTCGCAAGCCGCGTGAGCCGTACGCCATCCAGGTTGGTTATCGTCCGGATGAAATTGCGGCCCCAGCGTCCGGCCCCGATGAGTCCGAGTCTGATCACGCCAATCGATCAATTACACGATCTCGACTTTGGGAAGCGGGATGATGAAATGGCCCCCGGCCTCGCGGAAGGCGGCGTGCTTCTGAACGATGGTCGGCGCAAAATTCCAGGCCAGGATGACTACGTAATCCGGGCGCCTCACATAGAGCTCGCTGGTCGGTACGACCGGAATATGCATACCGGGCGTGTAGAGTCCCTGCTTCAGTGGACTGTCATCGACAATAAAGTCGATGACATCAGGTTCGAGCTCCAGGTGATACATGAGGGTAGTCGTCTTGGCGGGAGCGCCGAAACCCGCGATCCGTTTGCCCTCCTGCTTGAGCCGCCGCAGCTGCCCCAGCAGCTCAGTCCTGATCCGCTCGATCTCCCGCGCGAGGCGGTGAAAGGCAGCAGGCTGGTCGAGCTGCATCCGCCGCTCGCCCTCGATGAAAGCGGCAACCGACGGCTCGACGCGGTGCGGCCCGCCTGCAAGTTGAACCACGCCCCGCAGCGAGCCGCCGTGGGAATCCACGTGCATCACATCGATCAACTCCAGACCGCAGCGGCGAAAAAACCCAACCAGCGGCTGAACCGTGTGATAGTCGAGATGCTCGTGGTAAATCGTATCGAACAGCGTGTTTTCGACAACATCCTTGAGATAGGAGACCTCGAACACGAATATCCCGTCCGGCCCCAGGAGGCGGCGCACCCCGTCCATCACCTGCGAGAGGTCGTCAATGTGGGCCATGACGTTGTTCGCGGCGATCACGTCGGCGGGGCCCCGGTCACGCCGGATCTCGTGCGCAAGCTCTGGCGTAAAAAAACCAACTATGCCGTCGATTCCCGACGCGATCGCGCCACGCGTGATCTGCTCGGCAGGATCGATGCCAAGCACTCGCAGGCCATGCTCCTTGAAACAGCGAAGCAGCGTGCCGTCGTTGGAGCCTATCTCCACCACCAGTCCGTTTGCCGGCAGCGCAAACCGGTTCACAATATAGCGGGCGTATTCCTCGAAATGCCGCACAAAGACTGGTGAAGTGCCCGACACGTACACATAATCCTTGTAGAGCACCGCGGGGTCCACAACATCGAGAAGCTGCGCGTGCGCGCAGTCCCTGCACAGGTATACGTCGAGCGGATAGGTCGGCTGCGCCTCCGGGAGCGATTCACGCCGCACGAACGCGTTGGCAAGCGGGGTGTGGCCGAGGGCGAGAACCTTCTCGAGATCGGCGCTCGAGCAAAGCCGACAAGTCGCGCGCCGCTGACAGGTCGAACTCAAGATGGCTTGAGCTCGTGAATCGGCGGGATGCGTATGACGTCAGCCTCATAGACTTCCTGCGCCCGTGAGTTTCTCCCCAAGGTGAGGAACGCGGTGTCCTCGGGGAACACCATCGCGTGGTCCACCATCGGGGGCGTGAAAAACATCTGGCCGGTCCCGATTGCCACCTTCTCCGGAACGCTATCGGAACCATGAGGCCGGTGATAATATTCGATCGAACCCGACAACACGTAGCAGAAGTGCCAGTCGGTCTGGTGGTAGTGATTCGCGCGAACTGTTCCTTTCTTCGAGCTGATCAGAACGCAGCTCTCCATGGGAAGATCCACCAGGGGCTGAATGGCACCGCGCGGGTCGACAAAAGGGGGCTCCAGCCGCACGATGACTTCCTTCGGCCACTGCCGGCTCTCGTTTGCGGTAACCGGCCTGATCTTCACGTGGGACGCACTTTTGGTCACTGTCACCTCCGAAATACATCATGACTCCAGGCAATACGCCACCGGCGTTCACGACGCCTCTGGAATGTGAGTAAGATTTTATACAAATCCGCGGCCGCGCGTATGGACTGCTGAAAGCGAAAGATGAAGAAAATACTGATAATGGGGGTCAACGGATTCATCGGCCACCACCTCTCGAAGCGCATCATCAGCGACACCAACTGGGAGGTCTTCGGCATGGATATGCAGACCGACCGCATCAATGATCTGCTGGACGAGCCGCGATTCCACTTCTTCGAGGGCGACATCACGATCAACAAGGAGTGGATCGAGTACAACATCCGCAAGTGCGACACGGTGATCCCGTTGGTCGCGATCGCGACTCCCGCGACCTACGTGAAGGAACCGCTGCGGGTCTTCGAGCTCGACTTCGAGGCCAACCTCCCGATCGTGCGCTCCTGCGTCAGGTACGGGAAGCGACTGGTCTTCCCCTCCACGTCCGAAGTCTATGGCATGTGCCGGGACGAGCAGTTCGACCCTGAAAGTTCCGACCTTGTCCTGGGGCCTATTGCCAAGCAGCGCTGGATTTACTCGTGCTTGAAGCAGCTCATGGACCGTGTCATCTGGGCGTACGGCGCCCAGCACGGCTTCAATTTCACGCTGTTCCGGCCATTCAACTGGATTGGTCCCGGTCTCGATAGTCTGCACACCGCCAAAGAGGGTAGCTCGCGTGTGGTGACGCAGTTCCTCGGCCACATCGTGCGCGGCGAGCACATCAAGCTCGTGGACGGAGGCAGGCAGCACCGGTCATTCACCTACGTGGACGACGGCATCGACGCCCTCATGAAGATTATTGACAATAAGAACGGCATAGCACGCGGCAAGATCTACAACATCGGGAACCCCGCCAATAACCTGTCGATAAGGGACCTGGCGAAGACCATGGTCGACCTCGCCCTGACCTATCGGGAGTACCGCACCCGTGCGAAGAAAGTCAAGTTGGACGAGGTAGCGTCCGCGGCCTACTACGGCGAGGGCTACCAGGACATGCAGCATCGCGTGCCCCGGATCGACAACACCTGCCGCGAACTCGGCTGGAAACCAAGGGTGGGTATGAAGAAGGCGCTCAAGAACATCTTTGACGCGTATCGCACCCACGTCGCACAGGCGCGCCGGCTGATGGAGTGAGCGTTCCCGGACGGTTTTCCCGGAAGGCGGCTTTGCGGCGCCCGGTCCCGCATAGCGGGCATTGCCCGAATCCTAGCCGTGTCCCGCCGCGCGTCAGGTATTGAGAGGTGGCTGCAGTGCAATCCCGCAGATCTCCTTGTAGACCCGTATGCCTTCGTCAACATCACCGACGTGGACGGCCTTGCCGTGGTCAAGGACCAAGCATGAATGGCAAATTTTCTTGATGGAGTCCATGTCGTGGCTCGTGAACAGCACGGTGCGCCCGTTCAAAGCCGTTTCCCGGATCTTTGCCTTGCATTTTTGCTGGAACGCCTCGTCACCGACCGCCAGCACCTCGTCCACCAGCATGATTTCGGCTTCAAGGTGAGCGGCCACCGCGAACGCGAGGCGCATGAACATTCCGCTTGAATAATGCCTGACCGGCGTATCGATGAAATCCGCACATTCTGAAAACTTGATGATTTCCTCTTCCCGCCTTCTGACCTCCTTCGGGGTCATCCCTATCATCGTGCCGTTCAGGAGAATGTTTTCCCGACCGCTCAGGTCGGGGTGAAACCCGGTTCCCACCTCGAGCAATGCGCCGACGCGGCCGCGAAGCTCCGCCGCGCCTTCCGTTGGCGTCGTGATACGGGCAAGGATTTTCAGCAACGTGCTCTTGCCCGAGCCGTTGCGTCCAATGACCCCCAGGACCCTGCCCGACTGCACTTCGAAGGAAATATCCCGCAGCGCCCAGATCGAATCTGGCGCCTGGTGGATGGAGCGCACGTCTGCCTTTCTCCTGAACGGAGCCGCGAACACCTGGATTATCAGCTCGGACAGACTTCTGCGGTAACGCAGATCGTTAACGGCGTACCACTTGCCCAGACGCGAAACGCTCAGCGCGACTTTCGACAATGTGCTCTCCGCGCTTCAGACAACATCGGCAAAGGTCGCTTCCTGCCGGCGAAAAAACCAATACCCCGTCACGCACAAGAACGCGGCCACGCCGCAAGAGACGGCAATCATCCATCCCTGTGGTGGGGGACCGCCCGCGAACGCCCACCGGCTGGTATCGATCACGACCACGATCGGATTCAGCGCATAGAGGAGCTGGTACTTCGGCGGCAACAGGGTGCTCGAATAGATGACCGGCGAGAGAAACATCCAGATCGTTGTCATAAAGGGCAGCAGATGTCCCACATCCCGATAAGGTACGTAAAGCGCGCTAAGCCATAGCGACAATCCCAGTATGGTCATGACCGCTAGCAACATCATGGGCAAGAAATACAGCGCCCCCATCGTCGGCACAATGCCATACCAGATCATGAGCACGACGAGGACGGCAAATGCCAACAAGAAATCTGCCAGCGCCACGGCGATGGCAACAAGGATCAGGATTATCCGCGGGAAGTAAATCCGATTGATCAAGTGCGCATTGTTGAACATGCTCGCGCTCGCCTGATTGAACGCTTGCGCAACGAACAACCATACGGCAAGCCCGCTCATCACAAAAACAGGATACGGCTGTCCGTTGGTCGGAATGGACACCAGCAGCCCGAAAATAACCGTGAACACGAAGGTATACAGGATCGGCTGCAGCAACGCCCATGCAACACCGATCACGGTCTGCTGGTACCGAACCCGAAGCGCGCGCCACACCAGGATGTAAAAGAGATGACGAAAAGCCCAAAGCTCGCCAAAATTGAGAAGTGGCTGCTGGCCAATCGCTCGGATGAGGAAAGTCTGCGACATGAATTCCCTCACATCAAGGGCTTCGATCTCAGAGCGTATTGGACGAGCCAATAGACCACCTGGATCGGCCACATGCAGTTCTCCCTGACGGCCTGATATAACACCGTAACCGCCTCCACGGGCTTCCTTCGCGCCAAGGACATCCACGCCAGGCGCGCACAACACCGTCCGTGGAAACCGCGCAGTTCGCGCCGCTCGTCCGGTAGCAGCGAGGAACACGCCAGGTGGTGTGCGGCAACCCGGATATTACCGCGCATCATGGCCATGACCATGTCCGGGTCACCCCCCAACGTCCGGGACGCGGGGTGTCGGCAATAAGTGTAGACCAGCCGCGGGAGGACCTTTGCCTTCGGTCGGGCGAGGATCACGCGAATAAAAAATTCGAGGTCATTCGACATACTGTAGTCCGGATTGTACCCGCCGACCTGGCGGCAAATGCGGCGACGGATAAAGCGCCCGCCCGAGAGCACCCGACGCACAATGTTGTAGACGCTAAATTCGAGATCCTTTGGATCGAGGAACTCAGCATCCACAGCCAGATTCTCACCCCCCTCGTAATGGACAATCCGCACACCGCACGACAACACATCCAGCTCGGGATCGTCGGCAAATTCCCGCGCAACGTGATCGAGTGCGCCTGGCTCCAGCCAGTCGTCCGCAGGGAGCAGGCAGATTACCTCGCCCGACGCGCGTTCGATCCCTTCTCTTATCGCAAACTCCGGACCGCCATCCGGGAAGCTGCGCCAGAACGCAATACGCTGCTGGTAGCCGCGAATGATCCCGACGGTCCCGTCGGCTGAGCCCCCGTCGAGCACCAGCAATTCAGCTGACAAACTTTGGTGCTCGAGAACGCTCGTGAGCGCGCGCTCGATCGTGGCGGCGGCGTTCTTGACGAAAACAACAACACTCAACGGCGGAGCAACGTCATGGGCGGCTGGCAATCGGTCTGTCATGCGCGAAAAAGGCAAATTACGACCCATCACTCCTGCACAAGCGCCGGATTACTTATGAACATCAAAACGGCGAGCACATAAGAAGTCAGCCGATTACGATTATAATGCAGTGCTGAAATTTGCGCGATGCTCCCGCTGGCTGCGAAGCTGCAACACCGGGCGAGTACGGCTCACTACTCGCGTGGTACTGCCGGAAGGCAAGCAGTAAGAAACGCATAGCGCAAACTGCGTCACCCTGCCAAAACGCGATTTCGAGACGGGCCCGTTTTTCGGTCGTGATTGGTTGCAATCGCGTTGAGCCGCATAACGACTTTTTCCATGCCCGACGCTGAGCGCAGAATGCACACGATCGCAATCAACCACAATCCGCCGATGACGCGATATCTGGTGGAAACGACAGATGTTTTCCGGGACGATCCCGTCACGATCGTGGATGTCGGCGCGCGGTGGGGCTTTAATCCGGAATGGGAGGTCTTCGGGAAGCATCTCCACATCTATTGCTTCGAGCCGGACGAGGAGGAATGTCGCCGGCTGAACGCATCCGCGGCAACGAACGTGAAGTATGTCCCCTGCGCGCTGGGGCGAACCGAGGGTGAAGCCACCCTCTATGAAACTAAGTTGAGCGCGAGCAGCGGACTGTACAAGACGAACATGAGCTACTTTGCACGCCTGTTAAACCGCGATAACGGCATCACGGTCGGCGAGAGAACCATAAAGCTTCAGACGCTCGTTGGAGCGCTGCAACAGTTCGGCGTCCGCAACATAGACTTCATCAAGCTGGACGTGGAGGGCGCCGAGCTCGATGTCCTCATGGGCGGCGAACCATACCTGCAAGACGGGCTGCTCCTCGGCATCCTGTCGGAGGTGCGATTCCAGGAAGAAATCAACGGCTGCCCCGCTTACTGGCAGCTCGATGAGTACGTGCGGCGGTTCGGCTTCCGGCTCTATAGCCTGCAATTCACCCATCAGAGTCGTCGCGCTCTGCCGTATCCCGGCCTGGCGGACTACCGCACTCCCGAGGGCCAGCGTTTCTTCGCGTACACCACCCACGGGCAGATCATGGACGGGGACGCCCTCTATTTCCGCGACCTCATGATTCCCGCCAACCAGTGCCGTCGTGCCACAGTGACACCGGCCCAGCTGCTTAAGCTGGCCGCATTCCTCGAAATTTACTGCCTCAATGACTGTGCGGCGGAGCTGATCCTGGCCCATCAGCGACAGTTGCAGGACAAGACCGACTGCCACGCGCTTCTGGAGCTGCTGACCCCCGAGGCGGGCGGGAAGAAGGTAAGCTACGACGATTACCTGAAACGATATTTCGATCAACAAGGCGGAGTGTTTACCAGTCCCGGCGACGTCCGAAATGGAGGAAGTACAGAGATGCGCCGGATCTACTCGGCCGTGAGGCGGCGTGTCGGCAGGCTATCGCGACGCCTGACTGGATTTTTCAGAGGCTCCGGGCAAAGTTGACAAGAACTTTACCGCGTCCGGTGCAGAATATTCATCATCTCCACGAACGCGGCGGAAAGGTTGCGCGCAAATCGCTTGGCGTCAACTAAGCTGGATTCACGGGACAGCTTCCGCAGGTTGGCCCGATAATAGTCGAGTCTGTCCGGCTGCTCGCTCAAGCGGACCGCAAGATTCACATATTCGTCGGGTGTTGTCCCAATAAGCTCCGGACAGCCGCTTGCCGCCACCAGGGAGGCTCCGTAACGGCCCGAGAACCGATTTCCTCTGAGGGTAACGACCGGAACGCCCTGCCATATCGGCTCTGCGATCGTATTGCCTCCGCAGTAGGGCCACGTGTCGAGGCTGATATCCACCCCGTCATAGGATTTCAGTAGGGTCGCATGGCTGGCGCCTCCCATCAGCCTCAAGCGGCCCTTCTCAATGCCGTGTCGGCGGAAGCGGTCAATCATGAACTGCCGATTGTCGTCGGGAGTCAGCTGCCTATTTCGCAAGAACAACATCGAGCCTGGCGCTCTCTTGAGAATCTCGGCCCAGAGGGCTACCAGTGCGTCCCCGATCTTGCCGCCGCTGCCGAAGCAGCCGAAGGTGACATAGCCTCGGCTCTTACTCGGGCGCTCGGCCACGGGCGGCATCGCGAAATCGTCGTAGTTGTAGCAGAGAAAACTGCCCGGCAGGCGCCAGACCTTCTCCGTGAACCACTGGTCCTCGCCCGGCAAGACGGAGATCCCGTCGGCGAGAACATAATCAACGTTCGGCACCGCGCTGGTGCCCGTGTGGTTCAGATATGAGATCTGGATGGGGGCGCACCGGGACGCCATTGCGGCGAATCGATTGAACGGAGAGAAACCCGTCGTCTCGATAAAGATATCAACCTGGTCGGAGCGGACGAGCTCGACAAATTCCCGGTCCGAAGCGGCCCCGGTCGTGACGAACCGGTCGAAATGCGCCTCGACATCAGCGGGCGCCAGGCTCGGGGCGTAGCCGAAGATCTCGAATCTTTCGCGGTTGACGTGCTTCAAGACCGAAAGCACGATTACCCGCATGACGTAGCTTTCCGCAAAGGACGAGAAATATCCCACCCGTATCTTCCGCTTGCGGTCGTACGGCCGGACCGAAATCCCGGGCAGCGACGGTATCGGGTTGGCGTGCTTCTCCGCCCACCGCCGCTGGCCTTCAAGCAGGGTCTCGTACGTGGCTTCCGGCAGCATGAGCCTCGCCTGGCACGCGAGGCCGTCTATCGTCGCGTCGTCAAGCGCCTCCGCTTTCTTCCAGTTCTCCAACGCCTGGTAAATCTGGCCGCGCGCGTAGTAGAGCGCCGCCACATCGTGGTAGAGCAGGGGCGAGAACTCCGGCTCGACGGCGACCGGTACGGCTTCTTCTGCAGGCCCTCGCCGGTTCCGGACGATTTGTCCGAGAGATGCCTTAGTCGTGATGGCAAGATGCAGCAGGGTCGTGAAAATCTTGCGCACCGATTCCTTGGCACGCGTCGGAAGACGCTGGCGGACCGAGGACGGAATGGTGAGCGCGATCTTCACCCAGATTCCCCGTATCCTGCGGATAACTGCTGAACCCTCGCCCGCCGAACTCCAGCCCCTTCGCGTCCCGTCCAGGAAGTTGAAGTATTCGCGATAGCCCACGCGGTCCAGTACTGGAATGCTGGACTTCACCTGCCTGATCCGCTCCAGGAGCAAACTCTCCTGGTCGGCCAGCCGGTGCGCCCGGACGTGGTTGTAAAGGAGGTAAAGCTGGTTGTACAGGCAGCCGTTGAGCTTGATTTCATCCTCGCCGAAGAAGCCCGGCGCCGAGAACATCGCGCGGATCACCCTGGCGCGATTGTCGAAGTGCTCGTGAAAGTACTGCCGCGTGTTGCTGAGCTGCCCTTCGTGCACCGCATATTTCGACATCCGAATCGGCTCGTGTTTGACGACATGCTGGGCGCCGAGCCGGCACCAAGTCTCGAACTCAAGGCATTCGATGGTCCAGTCGTGGGTTTTCAGGCCGACGTCGAGAAGCGCCTGCCTGCGGAAAAAACTGCCCGGCCAGAACGGACAGTACTTCCCGAATAGATAATCCACGAGGTTGAAGTCGCCCGCATTGAACTCGTCAATGATCTTCCCGTTCGCGTCGGTGACCCAGCCGTCGCACGTGAGTGCGCCGACATCGGCGTGCTCCCGTAAGTACGCCACCGCCTTCTCGATCGCGCCTGGCACCAGTTCCTCGTCCGACAGGCAGGTCCCGATAAACTCGCCCTCGCAACGGTTCATCACCTTCCAGAACCCCTCGGCAGGCCCGGTGTCGTGTTCGGAAATGACCTTGATCCTGGGGTCGTTGTAACTTTTCAGGATTTCGACGGTGCCGTCGGTCGAGGCGCCATCCTGGACCACGAACTCGATGTTGCGATAGGACTGGCTCAAGACGCTCTCGATGCTGCGTCGTATCGTCGAGGCGCGATCCTTGCAAAAAGAGAGAATTGATACGAGAGGTTGCTCTGTCACAACAGCGGGCCCGCCCAAGCTATCCAGAATCCGTGCATGCGAACTGGCAATTCGCCGATAACACCGCGTCGTGCCATACCGCTCCCGGCGCGTAGCGCCGATGGCGCTTGCATACAGGCACCGGGGTTGATCGCGTCCGCGTGAGTCAGACGACTGCGGGAGCGAGGCGGTTCTTGTTTGCGCCGAGTCGAATATTAATGCACGCGGCATCGATTGGGAAGCCGAAGCATTGGAAACAGTGGTCGATTATCGTAAAATGAGGCTTCTGTTCCCCCCGCCCGCCCGAGCGTGAATACGCAACGGCAGCAGCAAAGACCCTCGATGGCAATGAAAAGAGCCTTGATCACCGGTATCTCGGGCATGGTCGGCTCTCACCTTGCCGATTACCTGCTCGAGCACACCGATTGGGATATCTACGGCATGTGCCGCTGGCGCAGCGCGCTCGACAACGTCAAGCATCTGCTCGAGCGGGCCAACCGGCGCGATCGCGTTTTCTTTTTGTACGGCGATCTACGGGACTACATCTCGATCCAGAACGTGGTCGAGCAGGCAATGCCCGATTACGTTTTTCATTTGGCAGCCCAAAGCTATCCGACAACGAGTTTTGCCTCTCCGCTTGACACCTACGACACCAATATCCAAGGCACCGAGCGCGTGCTGGAAGCATTGCGGCGGCTTCCCGGCGTTGATCCAGTAATCCACGTGTGTTCCTCGTCCGAGGTGTACGGCCGGGTTCCCCGGGAGAAGGTGCCGATCAGCGAGGAATGCACGTTTCACCCGGCTTCCCCTTACGCGATCTCGAAAGTCGGAACCGACCTGGTTGGCCGCTTCCACGCCGAGGCCTACGGCCAGAAAGTCCTGACGACACGAATGTTCACTCATACCGGCCCGCGGCGCGGCGACGTTTTCGCGGAATCCACGTTTTCCAAGCAGATCGCCATGATTGAGCGCGGCATGATTCCGCCCGTAATCAAGGTCGGCAATCTCGAATCGCTGCGCACGTGGTCGGACGTGCGCGATGCCGTGCGCGCCTATCACATTCTGCTCACCGTGAACCCCGTGCCCGGGGAGTACTACAATATCGGAGGGCGTTACTCCTGTACCATCGGCGAGATGCTCAAGCACCTCATGTCGCTTTGCGAGCGCAAGGACCTCAAAGTCGAGACCGATGCAGGGCGGCTGCGCCCCATCGATGCCGACCTGCAGGTGCCGGACACCCGGAAATTCCAGAAACACACCGGCTGGGAACCGCAGATCCCGTTCGAACGGACGATGCAGGATCTGCTTGACTACTGGCGCCAACGGGTGCGGGCGGGAGAAGTATTTCTTGTCCGGTAAAGTGAGGCTCGCCAATCCCGTTTCCTATCCGCCGCATGGAGACTGGGACGCGCGGCTGACCGCCATCGCCTGTCCGGGGCTCACACCCGTCACCACGCTGCACGAAAACGAGTGGTTTACCGTGCGCGACCGCGGCGGATACTACACCACTGAATATCATTCGTCCCAGGTTATCGTGCTGCCGGTGGTCGAAGACGCCGGCATCGTGATGATACGGGCGAAGCGCCCCGTCATCGGCGACACCACGCTCGAGCTGCCGGCGGGCGCCATCGAAGACGGCGAATTGCCGGTTGCAGGCGCGGCGCGTGAATTCGCCGAGGAGACCGGCATCGCGATCCCTGAAGCACGATTCAGGGCGATGGCACCGATGTCAACATCGCCAAACCGGGTGCCGAAGCTGGTTTACGTGTTCCGTGTAGACCTCTCGCTTCAGGAATTCGAGCGGCGCAAGCCGCACGACAGTGAAGTCGAGAGCGTACACTGCGTACCGCTTACCCAGGTGGTAGAGCTCATCACCGAGGGCGGTATTTACGTCGCATTGCCGGTAGCGGTAATCGCAAGCTACCTGTTGTCCAGATTCCCTGAATGCAGGCCCAAAGCCAAATGAAAGAGAAAGAACTCAACCGGTACCTTTACCAAAAGGCCTACCTGATACGGCGGGCGGAGGCCGCGATCCGCGCGGACTACGCCAGCGACAAGATGAAAACGCCGATGCACATGTCCACGGGCGGGGAGGCGATCGCTGCGGGCGTGTGCCAGGCGCTACGCCCGCAGGACCAGATCCTCGGCACCTACCGCAGCCACGGCATCTACCTCGCCAAAACCAGCGAGACCGATGCGTTCTTTGCCGAGATGTACGGCAAGGCCACCGGCGTGGCCAAGGGCAAAGGCGGCTCGATGCACCTGACAGCCGTCGATCACGGCCTGATCTGCACGTCGGCGATCGTGGGCACGACGATACCCGTGGCGGTGGGCGCCGCCTATGCCAACAAGATGCAGAAAAACGGCAAGGTCGTCGCCGTGTTCTTCGGCGACGGGGCGGTGGACGAAGGCGTGTTCTGGGAATCGCTCAACTCGGCGTGCGTCATGAAGCTGCCGGTGCTGTTCGTGTACGAGGACAACGGTCTCGCCGTGCACGTTCCCGCCGAACAGCGGCACGGTTACAAATCCATCATCGAAATCGTCAGGCAATTCAACTGTAACGTTTTCTCGTCAGAGACCACCGACCCTGAAGCCGTCTACAACCTCGCGCTGCAGGCGATCGGAGCGATGAACAAATATCAGCAGCCATCATTCCTTCGTCTTGCCTATTACCGTTACCTCGAGCACGTCGGCACCAACGAGGATTTCAACTCCGGCTATCGCGACCGGGCGGAGTTTGAAAGATGGCGCAAGGCCGACCCAGTAGAGCTCCAGCGCAAAAAGCTCGGGAAATGGTTTTCGGAAGGAGAAATTACGGCAATCGAGCGGACCATCGACGAACAGGTCGAGGGCAGCATTAAGCGCGCGGACGAGGCGCAGTTCAGCCAGCCGCAAGCCCTCTACGAGGATGTTCTCGCATGAGCCGGCTGATGTCCTACAGGGAGGCTCTGAACGAAGCCATGGCGCAGGAAATGCGCCGCGACCCGCGGGTCTTCGTCTACGGCATCGACGTGGCCGATCACAAACGCACCTTCATGAGTTCCAAGGGGCTGGTCGAGGAATTCGGCCTGGATCGCTGTTTCAGCACGCCGCTCGCCGAAGACGCCATGACGGGATTCGGGCTCGGCGCGGCAATCGCCGGCATGCGGCCGATCCACGTGCACATGCGGGTGGACTTCCTGCTCCTCGGCCTGAACCAGCTGGTCAACATGATCGCCACCCAGCGTTACGGCTCCGGCGGCAGGTTCGCCGTGCCGATGGTGATCCGCGCCATCATTGGACGCGGCTGGGGACAGTCATTCCAGCACAGCAAGACGCTGCAGTCGTGGTTCGCCCATATTCCCGGCCTGAAAGTGGTCATGCCTTCCACGCCGCGGGACGCCAAGGGCATGCTGGTGGCGGCGATCCGCGACGACAATCCCGTGATTTTCATCGAGCACCGCTGGCTCTACGACGTCGTGGGCGAGGTGCCCGAACATAGCGACGAGATACGACTCGACGGCGCGAAGGTGATACACCCGGGCAGCGACATTACAGTGGTCGCAACCTCGTGGATGAATGTCGAGGCGGTCAAGGCGGCCGAAATCCTGAAAAAGCGCGGGGTGGGCGTGGAAGTGGTTGACGTCCGCTCGATTTCGCCGTTCGACTGCCAGACGATCATCGACTCCGTGCAAAGGACCCGCCATTGCATCGTCGCCGACAATGACTGGACCCATTGCGGATTCAGCGCGGAAGTGGCGGCGACGGTCTACGAAGCCTGCATGGGTCAGCTTCGGGCCCCGATCCGCCGCATCGGGTTTGCGCCTACGCCCTGCCCCTGCGCGCGGCCCCTCGAGAACGAGTTCTATCCCAATGCAGTGAGCATCATCCGGGCCGTTGAAGCGATGCTCAAGCTTTCGGAAACTGACCTCTCGCACGAGGACTTTTACAGCTACGAAAACAAGTTCAAAGGCCCGTTCTGACCGGCATGGAACATTCCGAGACGGACTTCGCCCGGACCCTCGGGGTAGCGCCGGGTGCACTACCCGAAACGTGCCGGGGGCTGATCGAGAACGTGGACTTCACGTACGAGGAGCCTTCGCCGCAACGGCGCGACGAGATCGTTCTCGGCGTCATCAAGCACGTCGACTCTGACGCGCCGACCCAGGTGGGCCAGCAGCGCGCGGGCGTGTGGGAGCGGTGCTGGGGAGAGAACCTGGAGAACTTCGTCGCTTCCGAGTTCCAACTCGAGGCGCTGGTGCCGAAGTTCATTAAGCCGGGCCAGCCCGCCCGGCTTGACCAGCGTTACGTTCTGCCGCGCAACCCTTCTTTCGAGCTCGCTTTCTTCCAGGTATGCCGCGCCTTCTACTTCCAGAAATACTTCCGGGATGTTTGCTCGGCATATGAGTTCGGCTGCGGAACAGGCTTCAATCTGGTGGCGTTGGGAAAGCAGATTCCGAACCTGAAGCTGTATGGGCTGGACTGGTCGCAGTCGGCGTGCAAGATGGTCAATCTTATCGGGGAGAAGCACGATCTCGACATCGCGGGAATCCGGTTCGATTTCTTCAATCCGGACCGTGAACTCAGGCTCGACCCACACAGCGCTGTCATGAGCCTGTGCGCGCTTGAACAGGTGGGTCCGCGCCATGGCCCCTTTATTGAGTTCCTGCTTGAGAAACGGCCGCAGATCTGCATCAACATGGAACCCATCGAGGACCTCTATGATGAGGGTAATCTGGCCGATTATCTCGCGCTCAGGTATCATCGCAAACGCGGCTATCTCTCAGGCTTCCTGCCGCGCCTCAAGGCGCTCGAAACCGAGGGGAAAATCAGGATCCTCGAAGTCAGGCGCATGTTTTTCGGCAGTCTTTACCACGAAGGCTACTCGTTCGTGGTATGGAAACCCGCCTGATTGTTCGCTCACTCTTGTGAGCCGGGGCGAAACCGCTGCGGGCACGAATCACAGGTAATTCATGCAAGTCAGCAAGACCAAACTTGATGGCGTGCTGCTGATCAACCTCGAAGTGTTCGAGGATTTCCGCGGGCAGTACGTCGAGACCTACAACGAGAAGCTCTATCACGAGCACGGGATTACCGTTAAGTTCGTACAGGACGACATCTCGGTGTCTTCGCGCCACGTGCTGCGCGGCATTCACGGGGACGCGGAAACCTGGAAGCTCATTTCCTGTCTCTACGGCAAGTTCTACCTGATGGTCGTAAATGGCGACGAACAATCGAAGGAATTCGGGAAGTGGCAAGCGTTTACGCTATCCGATGTTAACCGCCTGCAGGTTCTGGTGCCGCCCAAGTACGGCAACGGGCACGTCGTACTGAGCGACCAGGCGATCTTTCACTACAAGCAGAGCACCTACTACAATCCCAAGGGCCAGTTCACCTACACCTGGAACGATCCGCGATTCAAGATGTGGTGGCCGGTAAAGCACCCCATTCTTTCCCGGCGTGACGAGCTCGGTCATTTCGTGGATTGAGCAACGACTGGCGGCCTGGCAACTCCTGGAACGAAACCGTGATCATCAGCAGAACACCGTTCAGGGTGTCTTTTTTCGGCGGCGGCACCGACTATCCCGCATGGTACCGCGAGCACGGCGGTGCCGTGCTGTCGGCCGCGATCAACAAGTACTGCTACATCACCTGTCGCTACCTGCCTCCGTTCCATGCGTTCAAATATCTGATCCGCTACTACAAACGCGAGGAGGCGCAGACGATAGAGGAAATCCAGCACCCCGCAGTGCGCGCCTGCCTCAGGTTCATGGAGCTCGATGGCGGCGTGGATATCGTGCACCACGCGGATGTGCCGGCGCGATCCGGGCTTGGATCGAGCTCGACGTTCACCGTCGGCCTGCTTCATGCGCTGTACGCACTCAAGCACGAGATGCCAAGCAAGCGCCAGCTGGCCATAAATGCGATCCACGTCGAACAGGACCTGATCAACGAGAGCGTCGGCTCACAGGACCAGACCAGCGCGGCGTTTGGCGGCTTTAATCGCGTGGATTTCGGCGGCATGCACGAAATCCTCGTCAAGCCGCTCATTCTTCCACCGGAGAAGATGGAACGGTTGCGGCAGCACATCATGCTGTTCTTCACTGGCCAGGCGCGCACCGCGTCGGAAATCGCCAAGGCACAGATCGAGAACATCCCCAGCAAGAAGACTGATCTGCGGCAAATGATGCAGCTCGTGGACCAGGCCGAGGCCGCGCTGCTCGACAACCGCGACCGGATCGAGGACTTCGGGCGGTTGCTCCACGAGCAGTGGCAAATCAAGCGCGGCATGTCCTCGCAGATCACCAACTCCGGTATCGACGCGATCTACCAGGCCGGAATGAAAGCGGGTGCCCTCGGCGGCAAGTTGCTGGGTGCAGGCGGCGGCGGCTTCATGATGTTCTTCGCGTCACCCGAGCATCAACCCGCGATCAAAGCCGCATTGCAGTCGCTGCTTCATGTGCCGGTGCATTTCGACTTCCTCGGCTCGCAGATCGTCTATTATCACCAGGACCATGGTGGCTGACCGGGCGCGAGCCGGTCCGGGTTGCGTAACCATCTGAATCGGAGCAAAATTCCGAATCGTTTTGCATGTACACTTGAGGCGGCAGACACCCCCTGATGAGCAATATCCAGAAGCTCCACCACCGGCTCACCGAACACGGCGTCATCCGGCAGCAGGCAGTGGGCACGATCCCCGTACCGGTCGAGAACCGCGATCCGCTCACGGTCGGGCTGGTCCAGATCAACAACAGTTTTTCCGGGCAGAATTACCTGCCGTATGCCGCCGGTCTGCTGCAGGCCTACGTGCAGGCGTATGCGAAACACCCCGGGCGCTACACGTTCCCGCTGCCGATCTACTCCCGCATCCCCCTGAAACGCGCCGTCGAGCAAGTGCTTGGCGTAGGCGTGATCGGGTTCAGCACCTATGTCTGGAACATCCGCATCTCCCTGGAGATCGCGCGCCAGGTCAAGCAGCTTCAACCTGAAACGCTGATCGTGTTCGGCGGGCCGCAGGTGCCCGATCGCGCGGAGCAGTTCCTGCGTGCGAATCCGTTCATTGATCTCGCGGTACACGGGGAAGGCGAGCCGATCTTCCTCGGCATCCTGGAGAACTTCCCCTCGCGCACGTGGGATGGTGTCCCCTCGATCAGTTATCTGCGTCGCGATGGAACATTCGTACACAACCTGCGCGCCGAGCGGCTGAAGGACATTGCGGTCATCCCCTCGCCCTATCTCGGGACGGTGTTCGAACCGCTGATGCAGGCCAACCCAGACGAGAAATGGCTGGTCTTGTGGGAAACCAACCGGGGCTGCCCGTTCGCCTGCACCTTCTGCGACTGGGGCTCCGCGATCGCCGCCAAGGTGAGCCAGTTCGGCATGGACCGCCTGCTGCAGGAGGTGGACTGGTTCGCGCGGAACAAAGTCGAGTTCATCTTCTGCTGCGACGCCAACTACGGGATGCTGAGCCGCGACTACGACATCACGCAATACGTGGCCGATACCAAGCACAAGCACGGCTACCCGAAGGCGCTCTCGGTCCAGAATACCAAGAACGGCACGGAGCGCGCCTACAAGGTGCAAAAACTCCTGTCGGACGCCGGGCTCAACAAGGGTGTAGCGATATCCCTGCAGTCGATGGATCCAGAGACGCTAAAGGCGATCAAGCGTCAGAACATCTCCACCGATTCGTATCAGGAGCTGCAACGGCGCTTCACGCGGGACCGCGTGGAAACTTACTCCGACCTGATCCTCGGCCTTCCCGGGGAAACCTACGAGACCTTCGCGGACGGCGTCTCGCACGTGATCGATAACGGCCAGCACAACCGCATCCAGTTCAACAACCTCTCCATCCTACCCAACGCCGAAATGGGCGATCCCGAATATCAGAAGAGATACGGGATGGAAATCATCGAGTCGGCAATCATCAACATCCACGGCTCGCTCGCGGAATCGCAGGAGGAAATATCAGAGATGCAGGAGCTGGTGGTCGCCACCGCATCCATGCCGCGAGAGGACTGGGTGCGCACGCGCACGTTCTGCTGGATGACGGCCTTCCTGCACTTCGACAAGGTCATGCAGATTCCGCTCATCGTTTTGCACGAAGCGTGCGGCGTGTCGTACCGCGAGATGTTCGAGGCCTTTCTCGACGAGCGCGCGGAGCGCTTTCCGATCATCTCGGAGATCAAGCATTTCTTCATCGCAAAAGCGCGCGACATCCAGGACGGCGGGCCGGAGTACTGCCATTCGGCGACCTGGCTCGACATTTACTGGCCGGCCGACGAATACATGCTCATCAAGCTGTGTGTCGAGGACAAGCTTGCCGGCTTCTACCGCGAAGCGGAAACCCTGCTTACCGGGTTCCTCAAGTCGCGGTTCTTACAGCTTCCGCCCAAGCTGCTTCACGAAGCGGTCGAGCTTAACCGCAATCTCGTCAAGCTTCCGTTTCAAACCGAGAACCTCGAGTTCGAAACATCATACAACCTTTGGGAATTCTACCGCTCGGTGCTGGTCGGCGAGACGATCCAGCTCGAGGAGCGCGCGCACGTCAACCGCATCGACCGCACCAGGATCGTCTACCACTCATGGCAAGACTGGTACCGGGAGGTGATCTGGTACGGCAACAAGAAGGGCGCCTACCTCTACGGCAACGATACCGTGGAGCGCGAACTCGCGGGCCATTACTGACAGAATGCGCTACCGGGAGCTCGGCGCCACCGGCATCCGCGTGTCGGAGATCGGTTTCGGTGCCTGGGGAATCGGGGGTAACGCAAAGGGCGCGGTCGCCTACGGGCCGGCTGACGAGGATGAATCCCGGAACGCGCTGCTGCGGGCGGTCGAGCTCGGGATCAACTTCTTTGATACCTCGGACTTCTACGGATTCGGCCACAGCGAGGAGGTGCTGGGCAGAGCCCTTCGCCCGGTCAGATCAAGCGTGGTGATCGCCACCAAGGTAGGCCTCCTCAATGCGGCGGGCGACCAGGATTTTTCAGCGACGCACATCGAGCGCTCGCTCGAAGCCAGCCTACGCCGCCTGCAGACCGACTACGTTGACCTCTACCAGCTACACAGCCCGCCGCTCGAATTACTGAAATCGGACAGCGGTATCGTAGGCACGCTCAAGCGGCTGCAAGCGGCGGGCAGGATCCGCGCCTTCGGTTTGTCGCTGCGCGCTCCCGACGACGGGTTTGAAGCAGTGCGCGACCTCGGTTTCAATTGCTTGCAAGTCAATTTCAATCTGCTGGACCAGCGTGCGGTCGAAAACGGTCTGTTCGATCTCTGTTCACGGCGCAACGTCGGGGTAATCGTGCGCACACCGCTCGTATTCGGCTTCCTGACCGGACGCTACTCCGCCACCGCCGACTTTGATCCCTCCGATCACCGCCGTCGCTGGAGTCCGGGGCAGCTCGAACGGTGGGCGAGTGCGCATCATCTCTTCACCGCGCTGATCGACTCGAAGAACGGGGAAACGCCTTCCCAGTTCGCGCTACGATTCTGCCTGTCGTTCGACTGCGTATCGACCGCGATTCCCGGCATGCTCAAGGCAGAACATGTCATCGAAAACTCAGAGGCAAGTGGGCTCGGCCGCTTGGCTCAGCCCGTTTGCGGCAGGATCGCGGGCATCTATCGCGAGCACGGCTTTCTCGTGAACTGACACGATCTCGATGACCATCAAGACATGCTATTCCCCGACAAACGCATCCTGGTAACTGGCGCAACCGGCTTGATCGGCAGCAATCTCCTCGAGCGCCTGTTCAAGGAGGGCGCCATGCTGCGGGCAACGCTTCACCGCAGCGAACCGGCGATCAGGTACCCCGGCATCGAGTACCTTCAATGCGACCTCACTCGTGCGGACGACTGCCGACGCGCCGTGGAAGGAATGCAGTACGTCTATCTGTGCGCGGCCATATCCTCCGGCGCGGCCATGATTTCGGCCACCCCCATGATCCACGTCACCCCCAACATATTAATCAGCGCCCAGATGCTGGAAGCAGCCTACGCAGCGGGAGTGGAGAAGTTTATCTGGCTCGGTAGCACGGTGGCCTATCCCGTTTCGGACAAACCGATGACGGAAGACCAGCTGCTGGCAGGCGAGCCGTTTCACAAGTACTTCTTTGCCGGGTGGACGAAGCGTTTTGCGGAGATTCTTTGCCAGATGTACGGCGAGAAGCTGGCGAAGCCCATGACAACGATAGTGCTTCGGCCGACCAATGTGTACGGGCCACACGACGACTTTGAGTTGGCAACGTCCCACGTCATTCCGGCACTGATCCGCAAGACTGTCGAGCGCTGGGATCCTTTGGAGGTCTGGGGTGACGGCAGCGAAGTCCGCGACGCAATCTACGTGGACGACATGGTGGAGGCCATGGTGTTGGCCGCCGCCAGGCTTGACCGTTACGCGGCCATTAACATCGGACTGGGACAGGGATATTCAGTACATGATCTGCTGAAGATGATGCTGGAGCTCGACGGCTACGAAAACGCAAGAATCAAGTTCGACACGACCAAGCCGACAATGATTCCGCTGCGGCTTGTCGATACGAGCAAGGCGGAACGCCTATTGGGATTCCGTGCCCGCATCGACATGCGCGAGGGACTGCGCCGCACTTTGATGTGGTACCGCCAGTCTGCAAAGCTTGGGCGAGCGGAACTGAAATGACTCCGACGACTGAAATGTCCGGCGACCGCCGCGACTGCTAAACTCGAAACAAGCTCATCGCTGTACGGGTTGCCGTGAAATCAATGGACGCGATGGTGCTTGCCGGCGGTTTCGGCACGCGATTAAGCGGGGTCATAGGGCAGCGGCCGAAGCCCCTGGCCGTCATCAACGGCCGGCCATTCCTCGACCTGCTCATAGATGATCTCGTCGCCCAGCAGGTCCCGCGCATTATCCTGTGCGTGGGTTACCTGCGGGAACAGATCATCGCCCACTATCGCACCAGGAAGGACGCCGAACTGGTGTTTTCCGAAGAAACCGTCCCTCTGGGCACTGGAGGCGCGCTCAAGGCGGCGGCAGGGCTAATTCGAAGCGACCCGGTGCTCGTCCTGAATGGCGATTCGCTTTGCCGGGTTCGTTTCCAGGATTTTCTCACCTTCCACGAATCGAAACCCGCTGACCTGTCCATGGTCCTCGCGGCTTCGCGCGGCCGCACCGATGCCGGAGCGGTCGAGGTCGCTGGGGATGGCCGGATCCTGCGTTTCATGGAAAAACCGGCGGCGGCTCAGAGGACGTTTTTCATCAACGCCGGCATCTATTTGTTGCGGAAAGCGCTGCCCTTGACCTGGGAATTCGCAACGCCGTTCTCGCTGGAGCGCGACGTCTTCCCCCGTGCTGCAATGGACGGCAAATGTTATGGATTTCGCGTTGACTCCGAGGTGGTGGATATCGGGACACCTGAACGCTACCGGGAGATGCAGCGCAAGCCATGGCCCGGGAAGGCGGGTTGAATTTGTCAGCGCGTTTTCCCGAGGTTCCCCCGACGCCTGATGGCGCGCCGCCAATCGAGCACATGACCGACAAGGAACGCTCGGCATCTGGCGCCATTGCACAACGCAAACCCGTGTTCTCGATCCTCTCGCCCGTCTTCAACAGCTCGGCGTTCGTCAGGAGGTCCTACTACACCCTCAAGAGCCAGTCCTTCACGGACTGGGAATGGATCGTCGTTGATGACGGCTCGACCGACAATACCGTGGAAGTGGTCAACGCCATATCCGATCCGCGGATCCGGCTTTTCAGTTACACACCCAACCGGGGGCGCGGCCACGCACGCAATCTCGCGCTCGACGCCAGCCGCGGCGACTGGATGGTGGTCTGGGACATCGACGACATGTATTTCCCGGACCGCCTGGAAAGGATTAACCGGGCGCGGCTCGAGGGCTTCGACTTCTGTTGCTCGTATGCAGTGGTGGTCGACAACGATCTCGTGATCAAGGGCGTGCGCGGCTTCCATCCGCGCTCGCCCGGCCTGCCGCGATATTTCGTCCACCCCACGCTTGCATGCCGCCTCAGCGTCGCGCGCGAAATCGGCTACGACCCCGCGTTTCGAATCGGCGAGGATGCACCGCTCACCTGGGGTCTTGACGACAATTACCGCGGCTGCTTCATAGAAGAGGCGCTCATGATCTACCAGGAAGAACGCGAGGCCAACGTCGAGAAAGCGCTTGCGTCCAATGTGATGCACCTCGTTCAAATCCGCAGGCTCTATCGTCGCGGAATGATCAAGGCCGGCCTGATCGGACGGCTCGCGCTTCTCGCAAAGTGGAACTTGAAACAACTGGCTCTGAGACTCATGCGCATGGTGCCGCGTCTATATCGGGTGACGCTGTCGTTCAGGAGTTACGGCGTCACCGCAAGAAATTGGCGTCTTTCCCCGGAGCGCGTTGCATTTCTCGAAGACCTTCGCTCAAGAACCGGGCTTTCATAAAACGGAGCCGCGCTCCGCGATGGCCACCCACGCCGAGAGAGCATCAGCTGGTCAGCGAAGATTCTCACTGGATTTCGACATCGGTCCCCGCCAAACGCTCGACGATGGTGCTTCCCTTCGCGCACAGCGCACTACCCGCCAGCTCGAATGCTTGCGGTGTGTGCAGTGACCGCAACTCGCGTGCGGAAATAATTTCGTAGAACCGATCGTATCCATGGCTGCACAGGACCTGCCGGACGTCATCCCTGCCATAGCCGAACGCGCGGAACGCGGGCTCATTCAGTTCGATGAATATCATCGGCGCGTCAGGTGCACCCAGGAACCGGCGTGCCCCCAGGAGCACCATGCGTTCCGAGCCCTCCGTGTCGCATTTCAGGAAATCCACGTGTGATACGCCTTGTTCGGAAAGGTTCTGATCGAGAGTAACCATTGGAACCTCGACGGCTTTTTGACTTCTCTCTCCGAACTCGCCGCGGGACGACAGGGACGAATAGGCCGAGCTTTTCTCGAACGTGAAGATCGAGCAGGTACCGGCGGCATTCGATACTGCAGCCTGAAGTGCCGTGACGTTCCCGCGCATGTCATTCAGAGCCAGCGTTTCAAGCAAGCGCCCGAAGGTTTCGGGTACCGGCTCATAGGCATAAACCCGCCCTTGCGGACAGATCTGCGCAAACAAAGTCGTGTACCACCCGAAGTTGGCACCCACGTCCACACTCACGTCACCCGCCCTCAGCAGGTGCCGCAAAATATGGGTCGCTTCGGGCTCGAACCCGACTCCCGTATCGATGGGCCAGTAAATCAGATCCGGTCCGATGCGAAAGCGCCTGCCGTCCGGTACCGATTGAATCCTGTCGGGAATGCTGGTGTAGCTGCCCCCGAACGTCTCCCGGATCCAGAGACGCTGACGCGCACTGGAGTGCTGTTTGATCCAGGTAAGAAGTCCCGGCGGGAAATACTTAAGACAACCCCAAAGTGCTTTCACCGTCAGCGTTTACCTCGGAGGCGTTTCGACCCATTGGCAACCTTCGCCGATTATATAGGGATTGCATGGAAGCTCCGGGCAGAAGCGGATCGTGCCGACCTTCGAATCGAAAGTCACTTGTCGTAAACTTCAGTCAATGCTCACACGATTCCACGGGCGGCGCCCGACCGTCAGGGGCTACGGCGACGGGCCGGCCGCACAGTGCATGGATCTCTGCCCGCAAGGCCGATAATGGGTCCCGGCCTGGATTGCGCACCCCTGAATCCCGTCGCCGCCTGCCGGAGCAACGGAACTTGTAGCTCGCGGGGTCCCGCTTGCGCATCCTGATCGTCACGCAATATTTCTGGCCGGAAAATTTCCGGATCAACGACCTTGCCACGGCGCTGAAGGGGCGCAGGCACGAGGTCGTCGTACTGACCGGGAAACCAAACTACCCGGCTGGACGTTTCTTTCCCGGGTATGGTTTTATCGAGCGCGGCGCCGATAATTTCGATGGTATTCCCGTGGTCCGTGTGCCGCTCATTCCCCGCGGGAGCGGAAGCGGCTTCCGCCTTGCCATTAATTATCTGTCGTTCGCGCTGTTTGCGAGCTTGATCGCGCCCTTTCGGTGTCGCGGAAATTTCGACCTCATTTTCGTCTATGAGGTGTCTCCCGTCACGGTGGCGCTACCAGCGCTGGTGCTGAAGCTCTTGCGCGGGTCTCCGGTACTGTTGTGGGTGCTCGATCTGTGGCCGGAGAGTCTCTCTGCGGCCGGCGCTATCAGGAGCCGGTTCGTGATCCGGGCAGTTTCGTGGCTCGTGAAGCGCATTTACCGGCACAGCGACCGGATACTGGTGCAGTCGCGTGCTTTTGAGCCGAGCGTGGTGCGGATGGGAGTTGCGGCACGCAAGATCGTGTACTTCCCCAACTGGGCAGAGCCGATATTCGACGGGGTACGGCAGGCTGATCTAGCACCCCCGATGCCGCTGCCCGCGGGCTTCCGCATCATGTACGCAGGAAACGTCGGCGCGGCGCAAGACTTTCCCAACGTCCTTGCCGCCGCGGAGCAACTCAGGTCTCATTCCGATATTCAGTGGATCATATTAGGTGACGGTCGGCTGCGCGACTGGGTCAGGCAGGAAATAGAGCATCGCGGCTTGGAGCGAACCGTGCACCTGTTTGGCAACCATCCCCTCTCCACAATGCCCGCCTGGTTCATGCAGGCCGACGTGATGCTGGTCTGCCTGAAGCGGGACCCGATCTTCGCGCTCACGATACCCGGGAAACTGCAGTCCTATCTGGCGTGCGGGCGGCCGGTCGTCGGCATGCTCGATGGCGAAGGGGCACGCATCATTCGGGAATCCGGTGCCGGGCTCGTATGTGACGCCGAGGAACCTGCCGCACTAGCCGAGCGGGTACTCGAGCTCTACGCGATGCCCAAGGTTGGCCGCGAACAGATGGGAATGCGCGGACGCCTCTATTACGAGGCTCACTTTGCCCGGGACCAGCTGCTCGACCGGCTGGAGCAGCTGATGTCGACACCCGACGAAACACGATGGCTGCCTTGATATAATGACCCGCCCGGCGATTTGTCCCCCATGCCCAACCATTTTCGAGACAAGACCATCCTGATCACCGGCGGGACCGGCTCCTTCGGCCACGCGCTGCTCGCCCATCTGCTCAAGGTCAGTTTCAAGGAAGTCCGCATTTTCAGCCGCGACGAACTCAAGCAGGAAATGATGCGCCTGGAGCTCGATAACTCGCGCGTCAAGTTCCATATCGGGGATGTGCGCGATCGCGACAGCGTGGACGAGGTCATGACCGATGTTGACTATGTATTTCACGCTGCGGCGCTCAAGCAGGTGCCCTCATGCGATTTTTTTCCGATGGAGGCGGTTTCCACGAATGTGATCGGCAGCCATAACGTCATCGAATCGGCGATCGCGAACAAGGTAAGACGCGTGATCTGCCTGTCCACCGACAAAGCCGTTCACCCCATCAACGCCATGGGAATGACCAAGGCGCTGATGGAGAAAGTCGCACAGGCGGCGTCCCGCCGGAGAACCGGCTTCGGGACTATCGTGGCGGCGGTACGGTATGGCAACGTGATGTACTCCCGCGGGTCGGTCATTCCGCTGTTCGTTAAGCAGCTGCTCGACCAATCCCCCCTCACGGTGACCGAGCCGGGCATGACACGTTTCATGCTGCCGCTCTCCGATGCGATCAAGCTGGTGATGATCGCCTTCGCGCTTGCGCGCCCGGGCGACATCTTCATCAAGAAAGCGCCGGCGTGTACGATCGATGATCTGGGAAGCGCGCTGAAGCGGCTGTTCAGTTCCAATGTCAAGACTCGTGTTATCGGGATGCGTCATGGCGAGAAGTTGTTCGAGACGCTCGCCACGAGGGAAGAGCTGCGCCGCGCCGAGGATCTGGGCGGATATTTCCGCGTCCGCATGGATGACCGCGACCTCGACTACAAGAAGTACTTCACCGAGGGGGATCGCAAGGAGGCTGAAACGCAAGACTACACGTCCCACAATACGCAACGACTGAACTTGCGCCAGGTGGAACGCCTTCTTTTGACGCTGCCCGAGATCAGAGCGGAAATAAAGAGGGGCAAAGCGGGAAATGCCACGAATCGGCGTCACCGGAGGTAGCGGCTTCCTCGGCTGGCACTTGCGCTGCGCGTTGCATGCGGACGACCGGGAGATCGTTGACCCGGCGCCGCGCGAGGTATTCAGCAATGGACGCCAGCTCGAACGCTTTGTCGCAACCTGTGACTCCATAGTGCATCTCGCCGGCGTGAACCGGGGCGACGATGTGCGGCTCGAGCACACCAACGTGGACCTCACGAAGCAGCTCGTTGCCGCACTTGCGGCGTCGCGGGTCCGGCCACAGGTGATCCTCGCCTCGTCAATCCACCAGTCATCGGATACGGCGTACGGACGCTCGAAGCGCGTGTCTGCGGAACTTCTCGCGAACTGGGCGGCCGCCTCCGGAGGCACATTCACGAATCTGATCCTGCCCCACGTCTTCGGCGAGTGCGGGCGGCCGTTTTACAACTCGGTAGTCGCGACCTTCTGCCATCAGCTGGCGTGCGGCGAGGCGCCGCGCGTGCTCGAAGACCGGGAGCTTGAACTCGTGCACGCGCAGCGCGTTGCGGGCGTCATCTGCGATCTCATCAGGCACCCCACCCCCGGAGAGCATCGCGTCACCGGCATTCCGCTGTCCGTAGGCGCGCTGCTTGCCCGCCTGCAGGAGATGGCCGGGCGCTATGCGAATCACGTGATTCCGAAGCTTGGCACCGCACTCGACCTCGAACTCTTCAATACCTATCGTTCCTTCCTCTTCCCCGGACGCTACCCTATGACACCGGTGCAACGCACCGACGATCGCGGGCGCCTGTTCGAAGCAGTGAATAGTGAACGTGAGGGAGGGTGTTTCATCTCGACGACCCCCCCAGGCGTTACGCGTGGGAACCACTACCACATGGCCAAAATCGAGCGCTTTCTCGTGATATCGGGAAATGCCCTGATTCGCGTGCGCAAGCTGTTTAGCACGGAAATTACTGAGTACCGTGTCTGCGGTGACCTCCCTCAGTACGTGGACATGCCGACGTTACACACTCACAATATTACAAATATGGGACATGAGCGCCTGATTACCCTGTTTTGGGCGAGCGAGATTTTCGATCCCTCGAAACCGGATACGTACCCCGAGCCCGTTTGATGCCGGCCATACCACAGGTTGGTTGTGTGAGTTGATTCGCCGACCAAGGGCAAGAAACCCTAATTGCACAAGATGCCGAATGCCCGAATCAGCAAGATGAAAGTCATGACGATCGTCGGTACGCGGCCGGAGATCATCAGGCTGTCACGCGTGATCGCTGAACTCGATCGGCAGGTGCGCCACGTGCTCGTGCACACTGGGCAGAATTTCGACTACGAGCTCAATGAGATTTTTTTTGAGCAGCTCGAACTAAGAAAACCGGACCACTTTCTGGCCGCGGCAGGCAGGACGGCGGCGGAAACCATCGGAAAAGTGATCGACCGCGCCGACAAATTGATGGCGCGGGAGCGTCCCGACGCGCTGCTACTTCTCGGCGACACCAATTCCTGCCTCGCCGCAATCGCGGCCAAGCGCCGCAGGATTCCGGTCTTTCATATGGAAGCGGGCAACCGCTGTTTCGACGAGCGAGTGCCGGAGGAAGTCAATCGCCGAATCGTGGATCACGTGAGCGACATCAACCTGCCATATACCGAGCATGCGCGGCGCTATCTGCTGCGGGAAGGCATCCGCCCGGAAACGGTGATCAAGACCGGCTCCCCGATGCGCGAAGTGCTCGTCCACTACGAGCCCAAGATTGACGCTTCCCGCGTCCTCCAGCGGCTGAAGCTCGAGCCGCGCGCCTATTTCCTGGTGAGCGCCCATCGCGAGGAGAATATCGAGACCCCCGAGAATCTCGCAGACCTGCTCGCGAGTCTCGGCGCGATCGTGAAATGCCACGGCAAGCGCGTGATCGTCTCGACGCACCCGCGCACCCGTAACAAGCTTGCAGCACTTGATCGCAAGGCGCTGCCCGCCAGGGTCGAATTCCTGAAGCCCCTCGGCTTCCTCGACTACGTGAAGCTGCAGACCCATGCCTGCTGCGTCCTTTCGGACAGTGGCACGCTGACCGAGGAGTCATCGCTGCTTGCCTTTCCGGCAGTGATGATCCGCCAGGCCCACGAGCGGCCGGAAGGTATGGACGAAGGCACGCTCATCATGAGCGGACTGAAACCGGATGAGGTCCTCGCGGCAATCGATGTCACCGTCGAGCATTACGCGCGGCATCAGCGCCCGTTCCGGATCCCATCCGACTACGAGGCAGACAACGTCTCGCTCAAGGTCGTGCGCATCATTTTGAGCTACACCGATTACGTCAACCGCACCGTGTGGTTCAAGTAACGTCTTTGGCGCAACACGCCCGGGGTGCCATCATTCTTGTCACCGGGGCCAGTGGCTTCGTTGGCGCGGCTCTGGGTCGCGCGCTGCTCCAGGGCGGTTATCGTGTGCGGGCTGCGGTGCGTGCAGCCGACGTTGGCGATCCGGCGAGCGGCGCCGAGGCTGTCGCGGTAGGCGACATCGGGACAGGCACCGACTGGACACAAGCGCTGCTCGGGGCTGATAGCGTAATCCATCTCGCGGCGCGCACGCACGTGCTTCACGAAACCGCCCGGGACTCGCTTGCGGAATACCGGCGCGTCAACGTGTATGCCACCGAGCGACTCGCGCGCGCGGCCGTGACGGCGCATGTCCGCCGTTTTGTGTTCATGAGTTCGATCAAGGTGAACGGAGAGAACACCACTAGGCACGGTTTCACCGAGCTCGACCCGCCGCATCCGGAAGACGCCTACGGCATTTCCAAGTGGGAGGCGGAACAGGCGATCTGGCGGGTGACGAGTGGAACCGGGACCGAAGCGATCGTGCTGCGACCCCCTCTGATCTACGGGCCCGGTGTCAAGGGCAATTTCCTGCGGCTGCTGAATGCGACGGGGCGGGGCTGGCCGCTTCCGCTCGCGTCGATACGCAATCAGCGCAGCATGATCTTCCTGGGAAATCTCGTCGCTGCGGTGCTCGCGTGCTTGCAAGCGCCGAACGCGGGAGGCAAGACCTATCTTGTCAGCGACGGCGAGGATGTCTCGACGCCGGAACTGATGCGGGCGGTTGCGGCTGCACTGGGAGCGAGGGCGCGGATCTTTCCCTGCCCGGTGCCGCTGCTCAAGCTCGGCGCAGCCGTGCTCGGCAAGAGCGAAGAGATGGAAAAACTCACCGGTTCCCTCCAGGTGGACGGCTCGCGAATCCGGAATGAGCTCGGCTGGCGGCCGCGCTTCTCGCTCGCGCAGGGCCTTGCGGAAACAGCGCGGTGGTATCATGCGTTCGCGCATGCTCGCCTGCAGAATAAGAGCCCCTGACAAGATGACGTTGGCCGCCGGGGCACCGCTCGCGGCATTCACGACTTCGCTGCTCGCGGTCTCGCTCACGGATGTCGTGCGCGGCGTACTGGTCGCCGTCCGCCTGACCGCGCATCACCTTGCCGCCGGACTGCTGGAGGCAGGCCGGCACCGCGCGGAGCAACGAACGTGAAGTACCACTGGCGCACGCTGTTCGCCGTCGTGCATGACCTCGCCGCGAGCATCGTTGCCTGGCTCCTTGCGTTCTGGCTGCGCTTCAACTTCGAAGTCCCGGACAACTACGTGGACATCGCAGTACAGTCACTCGCGTGCGTGGTGCCGGTCAATGCGATCGTCTTCCATGCTTTCGCGCTTTACCGCGGCATCTGGCGCTACGCAAGCCTGCCGGACCTGAAACGCATCATCTACGCCGCCGTCACCGCATCGATTGTGGCGCTGACGCTCCTCGTCATGCTTCAGATCGGTGTCCCGCGCTCCGTTCTCATCACGAATCCGATCTTCCTCATCGTCATCATGGGCGGCAGCCGGCTCGCGTATCGGGCGTGGAAGGAACGCAGCCTGGGCAACTTCCTGCCCGGCGATCGCGCACCGGTGTTCGTCATCGGCACCGAGGAGGCTGCGGTGAACCTGATAAAGGAACTCGGGCGCAGCCCGCAGTGGCATGTGGTCGGTGTATTCGACGACGACGCATCGGTGCGCGGCCGTGAGCTGCACGGGATCAACATCCTCGGGCGCAGCGACGAGCTCGCGGCGTGGAAGGAGAAGCTCGGAGCGACGCACGCCATCATTGCCATGCCCTCCGCCTCGCACCAGGCACGCCGCCAGGTGGTCGCGCGCTGCAACGAGGCGGGGCTCAAGGTACTGACGGTGCCTTCGTTCGATGACCTGATGAGCGGGCGCGTGACGGTCTCGCAGATCCGCCACGTCGAGCTCGACGATCTGCTGGGACGGGATGTGGTCGTGCTCGATACCGCGGGGCTGAAGAGCTGGATCAACGGGCGCACGGTCATGGTGACCGGGGCCGGCGGCTCGATCGGCGCCGAACTGTGCCGGCAGGTGGCGAGATTCGGGCCGCGCCGGATCGTCCTCTTCGAGTTGAACGAATTCGCGCTCTACACGATCGAGCAGGAGTTTCGCGAGCGCATGCCCGAGGTCCCGATCCTCTGCGCAATTGGGGACATCAAGGATGAATCCCGCGTCGGCCAACTGCTGTCCGCACATCAACCGTCGGTGATCTTTCACGCCGCGGCCTACAAGCACGTGCCGCTGATGGAAAGCGAGAACGCCTGGCAGGCGGTGCTCAACAACGTCCTCGGCACCCGGGCGCTGGCGCGGGCGGCAATCGCGTATGGAGTGGAGAAATTCGTGCTGATCTCCACCGACAAGGCCGTCAACCCCACCAACGTCATGGGTGCGAGCAAGCGCCTCGCCGAGATGGTGTGCCAGGCGCTGCAGGAGGAGGCTGGCGCGACGCGTTTCGTGCTGGTGCGCTTCGGCAACGTGCTCGGCAGCACGGGCAGCGTCATTCCGCGGTTCCGCGAGCAGATCGCCCGCGGCGGGCCGGTGACCGTGACGCACCCTGACATCACGCGCTATTTCATGTCGATCCCGGAGGCGGTGCAGCTTGTGCTGCAGGCGGGCCTCATGGGCGGGGGCGGCGAGGTATTCGTGCTCGACATGGGTGAGCCGGTGCGCATCGTGGATCTCGCGCGCGAGATGATCCGGCTGTCCGGGTTCAATGAAAGCGACATCCCGATCGCCTACACCGGTTTGCGGCCCGGCGAAAAACTTTACGAAGAACTGCTCGGCGCGGACGAGAATTCGCTTCCCACGCCGCACCCGAAGCTGCGCATCGCCAAGGTGCGGCAGGAGGACGGCGAATGGCTCGCGCGGCTTGCGTGCTGGCTTCGCCGCGCCGATGTCCCGTCCGACGAGACGGTCAGGGCCGAACTCTCGCAATGGGTGCCGGAGTATACGGGGCGTTGAGCGGGCACGCTGAACGCGTGGCTCGCTGGTCCGGGATTGCCCTCGGGTTTTCAATCCCCATCTCCGTGGCGTTCGACAACGCGCTGCTCGCCCTGCTCGTTGCCGGCTGGGTCGCGAGCGGCGCGTGGCGCGCCAAGTGGCAGGCGATTCGCTCCAATCCGGTCGCCCTCGCGGCGCTCGCGCTTCTGGCGCTGCTCGCCGCCGGCACGCTCTACGGGGAGCGCGACCCGGGTGACGGTGTGCTGTACCTGCTCAAGTACAGCGACCTGTTGCTCGTCGCCTTGCTCGCCTTCAGCTTTCGCGATGCGCCAGCCCGTGCGCATGCCCTGCGCACGCTGGCGGCGGGCCTCGCATTCGTCCTCTTTCTCTCCTATCTCATCCACTTTGGCGTCCTGCCTCACGACAAGGTGTCGGGTGTCGATGCGGCGGCTGCGATCGTCTTCAAGCACAGCCTCACCCATAACATTCTGATGGCCCTCGGCGCCTATCTCTTTGCCCAGTTCGCCGGGCAGGCCGCGTCACGGTGGGCGCGCGCCTGCTGGGCTGCGCTCGCCGTGCTCGCCGCGGTGAATGTGATCTTCATGGTGCCGGGGCGCACCGGCCAACTTATACTCGCCGTGCTTGTGCTCTACGGCGGCTACGCATGGAAACGCTGGCGTGGCCTCGCGCGCAGTGGGATCGCTGTCGCGGTGACGGCGGCCCTCGTTCACTTCATGCCCGGCCTGGTGCACGAGCGGTTCGGACAGGGGTGGCAGGAATTCTCCGCCTGGCAATCCGGCCAAGGCGGCCGAGCGTCGTCCGTAGGCGACCGCCTCGACTTCTATCGCGCGAGCCTCGCGATCGTGCGTGAGCACCCGTGGGTAGGGGTCGGGACCGGCGGTTTTCCGCGGGCGTACGCGCGGCATGTGGAGGGCACGCCGCTTGCGCCCTCGCGCAACCCGCACAACGAGTTCCTGCATCTCGCGGTGCAGCTGGGCGCGATCGGGCTCGCCGCATTCCTGTGGCTGCTCGCTACGCAATGGCGGCTCTCGGGGCGACTCGCATCGGCGCCGGAGACGCATCTTGCGCGCGCGCTGGTCCTCACCATGGTTACCGGCTGCCTGTTCAATTCGCTGCTGCTCGACCACACCGAAGGGCTGCTCTACGCGTGGCTCACCGGCGTGCTGTATGCCGGGTTAAAATCAAAAGGTAATGGCTAGCGGACAGTGCGTAAGAGGCGATCCACTCACTGTGGGCCCTTCATCCTTCATCCTTCATCCTTCCGCCTTCCCCGCAATGCGCGTCTCCGCCATCGTCATCACCCGGAACGCCGAGCCGACCATCCGGCGCTGCCTCGACTCTCTGCGTTGGGCGGACGAGATCGTGGTCGTCGATTCGGGCAGCACCGACCGCACGCTTGATATTTGCCGTGAACTCGGCGCCCGGGTGCACCAGACCGCGGACTGGCCCGGCTACGGGCCGCAGAAGAACCGCGCGCTCGACCTCGCGACAGGCGAGTGGATGCTCTCGCTCGACTCAGACGAATGGGTCACCCCCGAACTCCGCGCGCAGATCGTGCGGGCCATCGCGGAGCCAGGAGCCAAGGCCGCCTTCGCGCTGCCGCGCCGATCGAGCTTCTGCGGACGCTACATGCGGCACTCGGGATGGTGGCCGGATTACGTAGGGCGGCTCTTTCGCCGCGGTGCGGCGCGCTTTTCTGACGATCAGGGGCACGACCGGCTCATCGTGAACGGCGCCACCGGCAGGCTCGCGGCGCCGATATATCACGAGACCATCACCGATCTCGATCAGCTCATCGACAAGATGAACGTGTACTCGGCCATGACCGCGCGTAACCTGCACGCGCGCGGGCGCCGCGCCTCGATAGTCACGGCGCTGCTGCACGGAGGCTGGGCATTCCTCCGGACTTACTTTCTGCGGGCGGGCTTTCTCGACGGGCGCGAGGGCCTGATGCTTGCCATCTCGAATGCGGAGAATTCCTACTACCGCTACGCCAAGCTCATGCTCATCGCCGAAAAAAATGGTGAACGGTCAACGGTTAAGAGTAAACGGTGATTAACAAGAGAGCGCTCGGCGATTTGGTCCTTTCCCTTCTTCGTTCACAGTTCACTGTTCACTGGGTCGATGGCCAGTGAGGACGCCACCGCGCAGTGTCCTCATCATCGTCACGCGCCGCATCGGCGACGTGTTGCTCGCTACGCCGCTGATGCGCTCGATCAAGCGGGCCTGGCCGGAGACCGCGCTCGATGTGCTGGTATTCGAGGGAACACAGGGCGTAATCGCCGCAAATCCGGACCTCAGGCGCATCCTCACCGTGCCCGAGCGGCCGGGCTGGCTCGCGCACCTCGCGTTTACCCTCAAGTTGCTGAGGCATTACGATCTCGCGCTGTCCGCTCTGCGCGGGGATCGACCGACGTTCTACGCATTTATTGCTGGCCGCTGGCGGGCGGGCCTGCTGGACGCGAGGCGCAGCGAGCGCTGGAAGCGGCTGCTCCTTCACCACTGGGCGCCATTCGACGATCTCAATACCCATACGGTGCGCATGTGCCTGGCGCTCGCAGCGCAGCTCGGAGTCCCTGCGCATGGCGAAGTCGCCGTGACGTGGAGTGATGACGACGCCGCCCAGGTCGATCGGCTGCTGTCAGGCACCCCAATGCGGCCGATCGCGCTGTTGCACCCCTATCCGAAATTCAACTACAAGATGTGGCATCACCGCGGGTGGATTGAGATCGCTCGGTGGCTGGCCGGGCGCGGGCAGACAATCGTGTTGTCGGGCGGCGGTGAAAAGCCGGAGCTTGAGTACGTCGCAGAGCTTGCGCGCGAGATGCCGGAGGGCACGGTCAATGCGGCCGGGAAACTTACGCTCGGCGCCTCTGCGTGCCTTGCGAGCCGCGCTCGCGTCTACGTGGGCCCCGATACCGCGATGACCCACATTGCCGCCGCGCTGGGCGTGCCGACCGTCGCGCTGTTCGGTCCGTCCAACACTGTGAAGTGGGGTCCATGGCCGCGCGGCCACGCGATTGAATCCAACCCATGGCGGCGCTGCGGCAGCCAACAAGTCAGCAACGTGATTCTGGTGCAGGGCGCGGCCGCCTGCGCACCCTGCATGCTCGAGGGCTGCGGGCGCACGATCGCGAGCTTCAGCGACTGCCTGCAGCACCTGCCTGCGTCGCGGGTCATGGCGGCGATCAACCAGGCACTGGGGGGCGAGCCGCGTGGGTGACCGCCACCCCGCGCGGTTCCGGTAGGCTGCGACGCAGAGTTTATCGCGACCGCGATGAGCCTCGACAGGGGCTACGCCCGCCCGCCTACCTGCGGCGCCCGCCCGCGCACGCCGCCCCGCGGCACAGCAGGTAGAGGTCGTTGCCGCCGAGTCGATACTGCCGGCTCACCTCGCCCAGTTTCGGGTCCGGCTCGTACGCGATCACAAACCCGGATTCCCAGTGCGCCGGTGGGAAAGTGAGCGGCGGCTGCGGCAGGCGCAGAATGTCAATGTGCGCCACGACCGACAAGCCGCTGGCGCTGACGTTCGACGCATATAGCGAATGGCCGCCGGTTCGAGCGTGGATGTCGCGTGCGGCGGCCGCGTAATTCTCGCCGCGATACCGGCTTTGGTAGTAGGGAAACAACACCAGCACCGCGACGAGCTTCAGCGCGATCGCCGCGATCAGCCACCGCCCCAGGTTGCGCAGCGCCTCCTCGCCCAGCAGCCACAGCACGCGCGCGAGCAGCAGCCCCACGAGCGGATAGAGCGGCAGCAGGTAGCGCACGCTGCTTTGCGGCGCGAGCCAGTACGGCAGATAGCTGAGCACGCAGATCCACGCTGCGTTGCGCAGGTGAGGGTCGCCGCGCGGGTTGAATTCGCTCCGGCGCCGCCACAGGTAATAGCCAACAAGGAGCAGCGCGGGAACGAGCCGCGCCAGCGTCTCCAGCGGATAGGTCACGAGTTTCAACAAGTACTCGCCAGGGCCTTCTGGCGCGAGTTTGGCGAGAATTTCCGCAAACATGCGCCCACCCTGCCCGGTGTTGGCAGGCACGAACGCAAGCCACGCCGCGGGCAGTGCGGCTCCCAGCGCGTGGATGAGCCACGACGCGGGGGCGAGCAGAACCGCGCGGTAGCGTGGCGTAAACAGCAGCACGAACGCCGCCGTACCGTAGAAGACGTATGCCGTTAACGCCTTGCTCATGAAAGCCGCCGTGAGCGAGGCGACCGCCACCGCGAGGAGCGACGCCCGCCGCCGCTCGCAGCCGACCCAGAGGCAGGCAAGCGCTGCGGCAATGAAGAACGCGAACAGAGGGTCGACGTAAGCGAGCCACCCACGGTAGAAAAACACGTCGGCGAACGTGACATACACGAGCGCCGCAACCGCCGCGAATGTCGCGTTGCGGTAGAGCGCGTGCGAAAGCCAGGCAATGACGAGGCCGGTCGCCACCGTGGCGCAGACCGTGAGCGCGCGCGCAACCACCAGCACGTGCTCCCAGCCTACGGCGCTCGCGAGCGGAATGATCAGCCAGTTGTAGAGCGGGTTGTGCTTCAGGTCGCCGCCGTAGAGCAACTGGCGCACCCATTCCCCGTGGTACCACATCTCCAGCGAACTGATCGCAAAGATCGCCTCCTCGCCGACGTAATGGAAGGCGAGCGTGGGCAGGTAGGTGGCGGCCGCGAGCGCGTAAATCCACCACCAGCGTTGCATCCGTGCCGCTGTTGTCACTGGGGTGCTCCTCGAGCGCCGCGATCGGTCAGTCCGCACTCGTCCGCACAGTGCCTGGCACTGCCCCCGGCAGCCGCGCGAATACCCGCGCATAGCATGCAGGCAGCGCGTGGTGTGGGTCGATGAACTCGTCAGCCGCGCAGCCGAACTTCTCGGACGCGCCCGCATCGATCAACGTCAGGCGTTCGCGTGCGGCCCACGCCGCAAGGGCCTCCTTGGTGCGCGTGAGCGCGGGGCCGCTGTGCGCAGACGCGAGCAGCGCCTGTTCCAGGCCCGGCATGAGCGGAGGCAGAAAAAAGACCGTGGCCCCGCCGGTGCGCGCGAAGCGCCTTGCCAGCGCCGCGAGGCGCTCGAGCGTCGGCGCATGCGGTTCGCCGCGCGTACGGCGCAATGCCATCGCGTACTGTGACCCGGATGCCGCCGCGGCCGCGAGGAGCGCGCGGGCGTTGCGGGCATCGATCCGCCGCTGGTCGGCAAATGTCGCACTGCCGTCGAAGCGAAACCCGTTGCACAGGCCGCGGTACAGGGTGTCGTAGTCGCGCGCCGGGGTGCCGTCCGCACAGCGATACGCCTCGCCGGCCGGTTCAAAGAAGAACTGCCGGAACGCCGTCGCCTTATGTTCGGCCCGAAGCACATCCCCCGCGATGGTCATGAGGTCCTTTACGCGCGGCAAGGACAGCGCATCGCGCACTTGGGCGAGCGACCCGTCGCGCCGGCGCCCGGCGTTCGTCGCGGCGCGTACCGCCTCCGGCGACAGCTCCGTTGCGCTCGGCGTGCCTGGATCGAAAGTGAAACCAAGCGCCCAGTCGAGCGGGATCACCAGGTAGCGGATGCGCTCGGGCCAACGAGCGACGACGTATTCGGCTTCGCCGACCACCGCCACCAGCGAATTGCCGCTCTGCGCGAAGTTGTATGCGCGAAGGGGCGGCGCGAATGCGGCCTCGCGTATGCCCATCGTGGTCGACGATCCGAACACGATGGCATTGATTTCGCCAACGCGATCGTTCAGCCGCAACGTCTTGAACAGGCGATTGTCGTTGATCGGCGGCGCGTAAGTCACACCCCGCGTGCGCTGCTGCCATGCGCTGGCGAGCGCGTTCTTGTCGTGGCGGATATTGTTGTAGGCGAGCATCAGGTTCAGCGTCAACACCGCCGCAAGGATGGCTGCGCACGATCCCAGCACCAGCGCCACGTAAGCGCGACTCGTCATCGTGTCAGCCGGTTGAAGGATGCTGTTCATGTTGGCAGGAAGCTTGCACGCAGTCTTTCATGAGAATTTGTCGAGTCGGAATGCGACGAATCCCTAGAACTGGAAATAGAGAAACTCGGAATGCCGGTTGAGGTTGAGCACCACCGCGAGCGCCATCGCGCTGATGGCGCCCGCGCCCAACGCGGTGGGGCGCCAGCGCCACCGCGTGGCGGGCTCGGGCGGAACACCGAGCGCCGGCCTGATACGCGCCATGACCTGCTGGGTGTTCGGCGCGCACCACACCACGAACAGCAGAATCCAGATCCAATGCACGACGCCGGTACGCCCAAGTGCCGGCGTCGCGCCAAAGACGACTCCGTGCCGCGCGAGCCATTCGCCCAGCACGCCCCATTTCGGCAGCCACGCATCCGGAACCACCAGGCCGTTCATCCCGGCCATCGCCTTGAGAAGAGCAAGCGCCGCGTCCATGCTGCTCGCACGGAAGATCACCCAACCGACCACGACTGCGAGAAAGGTGACGGCGCACCCGAGCGCGCGCCCGCGGGCCGTGGGACGGTCGAGGTCGTGCCCCAGCCGGCGGCGCAGCGCGCGCCACGCGTGGTTCACGATGACATACACGCCGTGCAGGCCGCCCCAGATGACAAACGTCCATCCGGCGCCGTGCCACAGGCCGCCCAGCAGCATGGTGATCATGAGGTTGCGGTAACGCCGCGCGCGCCCCCGGCGATTCCCGCCCAGGGGAAAATACAGATAGTCGCGCAGGAAACGCGACAGCGTCATGTGCCAGCGCCGCCAGAATTCGATGATGTTCGCCGCCTTGTAGGGCGAGTGGAAATTGATCGGCAGCCGCACACCGAAGAGCAGCGACAGCCCCACCGCCATGTCGGAATAGCCTGAAAAATCGAAATAGAGCTGAAAGGTGTAGGCGAGTGCGCCGCACCAGGCCTCGAGGAACGTCAGGGTCAACCCCGATTGCGGCGCGTCGAACACCGGTGCCACGTAAGCGCCGACGCCGTCCGCGATGATCACCTTCTTGAACAGGCCGATGACGAAGATCGTGAGCCCCGCGGCGATGTCGTCGTGATTGAGACGATAGATGGCGGGCTGCGCGAACTGCGGCATCATCTCGCCGTGGTGCAGCACCGGCCCTGCGATGAGGTGCGGAAAATAGGTCACGAACAGGCCGTAATGCACCAGGCTGTACTCGCGCGCCTTGCCCTGGTAGGCGTCGGCGAGAAACGCGATCTGGGTGAAGGTGAAGAAGGAGATGCCGAGCGGAAGGATGATCTCGCCGAGGCTTGCGGCGGTGCCGAGAGCCGCGTTGACGTTATCGAGGAAGAAGTTGGCGTACTTGTAGTAAGCGAGCACGCCGAGATTGGCCGCGACCGCGAAGACGAGCAGCCGCTTCCTGTGTGCCGCGCGCCCCGCCGCTTCCGAGCGGACGATGGCGAGCCCCAGCGCGTAGTTGAAGAGGATCGAACCCGCGAGCAGGGCGACGTAGAGCGGATTCCACCAGCCGTAGAAGAAGAGTGATGCCGCGGTGACCCATCCCGCAGCAAGCCTGGGACCCGCGCGCGCGAGCAGGAAGAAACCGGCGAGCGTTACCGGCAAGAACAGGAAAATAAAGGCGTAGGAGTTGAACAGCATGGCGAACGCTACGCGCAAAGCGGGCGCTCTAGCAGCCTGTCGGACTTAAAGCTCCGACAGGCTGCT
>JACQGN010000337.1 GCA_016199545.1 Betaproteobacteria bacterium | reverse complement strand
TCTCCTGGGTGAGCGTGAGCAGCAGGTAGAGGAACTCGCGCTTGACCTTGAGGATTTCGATCATCTCGAGCAGGCCCCGGCTGGAGGCGTACATCGCGCCCGACCACGACCACGCGCGCGGATCGCCTTCGTCGCCGTACTCCGCCACCTTGGAAAGGTCCACCGAACCCACCAGATCCGCGATATCGGCGGTGGTGGGGTCGTGGGGGGCGTAGGTGCCGATGCCCATGCGCCCGGCTTCCGAGATGAAAATGCGCTGCACCGGCATCTGCATGAAATCGCCGGCGAGTTTCTCCTCGCGGCGGTAGGCGGACGGATCTTCCACTCCGTCGCGGCCATCCGAGCGCCGTTCCTCGAGCCGCGCCCGACACAGCGGGCACAGGTCGCCGACGATCTCGACGCCGTAGGTCTCGCGGAATTGCGGGCGCAGCGTGTACGGCACCAGATGCAACGGCGACTCGTGCACCGGGCAACCCTGGATCGCGTAGAGGGCGCCCTGGTCGGTGTGGCTGTATTCCTCGATCCCGCGCTTGAGCAGGATCACGATGCTCGACTTGCCGCCGGAGGGCGGCCCCAGCAGCAACAGGAGCCGCCGCCCCACCTCCGAACCCGCGCTCGCCGCCTTGAAATAGTCCGCGAGGCGTTCCAGCGCGTCATCGATTCCGTACAACTCGTCGGCGAACAGCCTGTAGCGGAGCGGGCCCTCGGGACTGGTCTCACTCCCCTGCCACTGGATCATGTCCCAGATGTACTGGTGGCTGTTGCGGGCGATGCCCCGGATGTTGCCGGGCAGGATCTTCTCCAGGAATTCGGCGAACGTTCCGGACCACGGCGCGGCGCGGTGCTGGTGCGCAAAAGCAACAAGGTTCCTGACAAACTCGTTCTGGCGCTCGGCTTGATCGGTCTGGTTCGGCATAGCGTTACCTCCCGCTGCGCACGAATCTAAGTCTATAACATGGACACAACGGAAGCCGACATGGTTCCGTTGACTCCGCTTAGATTGCGCCCGCGGCAATATTGCACCGATGCACCGAGAATCCGGTGCGTGCGAGCCCCTCCTGTTTCAACCTGACGCGCGTCCTGGATGTCGTAATGTCGCCTAGCAGCCTGTCGGACTTGCCGCCGCGACAGGCTGCTAAAGCACAACCGCCTGAAGAATTGATATGAGACCTGGCGAAACATCCCGGATTGGCCTGTGATGCGCGGCGAGCGCAGGGTCGATTTCGTGTTTCCGAGGTCCTTTTTCGTCGTGTTTTGGCAGGCGGTTCTGCCTAAGGAGTTTGTCGGCCCAAGGTCCGACAAACTCCTACATGCCCGCGTTTGGCTGGTTGACCGCGCCCGCATCAGTCTACTGCAAGTTCCAGCATCCCTGACTTCGGCGTGAAACCGAGGCCCGGCGCGGTGGGCAGCGTGACCGTTCCGTTCACCGGGCCGGGCGCGTTGTCGAAGGTCGATTCGATACATTTCCAGCCCTGCCAGTGGAACTCGATGCGCCCGCCGTTGGGCACGCCGGCGTGGAGATGCATGTTGAGGTGCGGGTAATTGCCGCCCATCGCGAGCGGGACGTTGAACGCCTGTGCGAGCGCTGCGGCCTTGATTCCCTGAGTGTATCCGCCGATGTCGCGCACGTTGGGCTGCAGGAAATCCACCGCCTCGCGCACGAGATACTCGCGCATGTACATGAGGTCGGAAGTCGCGGTGCTGCCCGTGGCGAGCGGGATGGTGGTCTGCGTGCGCAGCTTCGCCATCAGCCGCGGGTCGGCCTGTAGCACCGGATCCTCGAACCACGTGAGGTTGTACGGTTCGCACAGTTTCGCGAGCCTGAGCGCCTGCGCGTAGGTCGCGCCCTTGTTTGCGTCCATCATGAGTTCGATCTTCGGGCCCACCGCCTCGCGCAGCGCGCGCACACGCGCGGCATCCTGCACGATATCGGCGTCGGTGGGCTGCCCGAGGATTTCGTCGTACGGGTTCGAGCCCTTGGCGACCACCATCTTGAGGCGCGTCTGCCCGTCCTTGATCAGCATGCGCGCGACTTCGATCAGTTCGTCGACCGAATAGCGCGGCAGCCCGAACGTGATGTAGGCGGGCAGCTCGGCATGCGCGCCGCCCAGCAGTTTCCACACCGGCTGCTTGAGCGCCTTGCCTTTCACGTCCCACAGCGCGATGTCGATGAGACTCGCCGCGCAGTTCCACGCGCCCTGGAAGTACTTGCGCGCGGTCGCCCAGAAGAGGCGGTTGCGCACTTCCTCCGGACGCAGCGCATCCATGCCCACGATCACCGGCGCCACCTCGCGATTGATGAACTCGCGGATGCCGTGCCGCAGCGGATAGGTCGAAGCCGAGTGGCCCTTCAGCCCGTCGTCCGTTTCCACCTCGACGAAGTTAAGCAGCGCATGCTGCTGTTCCTTCACCAGCGGAAAGGTGAACGGGATGCGCAGCACCCAGCAGGTGATCTTTCCGATCTTCATGGGATTCTCCCCAGGATTTTGGCGGACCGCGATCCGCCAAAATCCTTAAATGGAACCGACTGCATGTGAACGCAACAGGGCCGGCGAGAACCTCGATTCCCGCCTGCTAGCAGCCTGTCGGACTTGACAGCCCGCACAGGCTGCTATACGCAAAACCGGCTGACTATTCATGATCAGACCACCCGAATCGGTCGAATTTGAGGAAGGGCGTGGGAAACATCGGATGTTTTTCATCATTTTTTCGCATTTTCTCCGCCATCGGTTTTGCATAAGGAGTTTGTCGGTGCCAAGTCCGACAAACTCCTAGTGCGCCGCTACCGAGCCACAAGCAGTTGTCGATTCGAGCTTGCATCATGATCCTCATCGGCCCTTCCGTAAGCAGCATGTCGTAGCGTCACGCCCGACAGGCTGCTAGATCTTCATCTCAAGTATGTAGAGGCCGCCGGTGAAGCGGTCGCCGCAGAACACGAGGCCGCGGTCGTCGATGAAGACGTCGTTCATCTGGACGGCGCCCTTCGGCGACAGCGCCGGGGCGCCGGGCACGAAGTATGCGATCTCGCGCGGCTGGTACGGGTTGGTCACGTCGTACGCCCGCACGCCGCCGTTGAAGAACGTGCCGACCACGATGTCGTCCGAGCGCCACGACAGCGGCCCCGGGTAGTTCTCGTGCACGTTGAGCGCGAGAGTCTGGCTCGCCTGCCGGCCGCGGTCCATCGATCCGTCCTGTGCCATCCTCTTCCTCTCGAGTCAAAAAATACCCGCGGGCGGATCCCGCGGGCGGGTTCATCATTTCTTCGTGAGCTTACAACGGGCGGTCAAAGTGTCCGCAATGTGCAGAGCACGGCAAGCCGGTGCCGGCTCCAGATTTTCCTCATGGACAAAATCGGGCGAACCGTCCGGCCGTTTCGGACAGCTCGAGTGGGAAGGCTGCATTATGGCCCGAATGATAGCGCAGAAACGGGAGCTGTCGGCCGGCTGGCACGCCGGGCCGCCAATGGCGGATAATCGATGCATGACCGATCTCATCTACACGCACGTTTCCGCGCGCGCGCCAGTTCTCGCGCCCCGGCTACCAGGAGACCAAAGGCGAGTGGCGGGCGCTGCTGCGCATGCTCGACAAGACCGCCCCGTCGTACCGCGGGTAGAAAGCGCCCTCAATGTCATTGCGAGCGGAGCGCGG
>JACQGN010000328.1 GCA_016199545.1 Betaproteobacteria bacterium | reverse complement strand
CTTACCGGTCCGACAGGCTGCTAAACGCAAAACCGCCCGCAGACTTACAACAGTGCGGGGTATAACGACCTTTGTTGGCCGTCAATAGGGCACGAGTGGGGCCGAATTCACGTTTTTCGACTCCAATCGTACCGTTTGTCTACGGGTGGTTTTGCGTAAGGAGTTTGTCGAGCCTAAGTCCGACAAACTCCTAGCGAATTGGGGCGCATCGTGCCGCCCCACCCCACGCGAAGCCGGCTGTTTCGTATAACATGCGCCCTTTGCCCGGATCACCACCACGCTCCATGGCACACGGCAACTGGCGCGCGCCCGCCGTCGTTCTGATCTGCGGCGGCATCATACTGACGATCGCGCTCGGCACGCGCCACAACTTCGGCCTTTACCTGCAGCCGATGACGATGGATCTCGGCATCGGACGCGCGTTTCCCGCCGAGAAACGCACCACCGCACTCGGCGTCGCGGGCGCGGCCGGCTCGTTCGGGCAGTTCGTCATGCTTCCGTATGGCCAGGTGCTGATCAACAGCATAGGCTGGCAGCAGGCGTTGCTGGTGCTCGCGATCACCCTGGTGCTGATCGCACCGCTCTCCGCCGCGCTGGTCGAGGACAAGAAGGCCCAGGCCCAGATATTCCACAAGCAGTCCATCCCGGAGGCGCTGCGCGAGGCTTTCGTGCACCAGGGCTATCTGCTGCTGTGCGCCGGCTACACCGTGTGCGGCTTCCAGATCATGTTCATCCTGCTGCCGGTCACACCGGCATCGGTGTACGTGTTCGCGGCGGTGATCGGGTTCCTGTGGCTGGGCACCGTGCCGCTCACCAGTGGCGTGATCGCCCAGGTGTTCGGCGTCAAGTACATGGCAACGCTCAGCGGGATCTCGTTTTTTTTGCCACCAGATCGGAAGCTTCATCGGAGTGTGGCTGGCGGGCTATCTCTTCAACCACACCGGCTCTTACCAGCTCATGTGGGTGCTGACGATCGCGATGGGCGTGGTCTCCGCGATTGTCAACCTGCCGATCGATGAGCGGCCTCTCCTTCGCCCCACGATCGAGCCCGGGTGACGCGGGACAGCCCGGAGGCGGCTAGACTTCCTCTGCGCGCGCCGCCTCTTCGAGCAGCCACGCGCGGAAAGCGACGACCTCCGGCCGCGCTGCCGCAACGAGGCTGGAGACAACGTAGTAAGCCGATATCAGCGGTGCACGCAGCGCAAACGGCGTCACCAGGCGCGCGGCGTGCAGGTCGGCCGCCGCCAGCACCGGCATCGTGGCAACGATCCCGAGGCTGTCGATCGCCGCCTCGAACGCCAGCACGGCGTGGCTGAAGCGCGTGCCGCGGCGGGTATCGATGCCGGTGACTCCGGCGGCCTTGAACCACACGTCCCAGAACGATTCCCCGTCGTAGAGTTCGCCGGTCTCGTCGTGCAACAGCGTGTGATGGCGCAGGTCTTCCGGCCGCGTCAGTGGCGCCTCCCCTGTCACCAGCTTCGGGCTGCAGATCGGCGTGATTGTCAGCGACAGCAGCTTGTCGACCTTGAATCCGGGGTAGTCACCGCGCCCGTAGAGAATTGCGATATCCGAATCGCCAAGCCAGGCGTCGACGGTGGCGCGTTCCGCGACGTTGCCCTTGCCGTGCTCGCTCACCTGGCGCACCCGTGCTGACATCCGCACGTCGATCTCCGGGTGTGCGGCAAGGAAACGATGCAGGCGCGGCATCAGCCAGCGGGCGGCGAGCGAGGGTGCGCAGCTGACGGTCAGCGATCCCGTGCCTCGTTGCGCCCGCAGCACCTCGACCGCCTTCACCAGGCAGTCGAAGCCCTCACGCAGCTTGGGCAGGCACGCGCGCGCGGCGTCCGTGAGTTCCAACGCGCGGTGTTGGCGCCTGAAAAGCGGCACGCCCAGGTAGTCCTCGAGGGAACGTATCTGGTGGCTGACTGCCGCCGGCGTCACGTTCAGTTCCGCCGCTGCACGCTTGACGCTCATATGCCGCGCGGCGGCTTCGAACGCCCTGAGGGAATTAAGGGGTGGCAAGCGGGTCATGGAGGAATGATACATTAGTTTTTCTAAATCGTGCAACGATAATATATCAGGTTGTGCATTGCAACAATTCCACTCCCGAATGGTCTATATTTCAAGCTGAAGTCGTTGAGGTAACTGCCGATAACCGTGCCAGGCCCAATGCTTGGAAGTGCAACAGAAAGGAGTGCAGGCAATGAATGAGAACTTGAGAGCCAATGTTGGTTCAAGCATGTACGCCCACATCGAGGCCGCCCCCATGCCGGAGTCGGACCGTCAAAGCGCCCTGGAAGCGCTCGAAATGGCAGAGATGCTCGTCGACGGGTTTGCGTGGGTCGCGAAAAGGCTCGGGGAACTGGTAAACCACGTGTTCCTGAAGCCGGGCGTAAAGCACTAAGAGGCACGTCTCCTCAGACCGGGGTTCCCCCTCCTCCTCCCCGGTCGTCGGTTGCCCTTGTGGCAACCGGGGTGAACGCGGCGGTAACCCCGCCGCGTTTTTTTGTACCGCTGCTTCAGCAAGTGTCTGAAGAACGGACTCGCGCGGCTGCGCGCGGTCCCGATAGGTCATCGCGTAACGACGGGGTCGGGAGTCGGGGCCGGCGGCTGAGTCGGGGCTGGAGTCTGAGTCGAGGCCGGCGTCTGGGGCGGCGGCGCAGGCACGTTGCGGAACTCCGCGAGCATCATCTCATTGAGGTCGCGCGGAATCGGCACTACGCCAGACCGCAGGACGGCGATCATCTGCTGGCGTTCTTCCGCCGGCAGCGCCTCATAAGCCTCGCGTGCTTCGCTCACGATCGAGCGCTTGCGCGAGTCGGGCAGATTGTTGAGCCGCTCGTGCGCCTGGCGCACGGCGGAGGCCTTCAATGCCAGTTCTTCGATGATATGAAGCCGTATCGCGGAATTCTTCGGGTCCGCAAGGATACGCTTGACACTTGTGAACACTTCGTCGCGCTGCGCGGCCGTGAGGTGGACAAACCCCTCGTCGATCAGCGTTCGCAGCTTGTGCTCGTCGAGATCGTAGGGATGGGGTGGAAACACGATGGGGCCCGCCGGGGGTTTGGGGGCCTGCTGCGCACTCTCGTACGCAGCCTGCGCAGCGGCGGAGATGATCTGGTCGCGCAGCAGGCGCAACAGGATGAGCGTGAGCGGGTCTGCGGCAACCGCAACCGTGGACCAGATCGCCAGCATCAGCCCCATCACACCACGACGCAGCACCGAAGTCCTCCTCATGGTTGTCCAGCCGCCACGCGCGCTCAGGCTGCCGTGAGCTGTTTCATCTCCCGGCCCGGCCCGACCTTGATCGCGGCGAGCACCTTTTCCGCCGTGGCCGGCAGCGACGTGATGCGCACGCCAACCGCATCGTGTATGGCATTGAGTATCGCGGCGGCGGTCGGCACTGACGTGGGTTCGCCGACGCCTTTCGCGCCGAACGGCCCGGTCGGATCGTAGCTGTCCACGATAT
>JACQGN010000327.1 GCA_016199545.1 Betaproteobacteria bacterium | reverse complement strand
GTGTATATGTGACAGGTCATTTCAATGGCTAGGCTCGGGCGTCGCTTGAGATTGTTCCTTCCCTCTCAGGGTGTAGGCCAGGATGGGGGTGGGTTTTGACGATGGCTATTCCCATCCCCACCCTTGCCCTCCCCTTGAAGGGGAGGGAACTGTATTGGTAAGGAGGCATGCTGAATGTGGGAGCAGCGGTGCAAGATTGCAGTGAGCGGGGTGGGATTCTCGCGCGTGACGCGCTCGGCAGAGATTCCTCTTGCGGCGCATGCGCTCGTGGCGGTCAAGGGCGCCGTGGAAGACTCCGGGCTCGCGATGTCGGACATCGACGGGTTGGCGACCTATCCGGAGCTGCCGGCGACGGGGCACGCAGAGGTGGACGGCATCTCCGTCGTCTCCGTCAACTGCATGATGGCGATGTTGAAGCTCCCGAACCTCACCTGGCATATCCAGACGGCGTCGGTCAATATCGGCGGCGCCGTCCAGCAGGCCGTTAACGCGCTGCTCGCCGGGGTGTGCAAATATGCGGTGGTGTGGCGCGCGATGCATAACCCCAAAGGCACCTATCAAAATTTGCCCGGCACGTACGCCCAAGGCGCGTTGCAGTTCACCGCTCCGTATGGGTTCGGCGGTCCGGGGCAGGGCATGGCGGTCGCATATACGCGCTGGCTGGAGCGGCACAACCAGAACCGCGAGAAGATGGCGACGCTCGCCGTGACCCAGCGCCGGCACGGGCACATGAATCCCCATGCCTACTTTTACAAGGTGCCGCTCACGCGCGAGGACTACCTGGATTCGCGGATGGTTGCGTACCCGTTCTGTCTCTACGACTGCGATATTCCGGTGCAGGGTGCGGTCGCCATTGTTCTTACCACCGCCGAGCGCGCGCGCGACCTCAAGCCGCGCCCCGCGTACGTCGCGGGCTACGGGCAGCGGCTCGCGTTCGAAGTTGCGGGACGCATCGGAAGCCTCAGCAGTTACATGGAAGGCGGCAGAAGTTCATCGCGGCTCACCTGGGAGCGATCGGGTTTCTCGCCGAAAGACGTCGACGTGGCGCAGATTTACGATGGCTTTTCCGCCTCGGTGATATACGGCCTGGAATCGTACGGGTTCTGCAAGGAGGGAGAAGCGCTCGATTTCATCCAGGGCGGACGCATCGAGCTCGACGGGGAACTCCCGCTCAACACCTTCGGCGGGAGCCTCAGCACCGGGCGCATCCACGGTCTCTGGCATATCATAGAGGGCGTGCTGCAGGCGTCGGGGCGCGCCGGGGAACGCCAGGTGAAGGACGTGAACGTTTCATTCGTCGGCGCGAGCGCTCCGATCGTGCAGGGCACGACCTTCATCTTCGTGAAGGAACCGTACTAACGTCGTGTCCCACAAGAAACTTTGAGCAATGAGTGGCGACCACAGACCTCGCTGTCATCGCGAGGAAGCGGGTTCGGTGTCATCGCGAGGAGGTCCGGCCGACGCGGCGATCTCGCGGCTCGCCGCGGATACGTCGCTTGCGACGGGATTGCCGAGCATCGCTCGCAATGGCAGGATTGGTGTGTATGCAGATCACGCGCGCGGTAGCGCTATACTTTGCATCGTTCACTGGAACAACCAAAGGAGACCAGCATGCCTACCCTTCAACACCACGGAGCGACGATCTACTACGAAGAGCACGGCAAGGGCTTCCCCATCCTCACGTTCGCGCCCGCGGGGCTGCAATCGACGATCAAGGTCTGGGGCGGGGGCTCGGCGCCGATCAACCCGATCACCGAGTGGTCCGGAAGCTACCGCGTGATCGTGATGGATCAGCGCAATGCCGCCGGCGGCAGGTCGCGCGCGCCCATCACCGCGAAGGACGGCTGGGACAGCTACACGGCCGACCACATTGCGGTGCTCGACCATCTGAGGATCGACAAGTGTCACCTGTTCGGCCAGTGCATCGGCGGCTCCTTCATCGCGAACCTGCTGAAGACGCAACCGCAGCGGGTCGCGTCGGCCGTGTGGGCACAACCCATCGGCCGCGTCGGTCCCATGAAGCCCGGCCGCCCCGCCCGGTTTGACGAGTGGGCCAAGAGCCTCGAGGGTCATCCGGAGGCCACCGACGAGGTGCTTGATGCGTTCTGCCAAAATCTCTATGGGCCCGGTTTCCTCTACAGTGTGGATCGCGAATTCGTGAAGAGCTGCAGGACGCCATCTTTCGTGCTGGCCGGCAACGACGAGGCGCACCCACGCCCGATCTCCGATGAAACGGCGAAGCTGCTGCCCAACGCGGAATACATCACGGAATGGAAGGAAGGCGCCGCTCTGGAGGCGGCGAAGGCGCGGGTGAAGCAGTTCCTGGCAAAGTACACGCCAGTGACGGCGCGCGCATGAACGGTCAGCCTGCGGGGCGTAGGGTGCGATAAGCGAAGCGCATTGCACCGAACGCTATCCATGCGGCGCAATGCCCGTTGGTTATTGCGCCCTACGAGATCTGACCGCGCTTCCGTGTAACGGTTTCTCAAGGAGACACATCATGCTCGTTGCAACCAGGCCCGAAACGATGAAGATCACCAAGATCAAGGAGCACATCGGTGCGATCGTGACCGGCATCGATCTGCGCGAGCCCGTCGCTGCCGAGACCCGCCAGCGCCTTTACGACGCCGCAGTCGATAACGTCGTGCTGATCATACGCGGACAGAATTTCACGCCGGCGCAATATCAGGCGGCCGCGGAGCTTTTCGGCGAACTGATGGAAGATCAGAACCGCCGCTATCTCGTCGACGGCTTTCCGCTGATCAGCGTGCTCTCCAACCGCCACAAGGACAGCCAGGGCAATCCCGCGAAAATCGGCACCAACTCCACCTGGCACACCGATCACACCAATCAGGAATGCCCGCCCAAGTTCACCATGCTCTACGCGGTGGAAGTGCCGGACAAGGGCGGCGCCACGCGGGTCTGCAACTCGCGCGCGGCCTACGAAGCATTGCCGGAAGATCTGAAGCAGCGCATCACGCCCATGAAAACGGCGAACACGCTGATCAGCAGCGCGCGTTTCAAGATCGCCAACCCCGACATCCTGAATGACCAGTTGGAATCGAAGACGCCGCCGATGATCCATCCGCTGCTGCGCACGCACCCGGAGCGCGGCACCAAGGCCGTGTGGTTTCACAAGAGCAAGACCGAAATGATCCTCGGCATGACGCCCGAGGATACGCAGGAATTCCTGCAGGACCTCACCGACAGAATCACCCAGCCGGAATTCTGCTACGCGCACGAATATCAGAAGGGCGACATGCTGATCATCGACGACCGCTCCTCATTGCACAAGGCGGGCTTCGACTACGACCACAGCCAGCACCGCCTGCTCTACCGCATCCTCGTTCGGGGTGATCGGCCGTTTTGACGCAAGCTTGAGGCGCGCCCGCCACACCGGCTGGCGGTCGCTACCCGGGAAGCGTGTCGTAATGGTGCGAGTTCCCGATCACGTCACTGGCATATAGCCGGGCGATCTCATCCGCGGAGTAGCCCAGGAGACCGCCCAGCACTTCCTCGTTGTGCTCACCCACTCTTGGGGTGGAGCCGACACTGGCCGGCGTACGGCTGAAGTGCCAGAAGTCGCCGGAAACGGCAATCGTCCCGGCCAGGAAATCGGGGACTTCCACCAGCGCCCGCCGCTCCCATGGATGCGGATCTTCGGCTGCCTGCCGGATGGTATTCACCGGCGCCGCGGTGACATCGTAACGCGTGCAGTGGGCGATGGCATCTTTCATCGTCATGTCGGCCAGCAATTCCCGCACCGCCTGCTTCACGACTTGAGCGTGCTTGCTGCGCTCGTGGCGGGTGGTGAAGCGCGGGTCTTCCAGCCACTCGGGTTTCGCCAGGGCGCTGCACACGCGAGGCCAGTGGTGCTGGTCGCCGGCGGCAATCAGGATCCAGCCGTCCTTGCAGGGATACATGCCACTGGGGGGAGCGGAAGACTCGCCGCGCCTGGGCTCGGTTCCAGCCCCGTGATAGGCGGTGATGGGGATCTCGGTCAGACTGTAGCCGGAGTCCGCCAGGCACACGTCGATGCTCTGCCCCGCTCCGGAAACGTTGCGCTCGAAGAGGGCGCCCAGGGTGCCGATGGCAGAGTGCAGCGCGGTGGTGCGATCGATGATGGGGACCCCGGCGCGAATCGGCGGCATGCCTTCTTCGCCGGTGACCATGGCGATGCCGGACATGGTCTGGCCGATGGGGTCGTAACCGATCTGGTCGCGATAGGGACCGAATTGCCCGTACGCTGAGATGTTGACCATGATGATGCGCGGGTTCAGCGTCTTTAGCACGTCGTAGCCAAAGCCCATCTCCTCAATGGTCCCGGGGCGGAAGTTCTGTATGAGCACGTCGGAAATCCTGATCAGCTTGCGCAGGGCTGCCTTCCCTTCCTCCTTGCGCAAGTCCATGCTCACGCTTTTTTTGCCGCTGTTGTACTGGACCCAGTACGCGCTCTGTTTGCGCACCCATGGCCCGTGGTAGCGGGTTTCCTCGCCGCCCAGGCGCTCGATCTTGATGACTTCTGCCCCCAAACGGGCGAGTATCTGGGCGCAGCGGGGTCCTGCCTGATGGCGACCCAAATCGATCACGCGGATGCCGTTCAAAGGCCCTGTGCCGTCTGTCATAGCGTCACTCCCAGCACCTTGTCGGGCTTTCGCTGCCCCGACAAGCTGCTAAATGGAAAAGCGGTAGGGTAGTGGTAGGTGGCATCCCAGAATCGATCGTTCAAGGGCGGAAGTCCGACAGGCTGGGCCACACCGGTTGATGGTGGCCGGGCAGCACCGTCGGGCGGTCCCACCGCGGCGGCGTTTCGGAAAGGCGCAGCGTGGGTCCCAGGTGCCGCAGCTTGCCAAGCGGCGTGTCGCTCGTAATAGACCAGCGCTTGAGCTCCTCGGGCGTGAACTCCTTGGGGATGTCCTTGAGCTTCGCCGCGGACACCTCGCCCTGATTGACGAGCCAGCGTCCCACCTGCGCCAGCGAGATCCGCACCAGCCAACTGCCACCCTCGCGCGTGCGGCGGGCAAGGGCCACCATCGCACCGGTAGCCATCAGGTAGCCGGTCAGGAAGTCGATCGCCGATACCGGATAGAACTGCGGGCCCGGTTTGTCGCCGGGAAAGAGTTCGCCCTGCCGGGCGACGATCCCGCTCACGCTCTGTATTACCGTATCGAAGCCGCGGCGCGACGCCCACGGCCCGAGATGACTGAAGGCGCACAGCGAGACCACGACGATGCCCGGACGCATCGCTGCCAGCGCTTCGGGTGAAAAACCGCGATTGCCGAGAGTCCCTGGCCGGTAGCCTTGCGAGAACATGTCGGATTCGCGAACCAGCCCGCGCAGGGTCTCCTTGTCCTTGTCCTCGCGCAGATCGAGATACGCGGAGAGCTTGCCGTGACCGGTGTCGTATTCCTGGCGCCCGATGCTCGGCAGGTGCTTTGAGGAGATCTTCAGGACGTCTGCGCCGTGTTCGGCGAGTGTGCGCGCACACGTCGGCCCGGCGATGACCCGCGTCAGGTCGAGCACGCGGATGCCCGATAACGGCCGGGAGCCTTTCGGGAGCGCTTCCGGCGGAGCATCGCCGATCCTGATGATTTCCATCAGCGGCAGCGACGCGACCGCGATGCCCTGCGGGTGCCTCGCCCATTCGTCCATCGTGCGCACCATGCCGCCTGCGCTGCCCGCGGCGATGATCGCCTCCTCGAGCTCGAGGCCGTCCCACTGCGCCACTGCCTTGCGCACCTCGTCCGGATCTTCGCGCACGCCAAGGACTTTGAGCGTCGCAGCGCGATGGTGCGGGAAGTTGCCGTGAAGGTAGTTCCACCGCCCGCCCTTCGACGGATAGATACCCACGACCGGGTTGCGCCCGAAGTCGACGGGCGTCTCGTCCATCTTCAGATAGCGCCCACTGCGGAGCGAGGCCGTTGCGTGGCGGGAGTCGATCGTAACGTTCTGGCGACGCCCGGTGCGCAACTCCCAGAGATCGGACGCGGAGAGGCCGACCGCTGCAAGCGTCGCGACGGCGGTCTCGGTGATGCGAAACGCCGTCGGCAGTACCGGATCGGAGGGGCCGATGATCTCGACCGCGTTGGTACGGTCTTCGGCCCAGCCGCCAATCGGCAAGATCGTGCGCAAAGCATCATTGATCATGGTCGGACTCCTGGTTGTGTCCAGTGCGCAATCTCACTGAAAATGGGATCGATATAAGACATAACGCAACGCACACGCGCTCACGGATGCGGCGTGATGGCGATGATTGTGATCTCGCCTTTCCTGGGACCGTAGCACCAAAAAATGCGGTAAGCGCCGGGCGTGCGGCTCTGAACGTAAGCCTCGAACACCTTCGTTTTGGAATCGTAGGGGTTTTCGATGGAGTCGTATTCGTGTGTATTCAGGCCCGGGTGACGGGGGTTTTCCTGGAGAAGTACTACGCATTTTACAATTTGCTTGAAAAGCCCTTCCTGCCTGGAGGCTTTTGACTTTCTGGACTTTTGCCGATTGTCGAGCGACTTTTGGGCTGCCGCTTCAAGCTCGTGGAAAGTATCCGTTGCGCCCTCGAGCCAAACCAGTGTGAAGGGCATCAGTCCTCAAGCCGCTCGGCGAGCTTCGCGGCTTTCTTGATATCAGGCGGGAGCTTCGCGACGTTGCCCTTGCGGGCCTGATCAAGGCCGCGCCGCACCGACGCCAAAGCTTTGGGGTTCTCGTAGAGCCACGCTTCACGCTCTGGAATCACACGGGCGAGCCGGACGATGACCTCGTCGTCACCCCTGTGCTCGACGATAACCGCACGATTCGCGAAGTGGCCGCCGAGCGCCACCCGGCCTTTGGAATCAGCGCTTTTGTGGCGGGCTTGAGTGCGAATTGTCATGTCAATAGTATCGCCTAGGGTGGGTAAGTCGTCAAGTGGGCGCTTCCCACTTTCGGTTCTAGATCACACCCTCTGCCGCGAGCGCATCGATCTCCTGCGAAGACATCCCTAGCAGCTCGCCGTAGACGTATTGGTTGTCCTCGCCGTAGCAGGGCGCGCCGCGGTCGAGGCGTCCGCCGATGTAGGCCGGGCTTTCGCTCATCTTGATCGGCACTTCGGCGATCGGCCAGCGACCGATCTTGGTGCCGGTCACTTCGGTCAACCACTTGAGCGCCGCCAGTTGCGGGTCGTGGTCGCAGCGGTCCCCCGCCGTCTGGCATACGCCCGCCGGCACGCCGGCGCGCTGGAGGGCGAGCATCGCGTCGTAACGATCGCACGATTTCGTCCAGCCGCCGACGAGAGCATCGAGGGCATCCTGGTGCTTGAGGCGCCCCGCGAGATCCTTGAATCGGACGTCGTTCGCCCACTCCGCATGTCCCGCAACCTCAGTTAACGCGCGCCACTCGGCGTCCGTGAAGCAGGCGATGGTGAGCCACTGATCTTCCCCCGCACAGGGAAAGACGTTATGGGGCGCTGCGGGCTTGTATGGCGAGCGGTTGCCGTAGCGCGTCCAGATGCGCCCGTTCGCGGACCAGTCGAGGACCGCGGTGCCGCTGATGAAAAGTCCCACCTCGGACTGCGAGGCATCGACCCACTGTCCTTCGCCCGTGCGCGCCCGATGGAAGAGCGCGGTGAGCATGGCGAGGGCGAAGCTGTAAGCGCCCATCCAGTCGAGGTAGGAGTAACCCCAACCCGCGGGCATCGCCGGCTCGGGCAGTCCCGACATCTCCGACAGGCCGGCGAAGGCGTTCGCGATCGGACCCACGGTGCGAAAGCGGCCGTAGGTGCCCTGCGCGCCCATGCCCGACTGCTGGACGTAGATGATGTCCGGCTTGATCGAACGCAGCACGTCGTATCCCAGTCCCCAGTTATCGAGCACGCCCGGCGAAAAACCCTCCGCGACGATGTCCGACATCGCCACCAGGCGCTTCGCGATCTCGAGGCCCTTCGGGTGCCTGACGTTGAGCGAGATGCCGCGCTTGCCGGGATTTTTGTTGTTGAACTGCCCGCCCATGTCCGGATCGGTGACACCCTTCAACGGCGCCGTGGCCTGATCGCGCGCAGCGCGGCCTCCGAGCGGCGCCATCGCGGCCAGCCGTGTATCCGGGTGGCTCTTGAGCTCCACCTTGATGCTCTCGGCGCCGAATGCGCTCAGAAATCGCGTGCCGCCGGCGGAAGCGAGGAACCACGTGAAATCGAGGATGCGGATGCCGTGCAGCGGGAACGGCTTGCCGTGGGGCGAAAGCGCCTCGTTGATCGGCGCACGCGCGGACGGATCGATCACCGGCAGGTCGCGGTCTCGCGGTCGGGTCACGGCGTCGGCATCCTCGTTCAGGAGCGGCGCGCGTCGCCCAACCGACCAGGCCGTGCGCGTGGCGATCCATTTGCTCGTGGCGTAGCGAAACGAGCGGCCGAGTTCCGGGTGCTCGACGTCGGTGCAACTGCGGCGCGCGATCCAGTGCGGATCCTGGGCGTTTTCGTGAGGCTTCCGGAGCGGCGCCCACAGCATGCCGGCTTCCTGGGCTTCGCGCCACGGCACGTTCTCGTAGGTGAAAGCCCGCACGAAACGCTGGATAGCCTCCATCGCATGGTCGCGTTTGCGCGTGATGGGTCCGGTGCCGGGAACGAACCGGCCACCCGCCGGCGCCGCGGCGTTTTCGCCCTCGAGGCCCGCCTCCATGCCGTAGCGCTCGAGCAACGCCGTGACCCGCGCCCCTTCATTCGATTGCGTTCCCAGGCTCGCCATCACCCAGCGCCCGTCTTTCGTGTGCACGATCGAAGGGTGCGGCGAGACCGCTTCACGCGCGTGGCGGCAGGTCTGGCGCAGCACCGGGGCGCGCCGCATCACCCATGTCATGAGGTCGACCTCGGTGGATTTCGCCACCGCCTCGTGGATCGCGCACGAAAGTTTCTGTCCCTTGCCCGTGCGGAAGCGAAAGAGGAGTGCTGCGAGGATCGTGAAAGTGAGCTGCTCGCCGGCGATATGAAAGGCGTGCCACATCTGGGGGGCGATCGGAGGCAGGTCGTACTTGCCGCCGGGCGCGGGATCGTAGCCGCAGTTCATCATCACGCCGCCGAGCGCGAGGTGCACCAGGTCCGAGGCCTTGAAGTCGGCCCACGGGCCGTGATCGCCGAACGGGGACATGCGCGCGACGATGAGGGTGGGATGCTGCTTCATCAGCGTCTCCGCGCCGAGTCCCAACGCGTCGAGTTCGCCCCTGGGCGTGGATTCCAGCAGCACGTCGGCGGTGGCGATGAGCGCACGGAGCCGATCGCGGTCCCGCGGCTGACGCGGGTCCAGCACGATCGAGCGCTTGCCGCGGTTGTACTGCCAGAAGAAGAGCGAGCGCTCGGGATCCTCCCGATCCTCGTAGAACGGCCCGATGCGGCGCGTCGGACTGCCGCCGGGCGGCTCGATCTTGATGACCTCGGCACCCAGACCTGCCAGCGTGAGCCCGCAATACTCCGCCTGTTCGTCGGCCAGCTCGATGACGCGGATGCCGGTGAGAGGCCCGCGAGCGGGCGTGACGGTGCCGGAAACGGAACGCTCGTTCTGTGCTGCCATATTGATCCTCAGAGCGTGAACAGCGACGGGAACGGCGAGACGAGCAAGCTTGTGCGCTTCATGTTGTTCTCTCCCGGAACGACAGTCCCGCAGCTTACACTCACAACGCCGTGCCGGAAAGTGGCGGGAAATCTGCCCTCCCTTGCGCGCTGCGCGGGGGAGGGGGGATCCGGCCGATTGACTGCGGCTGCCGGGGGCAGAGATACTATCCATGGTAGCGTTGCATTTCCTCAAGGGAGCGGCGGCGATGAAGGTGACACAGCTTTCTCCGCATATCGGCGCGGAGGTGACGGGCATTGATCTTCGCAACCCGACCGACGCGGAGTCGCGCCGCCGCCTCAACGCGGCCGTCGTCGACAATGTCGCGCTCGTCATCCGCGACCAGGATTTCACGCCCCAGCAGTATCTCGCGGCGGTCGCCATGTTCGGCGAGCCGATGGAGCAGCATTTCACGCAATACGCCCTGCCCGATTGTCCGCTGGTGCACGAGGTGTCGAACCGGCACACGGACAAGTCCGGCAAGCGGGTGAAGCACGGCGCCGGCTGGCACACCGACCACACCAATCATGTGCGGCCGCCGAAATATACGAGCCTTTATGCGGTCGCGCTGCCGTCGTCGGGCGGCGACACGGCGGTGGTCAACATGCGCGCCGGCTACGAGGCGCTGCCGGAGGCGATGAGGCAGAAGATCCAAGGGATGAAGACGGTCAACGTTTTCCAGGGCAGTGCCGCGGCGCGCTATTCCGGGCAGTCGGCCGACGCGCAGGCCGAGCACAAACCGGAGCCGGTGCTGCAGCCACTGGTGCGGACCAATCCCGACAACGGGGCGAAGGCGCTCTATTTCCATCCGGTGAAGACCGAGAACATCGCCGGCATGGGCGCCGCGGAATCGCAGACGCTGCTGGCCGATCTGCTTGAACGCTCTGCCCGGAGCGAGTTCATCTACCGCCACCAATGGCGCAAGGGCGATATGCTGATCTGGGACAACCGGGCGGCGATGCACCGCGCTTATTTCGATTACGACCCGGAAGAGTATCGGCTGCTCTACCGCGTGCTGGTGCGTGGCGAACTGCCGTTCTAGCAGCCTGTCGGACTTAGAGCTCCGACAGGCTGCTAAACGCAAAACCGCCCGCAGATTTGCAACGGAACGGTGCGAAAACAACTGTTTTGGCCGTCGCCAAGGC
>JACQGN010000326.1 GCA_016199545.1 Betaproteobacteria bacterium | reverse complement strand
TTCTCCATGAACGGCCCCAGGATCAGCGCCAGCACCGCCGGCGCCAGCGGAAAGCCGAGCTTGCGCAGAAAGTAGCCGATAACCCCGAACACGAGCATCACGCCTACATCGAACACTCCTCCCTTTAGACTATAGGCGCCCACGATGCAGAACAGCAACGTACCCGTGCAGAGGTACTGGTAGGGCACCTTGAGCAGCCTCGCCCACAGCCCCACCAGCGGCAGGTTGAGGATCAGCAGGATCACGTTGCCGGTGAAGAAGCTCGCGATCACGGTCCACACCAGGTCCGGGCGCTCCTTGAACAGAAACGGCCCCGGCGTAAGCCCGTTGATGATGAAGGCGCCCATGATGATCGCAATCGTGGGTGAACTCGGCACACCGAGCACGAGCAGCGGCACCATCGCCGCGTTGGCGTAGGCGTTGTTCGCGGTCTCGGGCGAAGCCACGCCTTCGATGACGCCGGTGCCGAACTTCTCCGGGTGCCGGGACAAACGCTTTTCAAGGATATACGCCATGAATGTCGGGATCACGGCGCCGACTCCTGGAATCAGCCCCAGCACGAAGCCGATGCCGGTGCCCCTCCAGATCGCGCCCACCGATCGTTTCCATTCCTCCCCGCTCGGCCACAATCCCTTGATCCTGGTCTCGAGCAGCGGGCGGAACGGCGTCTCGATCATGAGCAGGATCTCGGCCACGCCGAACAAACCCATGACCACGGGCACAAAACCGAGGCCATCGTAGAGTTCGGGCACGCCGAACGTGAAACGCGGCGCCCCGCGCACCGGGTCGATCCCGATCAGCGCGAGCAGCAGCCCCAGCACGGTCATCAGCAGCCCGGCCACCAGGGACTTGCCGGCAAGCCCGGTGACGAGACACATCCCGAGGAACATCAGGGCGAAGAACTCCGGGGGACCGAAGGACAGCGCGAATCGAGCCAGCGGCGGCGCCACCATGGCGAGCGCGAGCGCGGCGACGACGCCACCCACGAACGAGCCGATCGCCGCGATCCCCAGTGCGGTGCCGGCCCGTCCTTGCCGCGCCATTTGGTAGCCGTCGAGGCACGTGACCACCGAGGCGGCCTCTCCCGGCACGTTGATCAGAACGGAGGTGATGGTGCCGCCGTACATCGCCCCGTAGTAGATGGCGGCGAGCATGATGATGGCGCCGGTCGCGTCGAGCTTGAAAGTGAGCGGAATCAGGATGGCGGTGCCTGCCGCGGGTCCCAGTCCCGGCAGCACGCCGATCAACGTGCCGAGCACGCACCCGATGAAGGCAAAGAGCAGGTTCTGCCAGCTCAGCGCCGCCGCGAAACCCGACAGCAGAAGCTGAAGTCCTTCCACGGCTGACGCCTAGGAATTCGTCGGGCTCAGCCCCGACGAATTCCTTATCGAGAAGAGCCACCAACAAAATGAAAGGCAAGACCTATAGAGCCACAAGTTCATGTCCGCTTCCCTGTGAGATCATGCGTCGAGTCCCATGATTTGTTTGAGACTCATACGAAAATCGCGCAGCGATTTTGTTCATTTAGCAGCCTGTCGGAATCAGCATGCCGACCAGGCTGCTAGATGCCGAAGATGCCGATCGGCAGCGGCACCTTGAGCAGGTCAAAAAAGACGTGGTACACGCCGAAGCTCCCCGCGCCGGCGCAGATCGCGATCGCCAACCGGTTGCGCGCCCCGAGCACGACGAGCAGGAACGCGATGAGGAGCAGCATCACGATGCGAAAGCCCGCCACGTCGAGGAGCGCGGTGGCCGCAACGAGGCCGACGAGCACCACCACTACGCCCCGTGTTCCTGCGCGGTCAAACGTGAGCGTCTCGTCACTCACGTCCACCCGGCCCAGGTGCAACTGGAGCAGCAGGATCACAGAGAGCGCGGCCCCCAGCAACCCCAGCCAGAAGGGGAAAAAGCCCGGGCCGGGACCCAGGGTGTCGCGCAACGAAAGCTTTAACGATTCGTAGGCGAACAGAGCGAAGATCAGGAGCAGCGCCACCGCTGCCACCTGCCAGCCGCGCTTCATGAACGCCCCGGCACGATGACCGCGCCACGCGCACAGACACGAGGAACGGCGATGGCTATTGCTGCGAGACGTAACCGCGCGCAATGCATGACTGGCCTCCCTACCAAGTCACGGCTGCCGGCATTCTACTGCACCGCGGGACGCCACGGCCCGCGTCATGCGCTTGAGTCCCCCGCAGCCGATCCAGTGATCCTGCAGACAGTATGTCAGCCAACTCGGAGGGGAGAACTACTCAACCGTTGAGCGCGGCAGCAGCCGTGCGACGGCTTCCGCAAGTTTCGCCAGAGTGTTTGGGTCCGGCACCGGCAGCCGCAGGTAGCGGCGACCCGTGCTGGAGTCGGTCTGCAGCAGGGGATGTTCGGCGGGGGTCGCGCCGCCCGCTGCCGGCGCCTGCGCGGCTGCAACGAGATGCGTGACGACTTTCAAGCCCGCATCGAGCAGTTCCCGCCACGCATCGCTTGCCGCCGCCGCGCTGTCCGCGGGTTGATGCGAAGCGGCGGTTCCAGCAGCCGCACCCTCGCCCGCCTGATCCTGGGCTGTCTCCGTCGAGGTGGCGTCCGCGGCTGGCTCCGATGTCGGCGGCTCCTGAACCTGCGGGCTGCCCATGCTGCCGGTGGCCTTCTCCACGCCTTCCATGAAGCGCGAGAGCCGCGAGCCGCCGAGCGAGACTTCGCTGCTGCCACCGTCGAGCACGCCGGCAAACAGCGCCTTCTTGAAGCCCAGCAGCGACAGCATGCCCTCCTCGATCGTACCCTCGGCGATGAAGTTCACCACCTGCACGCTCCGGCGCTGGCCCATGCGATGAACGCGCGCGATGCGTTGTTCCAGCACCGCGGGGTTCCACGGCTGGTCCATGTTGACCACCGTCGCCGCGTGCTGCAGATTTAGGCCCACCCCGCCCGCGTCGGTCGAAAGAAACACCCGGCAATCGGGGTCCTCGCGAAAACGCTTCACCAGCGCCCCGCGCTTCTCCGTCGGCACGCCGCCGTAGAACAGCACGTGGTTCCACGCGCGTTTCGACAGTCTTCGCACGATCAAATCGTGCGTGCCCACCCATTGGCTGAACACGACGGCTTTCGCCTCCGCTTCCTCGAACAGGTCTTCCAGCAGGGCGATCAGTTCGTCCGCCTTGACGCCGTGGTCGGTCTCGTGATCGAGCAGCCACGTGCTGTTGCACGACATGCGCATGTTCTGCAGCGCGCACGTGAGCCGCAACTGATCGGCGTCCGAAAGAAAACGGTATCTTCGCCAGCGCGCGACGATGCGAACGACGATCTCGCGGTTCTCCTCGTGCAATTCCATCTGCTGGCGGGTCATCGGCACGAACACGTTCTTGTCGATGCGTTTCGGCAACTGGGTCAGGACTTCCGCCTTGCGCCGCCGGATCATGACCGGCGCGAGGGTGCGGGCGATGGCATCGAGATGCCGGTAACCGGTGACGCGCCCGGCCTCATCGCGCACCTGGTGCTCGTGGAGCAGGCGCCAGGTCGGGCCCAGCCGGTGCCGGTCGACGAACTGGACGATGGAAACGAGTTCCTCCAGCCGGTTCTCCAGCGGGGTGCCGGTCAGCACGAAGGCGTACGGGCTCTCGATGCGCTTCAACGCCCGCGCCGCGATCGTGTTCCAGTTCTTGATGCGCTGGGCTTCGTCGGCGATCACGATGTCCGGGGACCACTGCCGGACGAATTCGAGGTCGCGCGCGATCGTGTCGTAGGCGGCGATCTTCCATGCGCCCGGCCCCGCGTACTGTTGCCGGCGCGCCGGCTGGCCGCCGGCGATCACCACGGCCCGGTGGCGGCTGAAGCGCGCAAGCTCGATCTCCCATTGGTGCTTGAGCGACGCGGGGCAGATCACCAGCACCCGCTCCGCACCAAGGTGGCGGGCAAGTATCTCGGAGGCGGCGATCGCCTGGACGGTCTTGCCGAGCCCCATGTCGTCGCCCAGCAGGCAGCGGCCGGCCCGCGCCGCGAAGAGGGCGCCCTCCGCCTGGTAGGCGTGCAGCGGCTCCTTCAACAGGCGCCGCAACGCCGCGCTGCGCGCGCCGTCCGGAAACGCCTTGTCGAGCAGCGCCGCCCGCCGTTCTGCATCCCGCGACTGCGCGATGAAATCGAGCGCATCGTCGTAGATGCGCAGCTCGTGGCCATTGCGGGCCAGCGCGAGAAAGGAGTCGAGTTGCGAGAAACGCCCGGCAGGCAGCGACCCGCCGGCATTCTGGTCGAACAGGCGGCTGGCGGCAGCGCACAGTGGCGCGGGGCACTCCCTGCCCGCGCGGAAGTGCACGCTGCGTTGCGCGCCGTATCGCAGGTAGATCTCGCTGTACGGCGGCTCAAATCCCCGCACAAGCGCGGCACGGCCGCCGCGCCTGCGCGCGAGCCGGGCAAGGGCGAATTCGACGTGCTTGCACGTCCCGAGATCGTTAGTGGTGAAATCCGGGCAGGAGCAGTAGTTCTCGCCGGGCGCCGTTCCGCGGATGGCGACGCGGTAGCGACCGCCGCTATTGGGGTTTGTCACGCGGTATTCCGAGAATACGGGTTCACCACCGATGTTTTCCAGAACGAACGCCTGCTCCCGCCCGAACTGGCGGCGCAATGCCGCCTGCCATGCGTCGGGGGCCATGTCCTGCGGCGCGTGCAGCCGCGAGAGGCGAGGCTCGCTCGGTGCAGGCTTCTTCCTGGGCGAACGGGGGGTTTTTGTCATGGGGCTGCCAGGAGGTTGCGAGTCACGTTTGGCGGGCTCTCAGTTGCGCGAGGATTTGCGACAACGCCTTGCGGTCGATCAAGTCCTTGTCGCGGTAAGTGATCTTGGTCTTAAGATGAATCAGCCGTGATTCAGGCGGTGCGCAACCTCAATCCTGCGCGCCTCATCGATCCGCTCGAACTCGGCATGGGTGCCACGAAAGACGCCGCGCGGCCGCGGAGGCTCCGCGTGCGCGAGCATCCGGTCCAGCACCCTGCCGCAATGCCACGCCTCGACCGGGTCGAGGATAAACTCGGAGCGATCCTGCGAGCCGACGATTCGTGTCATGGCGGAATTATTGCATGAAGGTCAGGCGAGATGCCATTCTCGCCCGGCCAGGAGTGTGTCGGACTTTGTCCCGACACACTCCTTACGCAAAACCGCCCGCAGACAAACGTTACAATTAGTGTCGAAATACGTGAATTCGGCCCCGCGCGTGTCCTTATTGACGGCCCAAAAAGCTCGTTACACCCCGCATTGTTGCAAGTCTGCCGGCGGTTTTGCATTTAGCAGCCTGTCCGAGCTTCAAGTCCGACAGGCTGCTACACTGCTGCGACATTCCGGGAGACCCCATGAACGACGCCGACCTGATCAAGCACCTGTGGACGCACAAGACCCAGGATCATCCGTCCTGGTCCGACGAAGACCTGATGATCGAACGCGGTCAGGGTGTGTACGTGTGGAACCGCAAGGGCAAGAGGCTCTTCGACGCCTATGCCGGGCTCGCGGTGGTCAACGTCGGGCACGGCCGCGCCGAAATCGCCGATGCCGTGCGCGAGCAGGTCGCGAAGCTTGCCTACTACCCGACGACCCGCCAGTTCTCGAACCCTCCGGCGGCGCAGCTCGCGGCGCGGCTCGCCGCACTCACGCCCGGCGACCTCAAGTACACGCTGTTCGCGGTGAGTGGTTCCGAAGCGAACGAACGCTCCATGCAAATCGCCCGCATGTACTGGCTCAAGGTGGGCCGACCGCGCAAGTACAAGGTGATCTCGCTTACCCACGGCTACCATGGCGCGACGCTCGGCACGCTCGCGATCTGTGGCCAGCCCGGCATGGTGCGCGCTTACGAACCGCTCGCCTGGCAAGGTTTCCGCAAGGTCACGGCGCCGTACCCGATGTGGGACCGGGGCGCCGGCACCGACGAGGATCTGGTGCGGCGGTGCGCCGACCAGCTCGTCGATGCCATTCGCGAGGAGGACCCGGAAACGGTCGCCGCGGTCATCCTCGAACCCTGTCTCAGCTCGGGGGGCAGCATCATTCCGCCGCTCGGCTGGCTGGAACGCGTGCGGGACATTTGCGACGAGCTCGACGTGCTGATGATCGCCGACGAAGTCATCACCGGCTTCGGCCGCACCGGCAAGTGGTTCGGCGTGGATCACGAGAACGTCGTGCCCGACCTGATGTCGGTCGCGAAAGGCATCACCTCGGGCTACATCCCGCTCTCCGCCTCGATCGCGCGGGCGAAGCTTGCCGACGCGTTTCCCGAGGGGAGCCGCGAAGAGAACGTCCACCCGAACACCTACTGCGGCCATCCCGTGGCGTGCGCCGCGGCGCTCGCCAACCTCGCCATCATCGAACGCGAGAATCTGGTGAGGAACGCGGAGGCGATGGGCGCCCGCCTGCATGCCGCGATCGAAGCCCGGGTGCGCGACTGCGCAATCGTCGGCGAAGTCCGTTCGCGCGGGCTGATGCTCGCCCTCGACTTCGCCGATCCGGATCACCGCGGCCACCGGCTCGACGCAAAGCTCGTCGCGAGCCTCAACACCCGCGCGCTCGACAAAGGATACATCGCAGTGGCCAAGGACAGCGTGTTCCGGTTGGCGCCGCCGCTGTGCATCTCCGCGTCCGAAGTGGATGAACTTGCGAACCTGGTCGGGGAGACCGTGCGCGAACTCCAGGACGACGTTACGCGCTCCGCGCGCAGTCACGTCGCGACGGCGTAGGAGTGTGTCGGACTTTGTCCCGGCACACTCCTATCGC
>JACQGN010000325.1 GCA_016199545.1 Betaproteobacteria bacterium | reverse complement strand
CTTACCGGTCCGACAGGCTGCTAAACGCAAAACCGCCCGCAGACTTACAACAGTGCGGGGTATAACGACCTTTGTTGGCCGTCAATAGGGCACGAGTGGGGCCGAATTCACGTTTTTCGACTCCAATCGTACCGTTTGTCTGCGGGTGGTTTTGCGTAAGGAGTTTGTCGAGCCTAAGTCCGACAAACTCCTAGGAGGACTCGAAAATGGATCGCCTATTCTTTGCGATCGGCAGCCTATCAGGGCTTATCGGTGTAGCCTTGGGTGCCTTCGCGGCTCATGCGCTGAAGGGTCGGTTAGATGCCGACTTGCTGGCCACATTTGACGTGGGCGTGCGATACCAGATGTACCATGCGCTTGCGTTGCTTGCTGCCGGATGGGCTCACACGCGATGGCCAGGGGCGATCCTAACCACAGGCGGCTGGTTGTTCGTCGCTGGCACGGTTCTCTTTTCAGGAAGTCTCTACGCCCTGAGCTTCAGCGGTATGCGCTGGCTGGGAGCCATCACCCCCTTTGGGGGAATCGCATTACTCGCTGGTTGGATTTGCTTGTTGTGGGCGGCTTGGAAGGGATAGGCATAGGTGCATCATGTCGCCTCTGGATTGCCCGTCGTCGTATTCGACCGGGTTGGTCGACGATGCTCTGGCGCATTAGCCGAAGACGTCTCCCAGCGGCCATTATGCACAGTCCCCAGTTATGAACAGTTGGGTGTTCAGGTAGCCTCGATCTACGGTCGTGAAGTTGGTGGCAGGTAACGTGCTGCGCTGTACATAATTTCGCGATTTTGGGTGCAATGGTGCCTCCACTTCAGGAGACCACCATGACCAAGATTCCTTCGTTGCACCCCATAAACCGAGCCTGGTTACTCGACGGTCCGTTGTCACCGCAGGTTCCGGCGTATATCTCGCGGCTCAAGCGCGGACGCTATGCCGCTACCACCGCTGGTCGCTATCTGGCCGCTGTAGCGCACTTTGCGCACTGGATGTCGATGAGTCACATGCCGGTGCATGTGCTCGACGACGATTGCATTGACTTCTTCTTGCGCTTCCATCTGGCGTGCTGCGATTGCCCATCCCCAGCGCTGCGCACGCCTCGCGATCTGCATGCCGCACTCGTGGCACTGCTGGCGATTTTGCGAGAAAGGCATGTCATCGCCGAGCTTGCTTCACCTGCCGGTCCGATCGCCGATGAGTTGCGCCGCTACGACGCGCACATGCATGATGCGCGTGGCTTGGCTACCGGGACGCGCCGAGGGCGCCTGCGCATCATAGAGCGGCTACTTCTGTCAAAGTTCACCGGCCGGTCGGTGCTCATCGGTAAATTGCTGCCCAAAGACGTACGGCACTTCATCGTCGCACAGACAGAGTCGCGGAACACGACCAGCAACGCTATTACTATCGCCTCGGCGCTACGCGCCTACCTGCGTTACCGCGCGAGTTGCGGGGATGCGGTGCAGCCGCTGCTGGCCGTCATATCGTCGCCCGCGCACTGGAGCCTTGCTTCGCTGCCACGATCGCTCAAGCCCGAGGAACTGGAGCGGCTGCTGAACTCGTTCACTGCTGCGTTGCCATCGCCACGTCGTGGTTATGCTGTCGTGCGCCTGGCACTGGATCTCGGACTGCGCAGCATCGAGATCAATCGGTTGCAGCTCGACGATATCGACTGGCGGATGGGCACCGTAACGCTCAAGCGCACCAAGTCACGACGCCAGGACATCCTGCCGTTGCCAACGGCGACCGGCAAAGCGCTGGAGGCCTACGTCCGCCACGAACGGCCGCAGACCAGCAATCGGTCGCTGTTCGTTCGCCGCCATGCTCCCTACGACCAACCCATTGGCGTTGACGCCATCCGTCGTGTGGTGCGCGACGCCTACGCGCGGGTGGGCATCGCGCACGGCCGAACCCACGCTCTGCGCCATACGCTGGCTTGCCAGCTTGTCGAACGGGGCAGCTCGATCAAGGAGGTGGCCGACGTCCTGCGCCACCGCTCCCTGAACACCTCTCTCATTTACGCCAAGCTCGACCAAGGTGCGCTGGTCGGCGTTGCGCTGCCTTGGCCCGGGAGCTTGGCATGAGTGCCCGGATCACCTTGCAAGCCAGGATAGAGCAGTATCTGGCCGAACGGCGGCGCCTGGGCTTCGAACTCGACACCACGGGCTACGCCCTAGCCCGCTTCGCGCGGTACGTCACCGAAGTCGGTCATCGCGGACCCCTGACAGTTGATTTGATGGCGGCTTGGGCACGACAGGCCAAGGGCGGCCAAGGCACGCGTGCCACCTCAGCGCGCCAACTCGGCGTATTGCGCCCCTTCACACGTTGGCTGCGGCAGTTCGAGCCGGCCACCGAAATACCTGACGGGCCATCTTCGGGCGGATTCCCGGCCGGGTGGCGCCACACATCTATCGCGAACACGAGATCGCGCAGTTGCTGGATGCTGCCAGCCGTGTTGGGCCAGCGGGCAGCCTGCGGGGTGCGGTGATGCACACGCTGTTCGGCCTGATGGCTTGGGCCGGGCTGCGAGTCTCCGAGGCACTGGCGCTGCGGGACGCGGATGTGGATCTGAAGTCCGGTGTGCTGACAATCCTGCAGAGCAAGTTCGGCAAGTCTCGCCTGGTGCCGCTGCACCCGAGTGCGGTGCAAGCCTTGGCGCACTACCGGGCCCACCGTGCCCGCTATGTGCCCACGACGCCCGGGACGCCATTCTTCATCACCACACGCGCCCGGCGGCTCGGGCAGCCTGTCAGTGACCGGCAGGCCCACCGCATCTTCGACCAGTTGCGCAGGCAACTCGGCTGGGTCAATCGGGGCGGTCACGGCGCTCCTCGCGTCCACGACCTACGTCACAGCTTCACGGTACGCCGAATGTTGCTGTGGAACGAACAGGGCGTGGATATCAACCAGCGGATGCTGGCGCTGTCGACCTACCTCGGGCACGCCAAGATCTCCAACACCTACTGGTACCTGTCCGCCGTGCCGGAGCTGATGGTAATGGCCGGCAACCGCTTCGAGCACTTCGCCGACCTGTGGGAGAACGGCGATGAGTAGGCCAACCACCAAGGGCGCTCCCCCGAGCTTCGCAGCATTGGTGCAGGCCTTCTTCACTGAGCATCTGACGCAACAACGAGCGATGAGTCCTCGTACCGTGGCGACCTACCGCGATGCCTTCGTCCTGTTCCTCGACTTCGCCGAGCACCAGTTGCACAAGCAGCCCACAGCGATCCGGCTTACGGAGATCATGCCCTCGCTAATCCTGGGCTTCCTCGATCATCTGGAGCACGAACGCGGCAACGCGGTGCGCAGCCGCAATGCGCGGCTGGCGGCGCTGCGGGCGTTCCTGAAGTTTGCGGCTCACCGTGACGTCAGCGCGCTGCATGTCGTCGAGCAGGCCCTTGGCGTACCAATGAAGCGCTTCGAGCGGCCAATGGTGGGGTTCCTGTCGCGCGATGAGATGCTGGCGGTCATCGGCAAGCCCGGCGCGAGTTGGACCAGCCAACGCGATCATCTGCTTCTGAAAGTGCTCTACAACACCGGCGCTCGGGTGTCGGAGATCATCGGCGTGCGTGTGGTCGATCTGGTACTCGATGGTGCGACCTGCGTGCATCTGCACGGCAAGGGGCGTAAGCAACGGACGGTGCCGCTCTGGCAATCGACAGCCAAGGCGATGCGCGCCTGGCTACGACTCAATCCCGAGTTGGGATCGACCTCAGCGTTGCTGCCCAACCGCGATGGGAAGCCGATGTCCCGCAACAACGTGACGCAACGGCTGGATCTTGCGGTCAAGGCAGCCAGCAACGCGTATCCACGCTTGACCAAGCGTCATGTCTCGCCGCACACCATCAGGCACACCACTGCGATGCACCTGCTGCAGTCCGGCGTCGACGTCAGCGTGATCGCGCTGTTATTGGGCCATGAGAGCCCAACCACCACGCATCAGTACGTCGAAGCAGACCTCGCGATGAAGCAACGCGCGCTGGCCAAACTGCAGGAACCTGACGCCGCCGTCCCGCGTTACCGCGCACCGGACTCGCTCATGGAGTTCCTGAAGACTCTGTAGTTATGTATAGAAAGCAGGCGCGTACCCAAGCCGGTTACGAGGCAGTTCATGCGCCTGCAATCGACCAACTGTTCATAACTGGGGACTGTGCATAATGGCCGTTATGCACATCTATACATAACGGCCACAACCGGACGTTCACGCCGTCCGCGGAAATGCACCAACTCCCTCCTCAGCAGACAACCGCGATCCGGGTGGGTCTTGAGCGCGATTGTCAGTCGGATGAGACGCGCCCAAGCAGCTTTTGCGCGAGCTGCAAATTCAGTGGCGGGCTCCTCGACCGGTGAGGGCAGGGTGCCGCCCGCCGGAAGCGAGGCTTTCTTCGCGCGCTCGACATGTCCTCGATCATATCGGCCTCGGCGTGACCGATCTCGATGCCTGGATCGCCAAGCTGAAAGGCGAAAATATCGAGTTTCTCGAACAGCCCTACCGGCTTGGAAACACGCGCGCGGTGATGATCGAAGGGCCGAGCGGCGAAGCTCTGGAGCTAGTCGAGGTGTAGCCGGAATATCCCACCCGGCCGATCGGAACTGCAACACGCGCTACTGCCGCAAGATGCCATGCTTCTTCATGAGCTTGCCCCAGCGCTCGACTTCCCGCCGGTTTTCTTCGGTGAATTCTTCGGGTGTGGTGGTGCGAGGGATCGAGCCGCCCGCGATCAGCCGCGCGGTGATTTCGGGCATGTTGACCACCTTGACCAGCACCTCGCGCATCTTGTCGATGATCGCTCGAGGCGTGCCGGCGGGTGCTGCGAGCCCCTTGAAGTTCGACGACTCGAAATCGACGAAGCCTTGCTCGTCGAAGGTGGGTACATCCGGCATCGTGCCCAGGCGCTTGGGTCCCGCGAAGCCCAGCACCTTGACCCTGCCTGCCTTGTAATGCGGCATGGCAACGGCGGGGTTGATGAACATCAGATGGTTTCTCCCCGCGAGCACTTCGAGCACCGCCGGGCCCGCGCCCTTGTAAGGGACGTGTAATACGTCGAGGTTCATCGCGTCCTGGAGGAGCAGTATCGACAGGTGCCCGCCGGATCCGGCGCCGGAAGAGGCGAAATTGATCTTGCCCGGGTTTGCCTTGGCGTAGGCGACCATCTCCTTCGCCGTGTTCGGCGGGAAGTTCGGATGCGCGATCAGCACGTTCGGTGTCAGGTCGAACTTCGTGATCATCGCGAAGTCCTTGACCGGATCGTAGGGCACCTTCTTGTGCAGCAAGGTCGCAAAGATGGTCGTATTTGGTGCCACCACGAGGAAGGTGTAGCCGTCGGGTGCCGATCGGGCGACGATTTCGGCCGCGATCATGCCGCCAGCCCCGCCACGGTTTTCGTACACGACCGACTGCCCCAACAGTTCGGAGGCTTTGAGCGCGATCGGGCGCACGATGGCATCCGTGCCGCCGCCGGCCGCGTACGGAACCAGCCAGCGCATCGCCTTGGTGGGATAGTTCGGCTGCGCGAGCGCTCCACTCGCCGCTGCTGCAGCCAGCGCCGCCAGAAATAGCTTGCGTATCATGTCGTCTCCTCCGTGTATCCGGTCGTTAGCGGTACCACGCCACCGCCCGAGGAGTACGAGGTGGTCGTCGAGCCGTAGTCCGGGAATTTCAATTCGGCGTCCGTAATGAACGGGTGATGAAGGCGAGCGTTTCCTTCGCGCAGCGGTCGGCGTCGCTTGCCGCGACGTGATAGGAATCGCCGGGCAGCACGAGAAGCTCCGAGCGCGGGATCATGGTTTGCCACGCCCGCGTGTCCTCGACCGAGCCAAGAGCGCTGCCCTCGGTGGTGATGACGAGCGTCGGGCACTGGATGCGCGGCAGGTCGGCGGTGATGTCGGCCTTGTGGATGTTCTGCACGAAACAGACCTGGGTCGATACCGGGGTTTTCCCCATGAGTTTGATCCACCACTCGGCGCCTTCAGCAGGGAAGTTGCTGCCGAGGCGGCCCGCCATGGTGCGGCGCGCCCAGTGCTCGACGCCGTGCTGCTCGATCTCGGCGGTGAGCGGCTCGACCCGAGCGGCCACATCGTATTTCGGCGGCGGCGTGCCGACAACGGTGAGCGTGCGCACGCGCTGGGGAAAACGAGCGGCGAAACGGCGCGCGATCATGCCCGCGATCTTGGCGCCGACCAGGTGGAAGCGCTCGATGCCGAGCGTGTCCGTGAGTTTCACGAAGTCGTCGATCACCACGTCGAGCGACCACGGAAAATCGCGCGGCACCGGGGTGGAGGCGCCGTAGCCGCGCATATCGGGCCGCACCACGCGGAAGCGGCGCGCGAGATGCGGTACCCATCCAAACCACGCTGCCCCGCTCTCGCAGTTGCCGTGCAACAGAAGAATTGCCTCGGAATCCCGCCAAGGGTCGGTGAAATCGTCGATCAGGTAGTGCATCTCCAGATCGGGGGCGAGGCGGGCGGTGGGCATCGTTCAGTCTGCAAGGGTTATGTGACCAAGACGCGAAAGATCAGTTGGCCACAGGGAACACAGAGATCACAGAGGAACATCAATGGCTCTTGAGCGCGCTGTGGATTATCGGGACGAGACTTAATCTGTTGATTCTAATCCTTTGAATCTCTCTGTGTTCTCTGTGCTCTCTGTGGCGGAATTGGGGCTTCGACTTCAGGCAAGCGTAGCGAGGTCCGAGGGCGAGAGCGTGAGCGCTGCCGCGGCGGCGTTTTCCTCCAGGTGGGCGAGGGAATTCGTGCCCGGGATCGGCAGCATCACCGGCGAGCGCGCGAGGAGCCACGCGAGCGAAACCTGCGCCGGCGTCGCATTGAGGCGCGTGGCGACGCGCTTGACCTTTGCCGAGCGCAACGCGCGGCCCGCGCCGAGCGGAAACCAGGGAATGAAAGCAATGCCCGCTTTCTCGCACGCAGCGAGGACGGGGTCGTCGGAACGGTTCTCGATGTTGTACTCGTTCTGCACCGAGACGATGCACGCGATGCGGCGCGCCTCCTCGAGTTGCTTGACCGTCACGTTCGAGACCCCGAGGTGCCGGATCTTGCCGGCGCGCTGTGCTTCCGCGAGTGTCCCCATCGAGTCCGCAAACGGTACGCGCGTGTCGGGCGCGTGGAACTGGTAGAGATCGATGCGTTCGAGCCTGAGCCGCTTGAGGCTGCCGTCGAGCGCGCGGCGCAGGTGCTCCGGGCGGCCATCCTCGTCCCAGCGATGGCGGCTCGGCCGCACGAGTCCGCCCTTGGTTCCGATCACGAGCCCCGCCGGATAGGGGTGCAACGCCTCGGCGATGATGGTCTCCGAGACGTTCGGGCCGTAGCTGTCGGCAGTGTCGAAGAAGTTGTGGCCGAGCTCGAACGCGCGCACGAGCAGCTTGCGCATGGCCGGACGGTCTTTCGGATCGCCCCAGATGTCGGGGCCGGCAACTCGCATCGCGCCAAACCCGAGGCGGTTCACCGTGAGATCGCCGACACGCAAAGTGCCTGCCGCGGCAGCGGTTCGCAGGGCGCCAGTCATGATGCGGGCAGTGTATACGATAACCGCAGGTGAGCAATACCGGCCGGTGTTACCATTCCACGACGCTCCGCAATGAATTCCGCGCGAAATATCCGGACTGGGACCAGCCGCTGCGCATACACTCGGCGGCAACGACGATTTACGCGGAGTCGCCGTAGAATCCGTCGGTTAACCGTGCGGCCGGAGTAACGGGGATCGCGCCGCTCATGTGACGGGAGGACTGCATGCGATTGCTTTCCATATTATTCGCGCTGCTTCCGGCGCTCGCGTTTGCGCAGGCGCCGGCTGCCGGCTGGAAACCCGACAAGGCCGTCGAACTCATCATCGGCGCGGCGCCGGGCGGCGCCAACGACCGCATCGGCCGCTCGCTCCAGCGCATGCTGCAGGACAGCCGCGGCGGCACGATCAACGTGGTCAACAAGCCGGGCGGCGGCCAGATGGTCGCGTTCGCCTATCTGAACACGCTTCCCGCGAACCCGCATTACCTCGCGCTGGCATCCTCGAGCTGGCTGACGACCGCGGCGGCGGGGCGCGGGACGGTCACGCATCGCGACTTCACGCCCATCGTCAAGCTGCTGGATGAATACCAGGTCTATTTTGTCAAGGCTGACTCGCCGATCACGACCGGGCGCGATATCGCGGAGCGGCTGAAGAAGGACCCCGCCTCGATTACGTTCGGATTCTCTACGGCAATCGGCAATCCACTCCATATCTCGATCGCGAACCTCGCGCGCCAGGCGGGGGCCGATCCGGTCAAGATCAAGACAGTGGTCTTCAACTCCGGGACCGATACCGCGATACAGGTTGCGGGCGGGCACCTCGACGTGGGCGTGCAGAGCCCGGGCAGCGCCATGCAGCTCGCGCAGTCCGGCAAGGTGCGCATCATTGCGGTGGCGGCGCCGCGGCGGCTGCCGGGCATCATGGCAAATATTCCCACGCTGCGCGAGCAGGGCATCGACGTGCTCGCGGCCGTGTTCTACACGATCTTCGCGCCCAAGGGCATCGAGGCCGCGCAGGTTGCCTACTGGGATGAAGCCCTGTCGGGTGTCATGCAAAGCGACGCGCTGAAAAAGGACCTCGTGATCAATTTCTGGACGGTCGATCTCATCGGCCCCCGTGAACTGCCGGCGTTCCTCGAGCAGGAGCACCAGAATTACCGGCAGGCGCTGACGGCCCTCGGGATGGTGAAATAAGGAGAATTGCGATGGGCAAGGCTGATCTCGATACACCGCTCGCTGCCACGCCGTTCCTGTTTCATGTGGGACGGGTCGATGAATCGAAATTCACGGTGCCGCACGGGTATGCGGAGCACTCGCGCGGCTACGCCCGCCAGTCGTTGATCGATCGCAACGTTGGCTCGGTGCACATGGGCGTCGGCGTGTGCCTGCTCGAACCGGGCGGGCATATCGACGCCTGCGTGCACGCGAACGAGAAGGGAATCTATCTGCTCGCTGGCGAACTCGAGATGAAGCTTGGCTCCAAGGCCTTCCGGCTGGCCGAGAACGACTATGCATTTGTCCCATTCGCGACGGGCCACGCCTTGCGCAATGTCGGCAGCCAGCCTGCGCGCTGGTTCGAGATGCAGGCCCCGCAGCCCAAGCCGCCGGGGACTTGGCAGGACACGTTTTTCGCAGACGACGGCGAATGGCCACGCGAAATCGGCCGGCTCGACCTGGAGGACCCACGCACGCAGTTTGTCGGGCACTTCAATGGGCAGAAACCGATGATCCGCGATGGCTCGGGCATCCGCGGGCTCATCGTTCATCGTTTCATGGAGCGGGAATTCGGCGCGCAGCACTTTTTCATGATGCGCGGTGAACTGGCCGAGAACGGCGTGCGCGGCCGTCACGACCACGCGGTCGAGGAAGTCTATCTCGCGCTCGAAGGCGAGGCCGATATCGAAATCGAGGGGCGGCGCCACCACCTGGGCCCGGGAGATTTTGCGTGGACGGGCGTGGGTACCTGTCATGCTTTCTTCCAGAAGGGGCGCGCGCCGTTCCGCTGGATCGAGACGCAGGCGCCGCAGTTTCCCGCGCAGCATGCCTCGCGCAACTATGCCGCGTGGGAGCGCATGCGCCTGCGTATGAAGTCCGGCAAGTAAGCGCCGCACTGCGGTTCTACTCATGAAGTCGGTACGCTGCTTGATTGCGGCTGCGCGCCCGATGCTTGCCTTTGTCGGGAATTGCGTGCTGTGTTTTGCTGGGGTTACGGCGAGCTCGTTCGCGCCCGCCGGCCACGCGCAGCCCGCACCCACTGCGCCGCCGGCATTGCGCGCGCCCGACGTGCGCTATGACCCCACCGCGCCAGCGGTGGTGCGGGCCATGCTGCGGCTGGGGCAAGTGAGCGCCCGCGATGTCGTGTACGACCTCGGGTGCGGCGACGGGCGCATCGTCATCGCCGCGGTGCGCGAGCGCGGGGCGCGCGGTGTGTGCGTCGATATCGATCCCCGGCGCATTGCGGAGAGCCGCGAGAACGCGCGCGCAGCCGACGTGGCCGACCGTATCGAGTTCCGGAACGAAGATCTCTTCGCGACCGAGATCGGCGCTGCGACGGTGGTGATGCTGTTCCTCTATCCCGATCTCAACCTGAAGTTGCGCCCCAGGCTCCTGAGCCATCTCAAACCAGGCACCCGCATCGTTTCGCACTGGCACGACATGGGCGACTGGAAACCGCTCGAGACCGTGCGCGTGGTGAGCGAGGGCCGGGCGCGGCCGATCTACCTCTGGACGATTCCGCAGCGCTGATCGAGTCTCGTTTTCGCCCTGTGCCTGAGCCTGAAACTGCCTTTACTATTCACCGCTCACGATTCATTATTCACGGCCGGGAGGATGACTCATGTTCAATCTTGCAGGAAAAGTGGCGCTGGTGACGGGTTCGACGAAAGGCATCGGCAAGGCGATTGCCGAGCAGATGGCGAATGCCGGCGCCAGGGTGGTGATCTCAAGCCGCAAGGCCGACGCGTGCGAAAAAGTGCGCGCGGAATTTGCGGCGCGCGGCCAGGAGGCGCTCGCCGTGCCGTGCAACGTCGGGCAGAAGGAGGAACTCACGCGCCTGGTCGAAACGGTGATGGGCAAATGGGGCCGCATCGATGCCCTGGTCTGCAACGCCGCGACGAATCCTTATTTCGGGCCGATGCTCAACGCCTCGGATGAGGTGTTCGACAAGATCATGCTGACTAATGTGAAGAGCGTGATGTGGCTGGCGAACATGGTGCTGCCGCAGATGGCGGAGCGCAGGGACGGCGCGATGATCATCATCTCGAGCATCGGGGCGCTGCGCGGGAGCAGCCAGTTGGGTCTCTACGCCACGTCCAAGGCTGCCGAAGCCGGCATGTGCCGCGCGCTGGCGTGCGAATGGGGGCCGAATAACATACGCGTGAATTGCATCGCGCCGGGCTTGATCCGCACCGATTTCGCGCGTGCGCTGTGGGAGAACGACGAGCGGCGCAAGGCGCGCGAGGCCCTGACGCCGTTGCGGCGCATCGGCGATCCGATCGACATCGGCGGCGTCGCGGTATTTCTTGCCTCGCAGGCCGCGTCGTTCGTCACCGGGCAAATGATCGTCGCCGACGGCGGTGTGACCATCGTCGGCGAGCGTGGCTGACACTTCGTTGAAAGGCATTGGCCACAGAGATCACAGAGATCACAGAGAAAGGGCACAGACTTGGATGCACCCTACCTGTCAGTGCAACGTTTCCGCAGGTCCTGGCGCTGGGCAGGTGATCGCGCGCTGCGCCGTCGTTCTTCTCTGTGGACTCTGTGTTCTCCGTGGCAGGAGCCCTTGGCAGTTTGCAGTTTGCTTGAAGCAATCGGAAAAGGAGCAATGGCATGGCTGAAATTCCCCGTCTGAACAGCGCGATCAAGGCGCTGGAGCAGGGCAAACCCGCGTTCGTCACGTTCTCGGCGCTGGAAATCGGCGCGGCACAGTCGATCGCCGCCGCGCCCTACGACGGGGTGGTGTTCGAGATGGAGCACAACCCCTACGACATCCGCCTGCTGCGCGACTGCATGCAGTACATGCTCGACCGGCGCCAGATCGTGCAATCCGGCAGTCTCGCCCCGGCGGTGGCGCCAATGGTGCGGATCCCGCCCAACGGCGGCGAGATGAGCCAGTGGGTCGCCAAGCAGGTGCTGGACATCGGGGTCTACGGCATCATCTGGCCGCACGTCAGCACGGTGGAAGAAGCGCGCAACGCCGTCGCGGCCTGCCGCTATCCGCGTCCGCCGTCCGCGCCATACTTTGAGCCGCCCGGGCAGCGCGGCGATGCACCGCGCACCGCTGCGCGTTACTGGGGGATCACCCAGCCGGAGTATTACGGGCGCGCCGATGTCTGGCCGCTCAATCCCAGGGGCGAGGTGCTGGTGGTGATCATGTGCGAGGAAGTGCGCGCAATAAAGAATCTCCCGCGCATGTTGAAAGAAGTGCCGGGAATCGGGGTGGTGCTGATCGGCGAGGGCGACCTGTCGCAGGACATGGGGTATCCGCGGCAGTACGATCATCCACCGGTCGCGGCTGCGATCGATGAGATCCTCGCGATCTGCAAGGAACACAATGTCGCCTGCGGCCATCCGCATGTGGACAGCGGCAACGTGGACACCCTGCTCAACAAGGGATTCCGCTGGCTCATGCCGGCGCCCACCCAGTCATTTGCGGCGCTGGAGCGGGGCCGCAAACTCTCGGGCCGGGCGTGAACGGCGCGAGCGCGTCGTGAATGAATCTCGCAATTTCGTAGGCTGGAGTGAGCGAAGCGAACCCCAACACGTGCGGTTGATCGTTGGGATGCGCTGCGCTTATCCCAACCTACGTTTTCCGTGGAGAGACCGCGGCGAATGACGGTGCGATCGTGACCCTATCATTACAGCAAGTGAGCAGCATTCTGGAACCTCACGCTGCCTTCTTCCTTTCTCGCATGTCCGCCAGCCCATCGGCATCCGTCGCGGAGATCGTGGTGCGCACCATGTGGCGTGGCTTGTCATCGGGCCAGGGACGCCCGCGATGAAGCGTCGCACGGTTGTCCCACATGATGACATCCCCGGGCGCCCAGGCGTGGAGATGGGTGCAGCCCGGAGCGGTTGCGAGAGCGACCAATTCATCGAGCAGCGTCAGCGCTTCTCCCCGCGGCATGCCCTCGATGGCGCAGGTGTGCGATGCGATGTAGAGCGCATCGCGGCCGTTCACCGGATTGCGCCAGCGCATCGGCCAGCGCACCGGCGGTAACGCGTCCTTCTCGCGCTCCGAAGCAAGGTGCGGCGCGATCTTGCCGCGCGAATGCGCGTAGTCATGGTGGGCGACGGTGTTGGTAAGCCGCGCGCGCGTTGCTTCCGGCAGCCGTTCCCAGGCGCGCCGCATGGACGCAAACTCGGTTTCCCCGCCGGTCGCAGGGATCGTCCGGGCGGAGAGCACGGATGCGAGCGCCGGCGTCTCCTTGTATGAACTATCCGTGTGCCACAACTGATTGGCGCGCGCCCGCAGCGCCTCCTTGTGATCGGGCGGCATCAGCCTGCCGGTCGTGCGATCGATGTTGGTGAGAATGCTGAACGGTGTGCCCTCGCCAAGTGACGCAACCTTGGCAACCTCCAGCGGGCCGAACCGTTTCGAGTATGCGACCTGAAGTTCATCGGTGATCGGCTGGCAGCGGAAGAGCAGCACCGAGTGCTCTTCGAACGCCGCGCGCACGAAAGCGTACGCGTCATCCCGCTCGGCGACATCGGCGAGCCCGACTCCGCGCACTTCGGCAAAAAATCCCGGCCCCAGCAGCCTCACGTCCATGACTTCGCCGGCAGAATTACCACGAGTCGATTGGGGCATACCAAGTTCATTTGTTATCTTGGTCACAGTGACGCCAGTTTCTGGTCGAGCCAATTGTCGAGACTCATCAAACGGCCGCTGAAAATATGGGCGCGAAGGTCATTCACGGACCCTTGCCTGGCGTTCCCATAAGCAGCCAATACAGCTTCAGGGCAAATATGCACGACATCCGTAAACAACGAAGCATTCTGTTTTCGGCGCTCACATGCTGCTTTCAGGCGAGCCGCGTCGAATTCATTGGTTATGAGCGTGTATCCAAAGTCCCGACCCGCCGATTCGAGTCTTGCATACGACTCGAAGTCACTCTGAAACTGTTCTTCACGATCGGCTCGAATGCTCCACTTGACACTGACAAGGATTCGGTTCTTGCCACGCACAAACGCAAGGTCCACTTTCTTCGCCTTTTCATTTGGCGCAGGTGCGTGGAATCCGGGCAGTTCATGGAGCGCTGTCCGACTCCGAATTTCGAGTCTGCGGGACACGGGAAGGCGCCCAACCACCCCTGCAACGACGTCTTCAAACCCCTCTCCCACGAGGTTTCTACGCTTGTTCTCCTGAGTCATGTACACGTAGAGCCGCCGTGTGAGAACGCGAAACGCCTCTTCTGGAACGGCTTGATTGATCCATCGTCCAAGCGCATCTTTAACGATGCCCACCAACTCTGCATCTTCGCCAGGCTCGGGAAATCCACGGCCTTGATATGGCCCCCGTTGTGCTTCGTAGGCAGCAGTACGAGTTGCCAAGACTCGGTTGGCGAGGTCCCTCACAGCTTCGCGAAAAAGCCAATCGATGCGTTCCCCAAGATCGGACGGTGGGACACCAAGCGCGGTTGAAATCCAGTCGTGAAAGGCAAGCGAACGGGCGTACCAAACGCGGCCGGGCTGCGCCTTATCGGATTCGTAGCAGTGCGCGAGAGCGGTGGTTCGGTCGATCCACAACAATAATCGGTAGATGTGCCGCCAGGCGTTTGCACAAGTTACCTCACCAGCACCATCGAAGTATCGGTCAACAAGACGCCCACGGTTTTCTGCGCCGAAGGCTCTTGCGAGAGCATGCCGAGCACGATCGGAGACTTCTGCCACGCCCTCATCTTCGGGGGCCATGATTTTGCGCCGCTATAACGACAGGCTACCGTTCAGTGCTTGGAGCCGATCAGCTAGCGCTTCTTGGCACAGGCCGGACGATTCGATCAGAATCGCCTTCCGTCCAAGCTCCAATGCGACTTCGCCTGTCGTTCCACTACCAGCGAAGGGATCCAGTACAAAGTTGCCGGCGCGGGTGGTCGGGAGCAGCATTTGACGAACTAACGCACGTGGCCACATCGCAACATGGCGGTACGGGGACGCCTCCGGATTAACGCGCCAGATGGCGTCCGTATCAGCGGTCATGGCGGACTCATCGCGTGTCTCCCACACAGAACCGCTGTTGGTGCGATCGCCAGTGCGATAGCTTGACCGGGAAGGAACGTCAATGGCGGTTCGGTCGAAGTAGTAGAGCGGTTGCTTGGAGAACAGAAAGACAAACTCGTAATTGCGTGACGGTCGGTCTAACGTCGGCTCTGGCATGGCGTTCCCTTCCGCCTTCTGGGATTCCAGTTGCACCAGTGATTTTGCCCAGATTACCGTCCGGCGGCAGATCCATTGAGGGCCTTCCCGTGCCCCGACGAATGCACGGAATTCCGGATCTGTCATCGCAAGGTGAAATCGAAATGGAACGCCCATCTCTGACTTGTGCCCGACGCCAGCAACGTAGTGTTTGAAAAACTCAGGTTGTTTGCGCAGCGACTCGGCATAACCTCGGCCACCCGCAGCGAAACGGCCTTCCGAGCCATTCGGGGCATTGGTCGTGCCCTTCTTGCCTTGCTTGTTGTTAAATGTATCCGCGAGATTGACCCACAGGCATCCGTCGTCTCGCAGTACGCGCCAGACCTCGTCAAAAACTTCTAGAAGATGTCGGACGAAGTCATTGGGATGCGGTTCATGTCCCAACTCCCCTTCCCAGCCGTCCGGCCAGGCGATTGAAGTTCCGTATCGCCGGAGCAAATAAAACGGTGGTGACGTGAGCGCAACCTGCACCAGCTTTGAAGGCAGGGTTCTGAGTCCCGACAACGCGTCAGTTGACAGAATTTGAAGCGAATCGTCGATAGCAGTTTTGTTCATCGCAAAACCCCGCCAGTAAGGCGGTAGTTTACCACTCTGTGCATTGCACAAGAGGCGCTGACGAGTACAACCGTTTAGACGTTTCCCGGCGGCGATGTGTGATCGGGCTGCTGCGGAAAAATCGCGATCAAATCCCAGTTTCTTGCCGCGTCAAAGCGCTGGCGACCGGACGCTTACGCTTGGGGAGACTGGATTGGACACGAAATAGTCGTAGATTGCCCGCGCGATTTCAGCGATCGTGCGTTCCTGGGTTGAGAGATCACTTGCCGACTCCCGGATAAAGATGGCGATGGCGACGGTCCCCGCGCCGCCCGGAAGCGGAATGATTCCGACGTCGTTCGTGACGCCGATACGCAGCGTGCCGGTCTTGTGAGCGACCTTCGCGCCCCGCGGCAGCATCCCCCTGAGTCGTCCCCTGCCGGTGGCGCATCGATACATGATGTCGAGCAGGCGCGCCGACTGGTCGGGACTCAATGCCTGCTGGCGCCAGATCTTGACGAGGAGGTCAACCATTGCTTCCGGAGTCGCATTATCGCGGCGGTCCTTGAAAAATGCGGCCGCCGCAGCATCCCGCTTTGTCCGCGAAACCGTCCGGATCAACTCCTTAAATCGCGCCAGGGACCGCTCGGCTTCCGGCGGCGGTGGTTCAATACCCAGAACTGCAGCAAGAAGCAGAGCGGTAGGCCGGTCGACTGACATTCCGCGGATGCCGAGCGATGCCAGGCGCCCCATGACGGGCTCGCGCCCCCCGGCTTCCTTCCATATGATGTCGGTCGCGCTGTTGTCGCTGTTGATGAGCATGAGTTCGAGGAGTTGCCGAAGCGACCAGGCGGGCCGGGACTCGTCGAACAGCTTCACAAGCGTGCCGCTCCCCGGGCGGAGGTCGCTTGTTTGCACGGTAATGGGCTTGTCGAGAGACACCATGCCCTGATCCACCAGAGCCAGAAGCTGCACTGCCAGGGGGATCTTGAAGGTGCTGCCCATCGGAAACCGCTCGGCGCGATTCACGTAGATCTCCCGGCCGGTTTCGATATGGTGGGCGCCGACTCCCACGGTGCCGCCGGCCGTTTGCGCCAGGCGCTCAATCTCAGTCTAAAGACGACTCAGGGCCGGATCATGGCGAACGGCATCCGGCGGAGTGCCCATGGCTCGTGGAACGATGCCCAGAGCAACGATCAAGCTGAGCGAAATGATCAAGGGCAGGCTTGAGCGAGCCACCTGTGGGTAATCAAGACCACGGCGCCCGGCGAAACAGTCGCACGCGTTCTTCGAACCCTCTTGATAATCAGGCATCGCCGTCCCCCGCCGTGGACCCTGGCGATCAGCATAACACTGCCACGAAGGGGACCGCTGTCAGCCTGACGCACGACAATTCATCGTCAATAATCGCCCGACCGCGGCGCGAAGCTGATGCGCTTCACTTCCGTGATCCTGGCGCCTGCCAGGCGGCCCTCGACGATCTCGTAGCCCATGAGGGCGAAGACGCGATTGCGCAGGAAAAGCGGCCGCGAATTGCCGTACCAATCCACGCAGGAAGCGCGGCAGCCGTCGTTGGTGCCGGCGGCGCCAGGACGCGAGTCGAGGGTGCCGAGTTCGCTCAGCTTGAGCGACTGGTTGCGCAGGTAGAGGAGCGCAGCCGACTCGCGCCGCAGGTGCTGCGCCGCGGAGCGCCCGCCGCCGATGATGGGCAGGCCCACTAGCCCTTCCTGTTCGTTTTCCGGTTTGTAGTAGAAACCGTGGCTGCGCGTTTCGCCCTGCGCGGCATTCACGCGCGTGTAGCGGTCGGCGGCTTCGGCCCGCTGCGCGAGCCGCACGCTCGTGAAGTGCAGATCGCGGCCGTCGGTGCCGATGACCACCGCGCCCGCGCCGAGCGCTTCGATGCGATCGACGCCGTGCGCGAGCGGAACCTTGTGCGCATCCGTGTCAGCCGCGTAGCGGATGGCGTAGACCTCGGAGTCGAGCGTGGTCTGTGGGCGCCGCCAGCCCGCGCCCGTGCCGTAGAGGAGATACGAGCCGATGTAGCGGTTCTGGACTGCATGGCCGTTCGCCTTGGGCAGCGCGCGGTAACTTTCGGCCGGCGCGCTGTCGCGCCCGTCTGAAAAACCGGCAAGCGGCACGCGCAGGAGCGCCATGTCGCCGGAATTGACCTCTGCGGCCCACATGCCGTCGCCCCTGCCGTTCGAGCGCAGGAGGACATTGAGAAAACCGTCCTCGCCCTCGAGAAACGAGAACGGGTCGATGGGGCTGCCCGCGGTCTTCAACGCGCTCGGCGCCGAGCCGTCGAGCGGAATACGGAATACTGCCGAACTCGGCGTCG